>JBHAEN010000246.1:0-4277 GCA_041855645.1 Bacteroides sp. | reverse complement strand
TAGGCGGCATCTGTTTCGGGTCGCCCACAATGACCACATTTTTTCCGCGGGCGATAGCCCCCACGGCTTCGTAGGTCGGCATTTGGGAAGCCTCGTCGAAAACAATAAGATCGAACTTTTCGGCATCGGCATCAATGAACTGAGCGACCGAGAGCGGACTCATCAACATGCACGGACACATGCGAGGAAGCAACGTGGGTATCTGGTCGAAGAGTTTACGGATGGACATACCGCGACCATTGCTGCGGATATTCTTCTGGAGAATCCCGACTTCAGAGTTCAGAATGGCTTCCTGAGTAAACAAAGGAATTTGGGAAGCCAACTTGGCGAATATCTCCTGACGGGTGAGTTGCTCAAAGTCGGCCACCATTTGCCTGTATCTGGCTATGGTATCGTTGAACATCTGCCCGCTGAACAGTTCCAAAACCGGCTCTTTGGAAGTTATGTATTGAATGACACTCCTGTAAAGACTTTTGCGGAAACGACCGAGCAGCTGCGGTGTCGGTATGTTGCGACGGGTATATTCGTCGGCCACGAAACCGATGCCCAGTTCGTGCAGTTTGCGCGATGCCTCAAGCCATTGAAACCAGTCTTTCAAACGGTCGATGTGCTCCACCCACGTCTGTGTCTTGCCCAAACCGATGTTCAGCCAATCGGTGGAATCGGCGGAATACAGGGCATCGGTTGTGACACCGAGCAAATCGGCAAGCCGCTGTTCCATGTCTTGCAAAGCGTCGGCCAATGTGCACCACTCACTCAGGGTAACCCCATGAAGTTGCCGGTAAGACTGTATGCCGTCGGTGAGTTCTTCGGCAAGGTTTTTCTTCAGCAGTGTGACCTTCGTTCTTTCCTTGGCATAGACCAACAGGGATGAATGAGCTTCCTTCATCAGCCGGATAATCGACTCGATATTCTTCCAGTCTTCGACCTTACCGAAACGCCCGAAGCAAGTCAGCAAACGATCGGTTTGTTTCTGCACCGCCTCGGCTTCCCGACGGTACCGGACGAGTTGTGTGAGGACGGGCTCCACATCGTCGGTGGCAAGGGAGCGGAATGCATATCGACGCAATGCTTTTTTCACTTTATTCTGTCCCATGTAACGAGGCAGAAACCATTGATCGGCAGCTCTGTTCCATTCAACCATCAAAGCCTCGGCATTGACAGTAAAGACTTCCTGAGTGAATCGCTCTTCAAGAATCGATTTCAATTCATCGCGCCGGAGGCCGCAGGCTACCGTACATTCGAGTTCCTCGAACAGCCCGGGGTATAGGGGATCTATCAACAGTTCGGGGGTGAGCTCGGGGATAGAATCCAGAATCCGCGCCAGATGAGACATCGCCTGAAAATCCTTATGCGTCCACCGTGAATCGGTTTCTTTCCACAAGGCCTGGAAAGCGGGAAGTTTTGCCCGAAGCGTTTGCAAGAGACCCTCGAACTCCTTCAATAACCGGACTGCCTCGTCTTTCAACGCCCCCGAATAAGCGGTTATCGCAATACCCGACAACGGATGCGTGTGAGGATGCCCGCAGGCATTGGCCGCACTGATTGCGGTTTCCAAGGCGTCTTCCCACTGCACGACGGTTTCTTTTCCCGTCATGTCCAACAGAGAAAGCGGAATATTGAAGCCCAATTCGGCATGCGAGGACTGATAGAGTGCAATGGCGTCGTACAGGGAAAGTCCGAACGGATACTCCTTGTGCAAAGCCTCGACGTAAACATTCAATTCCTGACGCAACTTCGACAACCGGTCGGCCTCACGAGCGAAAGATTCGGGAGAAGACCGGCGTATGATCTCGGTCGTATTCTTCAACTGCGACAGGACAGCCGACTTCTTAGCCTTGTTTGAATGCAACTCCAGACAGAACGCTCCAATACCGAGAGCGTCGAGACGTTTTTCCACAACGGAAAGGGCAGCCATTTTTTCGGCCACGAACAGCACACGCTTCCCTTTGTAGAGGGCATTGGCGATGATGTTCGTAATGGTTTGCGATTTTCCCGTCCCCGGAGGGCCGTGAAGAATGAATGTCTTGTCATTGATTGCCTCATGGACGGCTTCCAATTGCGACGAATCGGCACTGATAGGCAACAGGACATCGGGCGAAGACAGTTGGGTGTTGATGACGGAAGCATCGGAATCCATTCCGGCGATTTCCCAGCCGATTTGTCCTTTGATGAGACTTTCCACGATTTTATTCTTCGCCAGTTTATCGGAATTGTTATGAATATCGTTCCACATGATGAACTTGTTGAACGAAAAAATGCCGAGCACCGACTGCTCTTCCACATCCCACCGACGCTGATTTTTGATGCCGTTGCGAAGAATGGAATACACTCGCTTGACGTCGACCCCGTGCTCATCCGTCGGCAACACGTCCAGACCTGAAATGGTGATGCCGAAGTTCTGCCGGAGCATTTCCAAGAGGGTGATGTTCATCATGATTTCTTCTTCGCGAGAGCGGATGATGTAACCCTTGGCCACCGATTTGCGCACGATTTCGACCGGCATCAGCAACAAAGGAGCATAACGCGCCCGTTCGCTCGCAGGTGTTTCGTACCATTTCAGCAGTCCGATGGCCAAGTAGAGCGTATTGGCTCCGTTCTCTTCCAAAGAACTGCGCGAGGTGCGATACAGGTGGGTCAATGCCTTGCTTAAATCGTTCTCCGAAAGATATGAGCGCAATCTCTTCTGCGTAAGCTCCGAAGCAATCATTTCCGTTATCGGGTCTGATTCGGGGATTACGGAGTAAATGCCGTAGTATGGCTCCGGAGCTTTCCAATCGGCAGGACAGTGCAGGATGCTGAACTCATCTCCATTGTAAAGCGCATCCTCCAATGCGGCGAAATTGGCAGGAATCAGTTGCAGCGTATTCTTCGTAATGCGGATGTTAAGCAGATTATTGCGCAGACTCAGGTCGAGCAGGCGACGCTCCCACATCAGTTGTTTGGTCAGCGTCACGGCCGAATCGCCTCCGGAAAGATCGTAAGGATTGATGCTTTTCGGGGTGGAATAAGCCGTCGGCGCATCGGTGTCGGCCTCGGCTTTTATCTCCCACGAGTTGCCATTCTGCACGCGCTGCGGAATGGGACGAATGCCCGAGAAACGCGCTCGCTTCACGTCCAATGCCCATATAAAATGATTCGCCCCCGTCAGTTGGCCGTTGGCTATTTTCACCGCTTCGTCAAAGTCCGTCGACTTTCCCGCGTTCATACAGGTTGTTTCGACCAGCGCAATGTCGTAAATGCCCTCTGCCGTTCGCTTGGTGAGCAGCGACACATCATCCACAATGGCGTCGGGGAATGTTTCGGGCACTAACCACGCACCGGCGAAAGCATGTCCTTGTGTCACCACAACGAAAGCGTGAAGCCCGATGGCCTCCAAACAGGAAGCGTAGAGCAAAGCCATATCCAAGCAGGTCCCGAGCTTTTGGGCGATGACAACGTCGACCGTACGAATGCGCTGTCCGCTGCTTTCAAAGCCGGCAGGAACCGTGCTGTAAATCACCGACTGCTCGGCAATGGCAGCATATACGGCGGCCATCTGCTTACGGGCGCGGTCGGGGTTGCGGCTCTGATATTCATCGAGCGAGGGCTTACCCGTCCATTGCTCCAATATGGCCGAAGCGCGTTGCAATATGGGCACAAGCGCGTCATGGTTGGGGGTGATGTAAGCAGCAAGCAACTCAGGATGCACATCAAGTCCGGCCCACTGATCGTAGGTCAACAGGTCGATGGGATAGTCACGATTGAACACAAGCTCCTCCCCTTCCGAAATCTTCAGTTTCAAACAGCCCGAAAGACGTTCGGTAAGCCCGGCGAAATAAGCGGCCGAAAGCGTGAAGCCGAATGTTTTCAGATGAACGGTTTCCTGAGGCGAAAGACGGTCCACCGCAATCGGCGTCACACTCCCGAAATCCGGATCGGCGGTTATGTCGACACGCAGGTTTTCCAACGGCCGGTCGCTGCAATTGGTCACGGAGAGTCGGTGTATGATGGTCACACGATGCTGTTGTATCGCAAAGTTAATGAGCGGCAGATAATCGAAATCGACTCTCAGCCTGTCTTTCGGAGAATTCATCATGGGTCGAGCTATTCAATGGATAATTTGTTCGGCAAATGTATGATTTTTTTCCTATTATCCAAGTACTCCGCCATTTCGGCTTGTAAGGACAGCCGCATCCCGCGGCTTGCTCCCGTTCATGACTTATCCGTTTTCGCCGCATAAGATCGATCGTCGGCCTGCACCATCCTTTTCGTCGGTCTGCACCCGTTTTTTCGTT
>JBHAEN010000245.1:0-3469 GCA_041855645.1 Bacteroides sp. | reverse complement strand
GTTCGGGCCAGATGGCGGCATGTCTTTTTTCGTACTCGGCCTCGCAACCGGGCTTCAGGTACATCTTGAATGCTTCTCTTCTCATGTCTGTCTGTTTTTGAAAGGGGATACGAAATGTTTATTCATTGTCCACGGCAAAGATGGGTTGGTCGGTGTTCTGCTTCACGGTGTAATATTGCAGGGCGCTGTCGTTCATCTTCGGGTGGAACAGCTTTTGCAGACGAATCATCGCGGACCCCGCCCAAATTACGGGTCCGTAGCCGTGAGCGGCGTACACATTCACGGGACGGTGATAGTAGAATGCCGGGTCGAAGGCCATGCCTGTTCCCACGCAAGTGCCTTCTACCTGTCCTTCGGCATTTACTTTGCCCGCTACGGCATGCCAGCCGAGTTGTGCCACGGGTCCGTAGCTCACGGCGTCTATCCATCCTTGCACAATGCCGTGGGCGATGCAATAGACGTAAATGGCCGATGCCGACGTTTCCAAATAAGAGTCGTTGCGGTCGAGCAGCTGATGCCACAATCCCGTCCCGCTTTGCAACGAGGCCACCCCGCGGACGTGGCTGCGGAAGTAATCGAGAACTTCATTGCGTTGCGGATGCTTTTCGGGGAGCACGTCGAGCAGTTCGCAAGCCGTGAGCATTGCCCATCCGTTGGCGCGTGCCCAGCAGAAAGCCGGATGATCGGCAGCACCTTCCACCCACCCGTGGCGATAGAGTCCCCGTTCGGGAAGAAACATTCTGCGGGCGAATTGCAGAAACTGCTTGACAGCTTCGCGATAGTGTTCTTCGGCTTCGGCGGGAGCGTAAAGACCTCGTTGCGCCACGGCGGGGATGCCCATGAACATGTCGTCCAACCACAGTGTGTTGCGTTGCGGGCGGTTGCGGGCGAAAGTTCCGTCGTCGAGTCGGTATTCTTTGTCACGGATAAACTGAAAATAGTTGTCAATCAGTTTGCTCAACGATAGTGAAGCATCCCGACGGGCGGCTTTCATCATGGCGGAGCAGATGGCTCCGGCATCATCGAGTGCGCCGGGTAGGAGTATTTGTTTCATTTGCGGGTCGATCTGTCCTCCTTCTTTCATCACTCGCTCGAAGTGTGGGGCCACTTCGGAGAGAAAACGGAATCGGGCGTTCACGTAGTTTCGGTAGCGAGTGTCGCCTGTGGCTTCAGTCATGGCGGACAAGGCGGAGTAGGTCACTCCCCATTCGTAGCTGCCGAGTCGGAAAGCTCCGCGTTCGAGTTGCGAATGGCTGTCGATACGGGTATAATCGGTTACGGTTTTTCCGGTGCGGTTGTCCGTAACCCGGGCAGGTGTTTCCCGATCTATGTAGGCGAATACCCGGTCTACCGTTCCCTTGATTTGTTCCGCGGTCAGTGTGCCGTATGTTCCCGCGTATTGGGGATCCAGCAAATGGAGTGGCGTATTGGAGTCGTTCACGGTTTGTTTTCCGGTTTGTGCGGCCACCCACATTGCGGTGGCAAGCAGCAGAATTCCGGTGAGAATTTGTCGTTTCATGATTTTTGGTATTTAGCGTAATGAATTCACGGTAGCTTACATCCCCTGAATGTTGTGCCTCGCAAGGCCGCTCCGAAGTAGAATCCGGGCTGAGTGGGCTGGTTGTAGGCTACGTTTTGGGTGGCGATGCTGATGCGGTAAACGGGGTCTTCGAGGAAGGTGTGAAAACGATATTCGGTGGCTATGGGCGTCATGTAGAGTCGTAACGCCGTGTTGTCTTCCGTTCGGAGCAGGACTTCTTCGCGCCAGTCGCCCACGATGTCGGCTTGCAGGCAGGGTGTGGCCTTGGTTCCGTTGTTGGAAAGACATCCTTCGAAGACGGCGAGAGGGAAGCAGGCTTGCCTCGTGTGATCGTATTTGCTGATTACGTTCTTGTCCAGCAGCTCGCGCAGCAAATCCCCGTCCCACCACACCGCCATGTTGACGGATAATCCTTTGACGTCTTTGGCAATGGTTTCGCCTTTGACATTGCGTATGCCGTCCGAAGCCCACGACCACATCTCCGTACCGTCGTGCAGAGAGTCGATATCGGCGGCAAGGCAACGTCCGACATCCTCGTTGCTCTTGATTTGAAACAGGACTTCTCCGGTGGCTGCATCACGGAACGAAGAGCCGTCGCGGCGATTTTCATGGCATGCCCACACTTGCAGTTTGTTTTCATCGGGAAAAAATGCCGTAAGATGCAGGGCATCGCCGTGTCCCATGCCGGTGGTGTACAGCCCTCTGCCGTTGTCGTCGATGGTACATTGTCCGTAGACTATTTCGTCGCGTCCGTCTCCGTCCACGTCTCCCACTCTGAGGTTATGGTTTCCTTGTCCGGCATAGCCTTTATTTCCGGTTTGGTTGCTGTCGAACATCCATCTTTGGGTGAGTTGCTTACCGTCCCAGTCGTAGGCTGCCAATGTGGCTCTGGTGTAGTAGCCTCTGCACATCACCACACTGGGATGCACTCCGTCGAGATAGGCAATGCAAGCGAGAAAACGGTCGCTTCGGTTCGCATTGTCATCGCCCCAATCTTTCAGGTTGCCTCGTGGCGGCAGGTAATCCGTGGTGTACATAGCGGCTCCGGTCAATCCGTCGAAGACGGTCAGGTACTCATTTCCGGTCAGTATCCGCCCTTTGGGGCTGCGATAGTCGGCTTTAGGATTGCCGATTACTTTTCCCGTTCCGTCGGTTGTCCCGTCTGAGGTCTTCATGACGACTTCCGCACGATTGTCTCCATCGAGATCATAGACCATGAACTGGGTATAGTGTGCCCCGGCACGTATGTTGATGCCCAGATCAATGCGCCACAGGTGCGTACCGTCCAACTTATAGGCATCCATCAACACGGGGCCGGTGTAGCCGTCGTGTGCATTGTCGTGTGCGTTGGTCGGATCCCATTTCAGGACGATTTCGTATTCTCCGTCTCCATCCATGTCGCCCAATCCCGCATCATTCGGGGTATAAGTGAAAGCCTCGCCTGCCGGAGTTACTCCTCCTTCGGGACGTTGCAACGGAATATTGAGATAGCCCTTCGGAGCTTTTGGGGGCAAGCGATAACTGCTTTCCGTTCCGCCTCGGAGGGCTTTAACGGTGTAGCATACGGAAGCGTCGCCGTGGTAGGTGTCTTTGAAGAAAGTGGCGTTGCTCACAGGTTCTTTGTTCAATTTCCGACTGTCGCGGTAGACATCGAAAGCCTCGTTCATGGGGTCGGACGAGAGGTAACGCCAAGAGAGAATTACGGTATGCTCGTCCGCACGGACAGCCATCAGTCCGCGTCCCGGTTTTTCGCGTTGCAGACGCGAGTAGTCGTAAGCGGGTTGAGCGGCGAGTGTCGGCAGGAGTACCCACAGAGCCGGAAGAATGTGGAAAAGTTTCATGTTTCTATCGGATAAATTTACTTTTTGCTGTTTTTTTGTTTCATCTACCAACCGGGGTTTTGTACTAGGTTTTTGTTTTTCATACGTT
>JBHAEN010000244.1:0-5659 GCA_041855645.1 Bacteroides sp. | reverse complement strand
TCTATCAGCTCATGGACAAGCAACAGTTGAATGTGAATGCTCTGGCGGAGAAACTCTGCATGAGCCCCCGACAGTTCCACCGGAAGCTCGTGGCCATCACGGGCGACGCTCCGGCGTCATACATGCTGAAGATGAAGATGCAAAGGGCACGCCACCTGCTGGAAACCAAACCCGGACTGACGATCGAGGACATCGCCGACCGCTGCGGCTTCGAGCATACGCCCAATTTCTATGGTGCATTCAAGAAGATGTACGGCATCACGCCGATGGATTATCGCAGGGGAATCCGCATTTGAGACCACACAAGTCGCAGACAACAGCATATTGTATTAAACACAGATTCCTACCGGACGGACATGTTCACGCGCATGCTCCGTTCGGTATCTTCTTTTTATGATGCCGCTTCCATCCATATCAACGCCACAAGTACGCAGTTGTCTCAAACCTTTAACACACACATTTTCTTGGGTTTACTTTTGTCCGTACACCGCCGTTGGTGTCATTAAACACGTAGTAATATGGACGAAAAAATCAAAGACCAAGAAGTCCTTTCGGTGAAAGCTCCCAAGGACGAGAATCTCAAAGCCGTCGCAGGAACACGGACGAGAAAGCCCTCAAAGAAACGGGGGAACTTTAACTGTCATGCATAAGATAATTTAATCTGTTGCCATCCGCAAAAAGCGTGAAACCTCCGGTTTTCATTCACCATACCGGCAATGAACCTGTCCCGGCTCTTGGGAAAAACAGGCCCCCGTTTGAGCGTTTTCCACCTGTTCCATCCCGCGCCCGACGTTCTCTTTTCTTTACATCATTGACATGGTTTTCCGAAATGCGTGCAAATCGCGCGTCAAGTGCGTGCATTTGACTTCTGAAACACGTGCATTTCAGACGTCAGACACGCGCATTTCAGACGTCAAATGCACGCATTTCGGAAAGCCCCTCCCCATGGGGCTTTCAAGAGGGTCGAAATCCCCGCCGGTTCCGAAACCGACTTCGCGAGAGGTGTTGAAAGAGTTTTACAAAACACCTGTTTATGCGAGGGCGCGTGCGCAGGAGGTGTTTGCCGGTTGTGGAGCATGCGATAAAATGCATAATCGGCAGTTTACCGAAAAAAGGAGGGTTTCTCCTTTTTAGAAAATTCACCGGACAACAATAAATTTAATCCTTCCCGTTATCGGTCGCAGGAAGGAAATCCCTATCTTTGCAACTTGTTAGCATAATCCGTAAATCACGATAAAAAAATAAGAAAATGGCACAGGAAGATGTATTTAAGAAGCTCGTTTCGCACTGTAAGGAATACGGTTTCGTATTTCCGTCGAGCGACATTTACGACGGGCTCGGAGCGGTGTACGACTATGGTCAGATGGGTGTTGAACTGAAAAACAACATCAAACGCTATTGGTGGGACAGCATGGTGCTGTTGCACGAAAACATCGTGGGCATCGACTCGGCCATCTTCATGCACCCCACCATCTGGAAAGCCTCCGGACATGTGGACGCCTTCAACGATCCGCTCATCGACAACAAAGATTCAAAGAAACGCTACCGCGCCGACGTGCTCATCGAAGACCAGTTGGCCAAGTATGACGAAAAAGCGGACAAAGAAGTGGCCAAAGCGGCCAAACGATTCGGCGAAGCCTTCGACGAAGCGCAATTCCGTTCCACCAACGCACGCGTACTCGACATCCAAGCCAAACGCGACGCTCTGCACGACCGTTTCGCCCGTGCGCTGAACGACGGCGATCTGGAGGAATTGCGCCGCATCATCATCGACGAAGAAATCGTATGCCCCATCTCGGGCACAAAGAACTGGACCGAAGTGCGACAGTTCAACCTGATGTTCGCCACCGAAATGGGTTCGACGGCCGACGGAGCGATGAAAGTCTATCTCCGTCCCGAAACGGCTCAAGGCATCTTCGTCAACTACCTCAACGTACAAAAGACAGGGCGCATGAAGGTGCCCTTCGGCATCGCGCAAATCGGGAAAGCCTTCCGCAACGAAATCGTGGCCCGTCAGTTCATCTTCCGCATGCGCGAGTTCGAACAGATGGAAATGCAATTCTTTGTGAAGCCGGGCACAGAACTCGAATGGTTCAGCCGCTGGAAAGAAACGCGCCTGAAATGGCACAAAGCCCTCGGTTTCGGCGACGACCATTACCGCTACCACGACCACGACAAACTGGCACACTACGCCAATGCCGCCACCGACATTGAATTTCTCATGCCTTTCGGCTTTAAGGAAGTGGAAGGAATCCACTCGCGAACGGACTTCGACCTGTCGCAACACGAGAAGTACAGCGGAAAGAGCATCAAGTATTTCGATCCGGAACTGAACGAATCATACGTGCCCTACGTCATCGAAACATCCATCGGAGTCGACCGCATGTTTCTCAGCATCATGAGCGCGGCCTATCACGAAGAACAACTCGAAGGCGGCGAAACGCGGGTGGTGTTGCGTCTGCCCGCTCCGTTGGCCCCGGTGAAACTGGCCGTCATGCCGCTCGTCAAGAAAGACGGACTGCCCGAAAAAGCACGCGAAATCATCGACAGCCTGAAGTTCCACTTCCACTGTCAGTACGACGAGAAAGACAGCATCGGCAAACGCTACCGCCGTCAGGATGCCATCGGTACGCCCTATTGCGTGACCATCGACCATCAGACGCTGGAAGACCATTGCGTGACCTTGCGCGACCGCGACACCATGCAGCAGGAACGCGTGGCCATCGCCGACCTGAACCGCCTTATCGCCGACCGGGTCAGCATCACTTCGTTACTGAAATCCATTCAATAAAACCAATCCATTCAAGATATGAAGATCAAACTCTGTCTCTTTTCCCTGCTGGCAGCGGCTTTGGTGACCTCGTGCAAGGAGGTCGAAGAAGAAAGCCGGTATGCCAACTGGCAGGAGCGAAACGAAGCATTCATCGACTCCATAGCCGGCCTGCACGCCAACACGGCCACACGCGGCGACTTGGACTCCATCCACCTCGTCAGCTATCCCGAAGGAGTGATTTACTTCAAACGAAAAGCGTCTGCCCCGGCAACAAACACCACCTCGCCTCTTTATACCGATTACGTAAAGGTACACTATAAAGGAACGAACATTCTCGGCGAATATTTCGACGGCACGTTCAAGGGAACCGACCCTGTCGAGGATGGCGAAAGTTCTTCTCAGAAAGATTCTTCGCCTTTGGTCACAAGGGTCAGTACTCGTATTGTCGGCTGGTCGGAAGTGCTCCAACGCATGAAGTCGGGCGATCGATGGGAAGTGTACATTCCTTGGCAATACGGATACGGTTCTTCCGGTTCAGGATCAATTTTGGGCTACTCCACGCTGATCTTCGACATGAAATTACTCGACTTTTCCCGCATACAGAGCGACTTGTAGACATTGACGAAGCCGCCTGAAACGAGAAAAGCCCGAAAGTTCCTTTCATTGAACTTTCGGGCTTTGTTTCATAATTGGCGGCAGACGCTACCTTTCCTTTATCTTGATGTTGCAGTTGGACAAGTCTTCAATAATGGCCAGACTTTCGACCCTTACTCCTCGTTCTTCCAAGAGTTTCCGTCCGTTCTGGAAAGCCTTTTCGATGATAAAACCCATGCCGACAAGATTGGCACCCGCTTGCTGCACAAGGTCGATGATGCCCAAGGCGGCATTTCCGTAAGCCAGAAAGTCGTCGACAAACAGCACGTTGTCATCGGGAGTCAGGAAGTCGGAACTGATGACCACATCGTAATCACGGTCTTTCGTGAAAGAATGAACCGTTGTGCTGAGCGCGTTCTGAATGGTCTTCGGCGATTTCTTCTTGGCAAAGACCACCGGCAAATCCATCAAGTAACCGGTCATGATGGCAGGAGCGATACCGCTCGCCTCAATAGTCATTATCTTATTGACATTGGTCGATGCGAACAGGCGGACAAATTCCACGCCGATGGATTTCATGAGCACAGGGTCCATCTGGTGATTGATAAAACTATCCACTTTCAGTATGCCTCCTTCGAAGCATTTTCCATCTTGAAGTATTCTCTTTTCCAGCAGCTTCATGACATCAGCTCATCAATTGTTCGGCAATGGCTTTACCTGCGGCAAGAGCTTTCAGGTTCATTTCGACAACCTCCTCGCCCTTACGGATGAAGATGTCCTGAATGCTCTCTCTCACCAATTCATAATCAATGCCGAGGAACGGAACCGTAGCTCCCAAGAGTACGATATTCGCCACGCGCGCGCTCCCGGCTTCCTTGGCCACGCCGTCCACATCGAGCACGATTTTATGCGGCAACTTATCGATTTCGGCCATAAGTACCTCTTCGGAAGGATAGTTGGGGATGTTGATAAAAGGCGTGCTGTTCGTCACCAACCAACCTTCGGGACTCAGATAGGGCAGATAACGCAGCCCCTCCATAGGCTCCAACGATATGATCAGGTCGCATTTCCCGATGGGAATCAGGTCGGAAGCAATGGGCCGATCGCTGATGCGCAGATTCGACTGCACATCTCCGCCGCGCTGACTCATTCCGTGCACTTCGGCCTGCTTCATGTACAGGCCTTCTTTCAAGGCTGCTTTCCCGATAACGGTGGCAATGGATAGGATGCCTTGTCCGCCTACCCCTGCCAGTATAATGTCTTTTTTCATTGTTTTATTTTTTTCTTTTACGTGCCAATGTCTGAATGCATTCTCTTCGAGGTATAATCACAGAAACTCCCCTATACTCAATTTCTTCGCGAATGACGCGTTTCATCTCTTCATGATTCTTTTTCAGGGGAACTACGGTACGGATGTGAGCGGGGTCTACACCCACCCCGGCGCAAATGGCTTCTATGCGTCCCGTTCCGGCAGAATCTTGTCCTCCTGTCATGGCAGTGGTTTCGTTGTCGGAAATCACCACGGTCACATTGGCGTTTCCATTGACACAATCGATCAAACCCGTAATGCCTGAGTGCGTAAAGGTCGAATCGCCGATGACGGCCACCGAGGGGTGCAATCCGCCGTCGGCCGCTCCTTTTGCCATCGTAATGGAAGCTCCCATATCGACGCAGGAGTCGATGGCATTAAAGGGAGCATTCGAACCCAACGTGTAACACCCGATGTCGCTGAAAACCTTGTATCCGGGATATTCTTCGCGCAACACTTCGGTCAACGTGGTGTACATGTCGCGATGCCCGCATCCCTGACAGAGCGCGGGTGGACGCATCTCCACGACAGAGGGTACGCTGAACGCCGCTTCACACGATTTTCCGACGGCACGTGCCACGGAATCCGGAGTCAGTTCTCCGTCGTAAGAGAGTGTTCCGTCCAAACGTCCCCTGACTTTGATTCCGATGCCCAGATAGCCTTTCAGTTGTTTTTCCACGAAAGGTTGTCCATCTTCCAAAACCAAGATTTCATCGCAGGCTTCGACCAGCTGCGACAGTAGCTTCTTGGGCAGCGGATATTGCCCGATTTTCAGCACCGGATATTCGCATCCTTCCGGATAGTTTTCCATCAGGTAATTATAGCCGATACCGCAGGCCACAATCCCCAGTTTCTTGTTGGGACCATCGATATAACGATTGTAAGGAGATTCTTCGGAAGCCTTGACAAATTCGGCCTGACGGGCCAGCAAAGCCTTGTACCGCTTACGGGCATTGCCGGGCAAAAGAATAAATTGACGGGGA
>JBHAEN010000243.1:0-12961 GCA_041855645.1 Bacteroides sp. | reverse complement strand
TAGCCCGACATATAATTGTCGGGCTACCTTTATTTGGGATTATATATGATTTCGACTTTCTCGGTCATATCAATCTCCTCTCCCTGCCGGTCATAGAATATGTATTGCAGGAAAGCGAGCTTCTGACTGGGAATGATTTTGAATCCGAAACCATATTTCAACTGCCATTGTCGTTTCAGGGAAATGAATCCCTGATTGATGTAGGCGGCTACATAAGGGTGGAGGTGTAGCGAGAAATGCTTAACCTTCAATTTGTTGACCAGGTAATCAATTTTACTCTCCAAAGTGTCCGTAAAATGAATGGACGATTTGATGCTTCCTTTGCCGAAACAAGTGGGGCAAACTTCGCTCGTATCCACGTCCATGGCCGGACGTACACGCTGACGCGTGATCTGCATCAGTCCGAATTTGCTGAGCGGAAGAATGTTGTGGCGGGCTCTGTCCTTTTGCATGTTGGCACACATGCGTTCGTACAGTTTCTGTCGGTTCCCGGGTTCGGCCATGTCGATGAAATCGACCACGATAATGCCTCCCATATCTCTCAGACGCAGTTGCCGCGCCAATTCATCGGCAGCTCCCAAGTTGACCTCGAGGGCATTTCCTTCTTGTCCGTTGGCATTTTTTGTCCGGTTTCCGCTGTTGACGTCTACCACGTGCAACGCTTCCGTGTGTTCGATGATCAGGTAGGCTCCGCTCTTGTATGAAACGGCTTTCCCGAACGAAGCTTTGATTTGCTTGGTGATACCGAAGTTATCGTAGATGGGTATCTTGCCTTTATACAGTTTCACAATGCCGGCGCGTTCGGGGGCGATCAGCGACACGTAGTCTTTGATTTCGTTATACACCGTTTCATTGTTGACATGTATGCTCGTGAAAGATGGGCTGAACAGGTCACGCAGCAAGGCCACCGCACGGCTGGTTTCTTCGTAAATCAGCGTAGGGTATTTGCTTACTTTTTGCACCTTTGTCATGGTTTCTTCCCAATGCTTCACCAATACTTTAAGCTCTCCGTCGAGTTCGGCAACGCGCTTTCCTTCGGCCACTGTTCGTACGATGACCCCGAAATTTTTCGGTTTGATGCTCATCAGCAATTGTTTGAGGCGTGCGCGTTCTTCGCTTGATTTAATTTTTTGTGATACGGAAACCTTGTCGTTGAAAGGAATCAACACTAAGTAGCGTCCGGCAAAAGAGATTTCGGAGGTCAGTCGCGGCCCTTTGGTCGAAATCGGTTCTTTGACGATTTGCACCACGACTTCCTGTCCTACTTTAAGCGTATTGGCCACCGTCCCCTCTTTGTCAAGATCGGGTAGTATGCTTGCTTTGCTGATGTTGGCCAATTTTTTCCGGTCGCTCAACGTTTGTTTGACAAACTTTTGGAGTGAGTTAAATTGAGGGCCCAGATCCAAATAATGAAGAAAAGCGTCTTTCTCGTATCCGACAT
The DNA here is from genome assembly GCA_041855645.1 of Bacteroides sp. GTDB lineage: Bacteria > Bacteroidota > Bacteroidia > Bacteroidales > Bacteroidaceae > Bacteroides. The sequence continues at coordinate 11,520 of JBHAEN010000243.1, read as the reverse complement.
CCACGAAGCAGGCATTCAGTCCGGGCATCAATTTCTTGATCCGTCCCAAATACATGTTGCCCACGGCGAAGGATATGTTTTGGCCTTCGCTCTGAAGTTCCACGAGACTCTTGTCTTCGAGCAGTGCAATGGACACTTCTTTAGGCTGTACGTCTACTACTAATTCTGTTGTCACTTGTTGTTTTCTTTATTAATCGGTTTTTGAACCTCATTCGAGAGAATGAACATCTTACTTGCGTTTTTGTTCATTTCATTTTGTGCCTAAACAAAGAACAAACTTGAAAGAAATTAGGCTTTGCAAGTTTGTTCTTTATTCTGTTTGATCAGACTTCAAAATTATTTTTTGCTTTTATGTCTGTTCTTTCTTAGTCTTTTTTTACGCTTGTGTGTAGACATTTTATGTCTTTTTTTCTTTTTTCCACTTGGCATGTCGCTTCAGTTTTATATGGTTAATACTCCGTTAATTATTTCTTTACCGAAAGGGTGAAAGTTTTTGCCGGTTTGAAAGCCGGAATGTTGTGTTCGGGGATGATGATCGTTGTATTCTTCGAGATGTTGCGAGCTGTTTTCTGTGCTCTTTTCTTAACGATAAAACTTCCGAATCCGCGGAGGTATACATTCTCGTCGTTAGACAATGAATCTTTTACACTTTCCATGAATGCTTCTACCGTCTTGAGGACAGAATCCTTGTCTATTCCGGTCTTCTTCGCAATCTCATTTACAATATCTGCTTTAGTCATTTCTCTAAAATATTTGTAATTGTTATTCTTGCTAATTTTTTGGACTGCAAATATATAGCTTTTCGTTGAATAAGGAAAGAAAAAAAAGACTTAATTTGATGGTCAAATGAATTTACTGATTTTCCAAACAACTCTTTTGTTTTTTTATCCGGCGAATGGATTTATCGGGAAAGAATAATTGTTCGTCGATGACACGCTTTGCTTTTCCGAAATGTCGAGAGAATAAAAAAAGGCCCGGTAAAAAAATACCGGGCCTATTGGGGAATTTTGAAAATCTCTGTGTCATGTTCCTTGTTTCGGAAAATCCTATCCGGATATTTTCCCGTCGTGGAACTTCAGGACATCAAGATTATTTTTTGCCTTCCAACTGTTCTTTCAAAGCGGCAAGCGCATCGATGTCTCCAAGTGTGGTTGAAGCAACCTGATTCTGAATAACCGGAGTCGATTCTTCTTTTCTTGCCGATTTTTTGGCGGCTTTCTTTTCGGCTCTTTCTTCAGCTTTACCAGCATCTTCGAAGATACGGCTGTGAGAAAGGATGATGCGTTTGGCATCTTTGTTGAACTCAATTACTTTGAATTCCAACTTTTCATCCATTTGAGCTTGTGAACCGTCTTCTTTCACCAAGTGTTTCGGAGTGGCAAAGCCTTCCACGCCGTAGGGCAATGCAACGACAGCGCCTTTATCCAGCATTTCGATGATTGTGCCTTCGTGTACGGATCCCACAGTGAAGATGGTTTCGAATACATCCCAAGGATTTTCTTCGAGTTGTTTGTGTCCGAGGCTCAGACGGCGGTTGTCTTTGTCAATTTCCAATACTTGCACTTCGATGTCGACGCCGATTTGCGTAAATTCAGAAGGATGTTTCACTTTCTTCGTCCAAGAAAGGTCGGAAATGTGGATCAAACCGTCCACGCCTTCTTCGATTTCCACGAATACGCCGAAGTTGGTGAAGTTACGCACTTTGGCGGTGTGCTTCGAACCTACCGGATATTTCGTTTCGATCGTTTCCCATGGATCTTGTTTCAGTTGTTTGATGCCCAAAGACATCTTGCGTTCTTCGCGGTCGAGTGTCAGGATAACGGCTTCCACTTCGTCGCCCACTTTCATGAAGTCTTGAGCGGAACGCAAGTGCTGGCTCCAAGACATTTCGGATACGTGAATCAGTCCTTCCACGCCTTGAGCGATTTCGATGAATGCTCCATAGTCGGCCATAACCACTACTTTACCTTTCACTTTGTCGCCTACCTTCAGTTCAGCGTCCAAAGCGTCCCAAGGATGCGGAGTGAGCTGTTTCAAACCGAGAGCGATGCGTTTCTTCTCGTCGTCGAAGTCAAGGATAACCACATTGATTTTCTGATCCAGTTCAACCACTTCTTTCGGATCGCTGACACGTCCCCATGAAAGGTCTGTGATGTGGATCAATCCGTCTACGCCGCCCAAATCGATGAACACACCGTAGGAAGTGATATTCTTGACGGTTCCTTCGAGAACTTGTCCTTTTTCAAGTTTACCGATGATTTCTTTCTTCTGTTGTTCCAATTCCGCTTCGATGAGCGCTTTGTGAGAAACAACCACGTTTTTGAATTCCTGATTGATTTTGACAACCTTGAATTCCATTGTCTTGCCAACGAATACATCGTAGTCGCGAATAGGCTTCACGTCGATCTGTGAACCCGGCAAGAATGCTTCGATGCCGAATACGTCGACGATCATACCGCCTTTTGTGCGACACTTGATGTAACCCTTGATGATTTCTTCGTTTTCCAAAGCGGCGTTTACACGGTCCCAAGAACGGGTGGCACGGGCTTTGCGGTGCGACAGTACAAGCTGTCCTTTTTTGTCTTCCTGATTTTCGATGTACACTTCTACCGTGTCGCCTACTTTCAGGTCAGGGTTGTAACGGAATTCATTCAAAGGAATGATGCCGTCAGATTTGTAGCCGATGTTTACAACGACTTCGCGTTTGTTCATTGAGATTACGGTACCGTCAACCACTTCGTTGTCGTTAACCTTGTTCAAAGTACCGTCATAAGCCTTCTCCAGAGCCTCTTGGCTGATGTTGGTTACAGCTTCACCATTTTCATAAGCATCCCAGTTGAAGTCTTCAATCGGAGCTACATTTTTAAGATTTTCCATTAATAATTAGTTAAAACTTTAATTGAATAAGACATTATATGACTATAAATCGGGCGCAAATGTAGTAATACTTTCTTGAAAAACAAAAGAATAACTCTATATTTCTGTGAGTTTTTTCAATCTTATAAAACCGTTTCTTTCCCATTGCGTAACAACTCAGTCCGGACATCGGTTTCGTAAGTTCAAGAACTTTGTGGAAACAATGCGTTCGGGAGAAATTTGGATGTCGGATATGAAATGGAAGCGGAGGCTGATATCTGTCATTGATTACAGACGTTTACTCAAAGAAAATTGTGAGATCTGATTTTTATGACAAGTACAAAACTGAATTTAAAAAGGGATTTACCCACTTTTAGAACACTATCAAGTAATTCCTCATTCCTTAGGATATTACCTTTTAAAACTATGTGTTGGCCGGGACAAATTGAAAAATCCTCCCGACGACAGTTTTCATCGTCGGGAGGATTTCATTTCAAAGCGGAAGCTGGGGGATTCGAACCCCCGGTACGGTAACCCGTACGTCAGTTTAGCAAACTGGTGGTTTCAGCCACTCACCCAAACTTCCTTTTTACCTATGTTGTACGCGCCTTTCAGAAGAAACGCGGTGCAAATATAGAGCGAACTTTCGAACTGTGCAAGACTTTCACCGTTTTTTTAGATACGCTTCGTAAGGGGTAAAACATAAACAAGGGGATAAGTCCGTGAGCCGCAATATCGGTTCGTTTGCTTATTCCCCTTGTTTTTTTGTTCATCCGGCAACAGACAGAGGTCTTAAATTCCCAATTCTTTCCTCATGAGGTTAATCTTTCTCATGGCCTCGGCCTCAGCCTCGGGGTATTGGTCCCGAGAACTCATTTCGGCCTTGACTTCCATATAGAACTTGATCTTAGGTTCCGTTCCCGAAGGACGTACGGATACCTTGTCACCCGCAGCCGTAAAGTATTGAAGCACATTCGACGTCTCGGGCATATCGATGGGAGTGATCTCACCTCGTACGTCGATCTGTTTGAGGCTTTGGTAATCTTTTACTCTTACTACTTCCGATCCGCCCAAGCTCTTTGGAGGCGTGTTTCGCAGGTTGCTCATCATGGCCGCAATCTCTTCGGCTCCGCTCTTGCCGGGCTTGACGACGTTGACCGTAACCTCTTTCGAGAAGCCGTATTCCACATAGATGTCAAGCAACAGCCCATAGAGAGTCTTGCCCTGATCCTTGGCCCATGCGGCTATTTCGGCGATGAGGCAACAGGAGGCGACGGCGTCTTTGTCGCGCACGAAATCCTGCGGCATGAATCCGTAGCTCTCTTCTCCTCCGCCGATGTACTTTTGCTTCCCCTCCCGCAGACGAACTTCTCGGGCGATCCACTTGAATCCCGTGTAACAATCAAGCATCCGGATACCATTTTTCTCGGCGATTTGGCGGATGACTTCCGTTGTAACTATTGTCTTCACACAGAATTCGTTGCCTGTCAGTTTGCCTAACTCTTTGTAGCGAGTGAGGATGTAATAAAGGTAGATCATGCACGTTTGGTTGCCGTTGATGAGTACCCATTGTCCCTTATCGTCCTTACAAGCTATGCCCACGCGGTCGGCATCGGGGTCGGAAGCCATCACCAAATCGGCATCGATGCTCTTGCCCAAGTCGATGGCCATGGATAGAGCCTCGGCGTTTTCGGGGTTGGGCGATGCCACGGTGGGGAAGTCGCCGCTGGGCTCCATCTGTGCCTCAACGACGTGCACGTTTTCAAAGCCCCACATGCGCAGTGCCTGAGGGATGAGTGTCATACCCGTGCCGTGAATAGGGGTGTATACGATGGTCATGTCCTTGTGCCGGCGGATTACTTCGGGGTCGATGGAGATGGTTTTCACCTTTTCCAGAAACTCGCGGTCGATCTTCTCGCCGATGATTTCGATCAACGTCGGATCTCCTTCAAAACGGATGTCGGTCACGGCGGTGATACGTTCCACTTCGTCGATGATTCCTTTGTCGTGCGGGGCGAGAACTTGCGCTCCGTCGTCCCAGTAGGCCTTGTAGCCGTTATACTCCTTGGGATTGTGCGAAGCGGTGATGACGATACCGCTCTGGCATCCAAGGTGACGGATGGCGAAAGAAATCTCCGGGGTGGGACGCATGCCGTCGAAGAGATAGACTTTTATGCCGTTGGCCGAGAAGATGTTGGCGGCGGTTTGGGCAAACAAACGACTGTTGTTTCGGCAGTCATGCCCTACGACCACAGCAGGTTGTTTCAGGTTTCCGAAGTTCTTCTTCAGGTAGTTAGACAGTCCCTGCGTGGCCGCTCCCACGGTGTAGATGTTCATTCGGTTGCTTCCGATGCCCATGATACCCCGAAGGCCTCCCGTACCGAATTCGAGATCTTTGTAGAAAGCCTCGATCAGTTCGGTTTTGTCTTCTTGTTCCATCATGCGTTTCACTTCGGCTCGCGTGGCTTCGTCGTATGCCGGGTTGAGCCATTTTTCCGCCTTGGCGGTGACTTGTTTCACTAATTCCTTATGTTCCATGTGAGTATATTTTGATGTGTATTGATTATTTTACCCGATAGCGATCGCCCGTCTGCCTGACATATTCTTTCAGGAATTCTTCCGGGTATCCGGGCCTGACGACGGGAGCAGGCTGACCGATGTTGTCGCGTTCAAAGCGTCCGTCTTTCATGCGTTTCACTACGCCGTCATTGTATTTCACAATGAGGAATCGGCCCAGTGCATTCCATTCATCGAAAGCGGTTGTAGCCGTTTGCACGGTGTATTTCGTAAGAAAATCCACAGCTTGTTGGCGGTTCTGCTCCAACAGGCCTTCAGCTTCTTGTTCAATTCGGGGTTGATCTTCGGCAAAGCGTTGTTCCAGTCGGTTTTGCACGGCACGCAGGTCGCCTATCATCTGGCTGTATCGAGGGTAGACCATATTAGACACCCAATTGAACACCCAAAAAGCGGAATTCCACGAGAAGTTGATATAGTCTGCTTCGTCCACACGTGTAAAGCATTGGGGCACTTGAGTGGCGCAGCAATACACGGGCGAGAAGACAGTCATATTGGCATCGTCCACGCCGAACCACAAGACTCCTCCCACGGGATCGGGCTTGTCGGCACGCATTTGCGCCACGAAGACGAAGCCGGTTTGTTGAGTCGAGATGGGGCGTTCGTTAAAGTATTCCTGACCATCCACTTTGAAGGTCAGCGGTGAGAGTCGGTAGGGTGCCGCAAAGGCTCCGGCTCCAAAGTCGGCACTGATGTCCAGCGGCGTACCCTCATAATGGTCGCGCATCATGTTCTGCACGTCTTGTACCGATAGCTTTTGTTTCGGTCGCAGGAAGAGGGGCATGGGTTCATCGGATTCGCCTTGGATGTAGGGAAGAAATTCGTTCCCCCGATCGGTGTAGCGATTGAAATAGCTCCATACACGTGCTTCGCAGAAGCGTCGTGCACCGAAGTCGAGCGGTGCATAGGCATTGGCGAAGCTGAAGTCTTTGTTCACTCCGTTGAAGTAGCCCTTTTCGCGTGCGAAAGAAATGACGTCCGGGGCATAAAGGCAGTTTTCGCTGTCGTCCATGTCGAATCGATGAATCCGGGCTTGGTTGGCATGCGCCGAGATACAGTCGTCGGGCACACGCACGGCCACCCACACTGCACCTCGCACTCCGGGGCCTTTTCCGATCATTTCCATGATCCAGATCTCGTTCGGATCGGCAATGGTGAACGATTCTCCGCCGCTGTAATAACCATACTGACGCACCAGATCGGTCATCACCTTGATGGCTTCGCGTGCCGTTCGTGCACGTTGCAAGGTGATATAGATGAGGCTTCCGTAGTCCAGTATTCCGGTGGAGTCTGCAAGTTCCTTGCGTCCGCCGAAGGTGGTTTCGGCGATGGTGAGCTGAAATTCATTGATGTTACCCACGACATTATACGTCTGTTCGGCCTGAGGAATCTCGCCGAGATATTTGCCTGTGTCCCATTCGTAGACTTTGAGCATGGTTCCTGACGGATGTGTGGCCGCCGGATAGTGGTAGAGTTCTCCGAAAAGTCCGTACGAGTCGGCCGAATAGGAAACAATGGTCGAACCGTCGACCGAGGCTTTTTTACCGACGATAAGGTTCGTACAGGCCGGGACGTTGGTCAATGCCGCCGCACAGAAGGCGGCGGTGAGTAAGATTCTGCTTTTCATGTGTTATTGTATAAAATAAAAACCGATAATGTTGTTCATAAAAGATGGCGGGCCCTTTTGTGCTTACTGTTCCGACGTGTGGTGTTCTTGATCTTCGAGTTCGTTCACCCGGTCGAGACTTATCCGTCCGTCGGGGCTCACGATAAGGGTGAAAGGAATATAAAGGTCGGTTCGCGGATAACACACGCTTGCCGCATAGCGTATGCCTTGCGGGGTGATCCGGTCGAAGACGAGGCCTTCGAGGATGGAGCGTTGCAGGAACTCGGGTTCGACAACTGAGGCGAAGTCGGCCTTGGTGAATCGTTTCTCGAGCCATGTCGCACCTTCGCACGTGAGACGCAGGAGGATTTGGTTGTCGGCATACGTGTCGCCCGTGGTATTGGTCACCGTGGGCAACGACTCGTCGGGCATACGCTCCACGTGCGAGTGGTGTTTTCGACCTTTGAAGACGAAACTCGTATCACTCCTTGAGGGCTGCATGCGTTGTACGCCGCGACTGTCTGTGCTGTCGATCTGCGTTAGCCGCGCCAAGCCGCGTCGTTCTTTTTTGTCTTTACAGCCTATGCTCACAAGCAGGAGGGAGGAAAGACTCATCAGGTAAATCAATTTTTTCATGACTGGTTTCATTTGTGAGTGAACGGCGAAACGGGAACACAAAGAAACTAAATGCGAAAGAAATATCCAATACTTTGCATTTATATTCTTGTGCGGCGAACGGTTTTCTTCTCTTCGGAGGCTTTCGTTCAGGAACGAACTTATCCCTTGCGCGGAGGTTTGGAACGTTGGTTTCGGCGTGGCGCGGTTCCGCGTCGTTTTTCGCCTTTTTTTCGAGTCCTGTTGCCCGAATCGGGCTTGTATTCAGGTGCTTCGCCAAGCTCTTTGGGCAGGGGAATCTTGTAGATGTCTTTTTCGAGGAAACGCTCGATGGCTCTGAAACCGCTTTGTTCTTTCTCGCTGACAAAGGTGACGGCCACCCCGTCGTTGTTGGCTCGTGCCGTTCGTCCGATGCGATGCACGTAATCTTCGCAGTCGTGCGGCACGTCGTAGTTGATTACAAGCCGGATGTCGTCAATGTCGATGCCGCGCGACACGATATCCGTGGCAACCAACAAATTGATGCGTCCCACTTTGAATTCGCGCATGGTTTGTTCGCGTTGCGACTGTTCCAAGTCCGAGTGCATTTCGCCCACATTCAGCTTCATTGCTTTCAGGGCTTTGGCAACTTCTTTCACTTTGATTTTGGAGGAGGCAAAGACGATGACGCGGTCGGGCACTTCCTCGGCGAAGAGACTGCGGATGATGCCGAGCTTCTGATTCTCGTGACAAATATAGGCTGCTTGTATGATTTTCTCGGCGGGTTTTGAGACGGCAAGTTTCACTTCAGCGGGATTCCTCAGTATCGTTTGAGCCAGTTGCTGTATCTTGACGGGCATGGTGGCCGAGAACATGATAGTCTGTCGTTCTTTGGGCAGGCACTTCACGATTTGCATGATGTCTTCGTAAAAACCCATGTCGAGCATGCGGTCGGCCTCATCCAGAATGAAATAGGACACTTGCGAGAGGTCGACGTATCCCAGACTTAGGTGAGCGATCAGGCGTCCCGGAGTGGCGATGACCACATCGGCTCCGAGGGTGAGTCCCCTCTTTTGTTGCTCGAACAGAACGCCGTCGTTGCCCCCGTACACAGCTACGCCGGATGCCGGGAGGAAGTAGGAGAAAGCCTCCATCTGCTGGTCGATCTGTTGAGCCAGTTCGCGAGTGGGCGACATGATGACACAGTTGATGGCGTCGGCCGGATGATTACCTTCGGACAACTTGTTCAGCACAGGTAGCAGGAAGGCGGCCGTTTTGCCCGTCCCGGTTTGAGCCACGGCAATCAGATCTCTTCCCTCCAGAATCAGCGGGATGGCCTGTTCCTGTATGGGAGTGCATTCTTCAAAACGCATGGCATCGAGGGCTTCGAGGACGCGATCATTCAGGTTTAACTCGGAAAACTTCATGGATGATTGTTTATTTTATTTGTATTTGATTTACATGTTCAAGTACGAGTCTTTGAATCCGAGGAAATAAAGCACGCCGTCTATTCCGATGGTGTTGATGGACTGCTTGGCGTTGGCCACGACTTTGGGCTTGGCGTGAAAAGCGATACCCAAACCGGCCACGCCCAACATCGGGAGGTCGTTGGCTCCGTCTCCCACCGCGATGGTTTGAGCAATGTCGACCTTTTCCACCTGAGCGATGAGGCGCAGCAGTTCGGCCTTGCGTTTGCCGTCGACCACGTCGCCTACGTGGCGTCCCGTCAGCTTGCCGTTCTCGATCTCCAGTTCGTTGGCATACACATAGTCTATACCGAATTTCTTTTGCAGATACTGCCCGAAGTAGGTGAAGCCTCCCGAAAGGATGGCTATTTTGTAACCGTATTTTTTCAAAACATACATCAACCGTTCCACACCTTCGGTCATGGGCAGCTTCTCGGCGATGTCTTGCATGACCGACTCGTCCAGCCCTTTGAGCAGAGCCACACGCCGTTTGAAACTTTCGGTGAAGTCGATCTCTCCGCGCATGGCACTTTCGGTGATGGCTTTGACTTGCGCTCCCACTCCGGCACGGATGGCCAGTTCGTCGATGACTTCCGTCTCGATGAGGGTGGAGTCCATGTCAAAACAGATGAGCCGGCGCATGCGTCGGTACATGTTGTCTTGTTGAAAGGAAAAATCCATTTCCAAGCTACTCGACAACTCCATGAGCTTTCGCTGCATGCCCGTGTGGTCTTTGGGTGTGCCGCGCACGGAAAACTCGATGCAGGCGCGGGTCGGCATCTTCTCCTCCTCTTCTTCAATCGGGACGCGGCCCGTCAGACGCCTGATGGAGTCGATGTTCATGCCCTGTTCGGAAATGACGCGGGTGGCCGCGGCAATCTGACGAGCCGAGAGCTTTCGGCCCAATACGGTGAGAATGTAGCGATTCTTGCCCTGCATACCCACCCAATTCCTATACTCTTCGGTCGAGATCGGTTCGAAGCGAACGCTCACCCCAAGGGCCGATGCCTTGAACAGAAGCTCCTTCATGATGAAGCCCGAATGCTTTTCCGCGCTTCGACAGAGGATGCCCAGCGAAAGGGTGTTGTGAATGTCGGCCTGACCGATATCCAGAATGGTGGCGTCGTACTTGGCCAGTATTTCGGTTACGGAAGCCGTGAGACCGGGACGATCTTCGCCCGTTATGCGGATGAGAATCAACTCAGTGGTAGACGAAGGCATATTATTACGGTGAAAAATGACTTTTTAACTGTACAAAAGTAAGCAAAAATCCGAGCTTCCCTGCTAAATAACATAAAAAAACGCTTCTGTCCCTGCGTCATGTTCCGCTTTATCTTCTGAAAACATTTACCTTTGCTGCCGGTTTCTGAAACGATGACGTTGAATTTCAGAGGATTTTCTTTGAAAAGAAGCGGCATCACAGAGATAATGTTTCGGGAAGAAACCGCTGTTGTGAACGACAGCCCCGAATAGTATAAACCAAATCTGGATTGCATGAGATATGTAAAATGGATTTTTGTTGTATTACTAATTAATTCCTTAACCGCCTTCATTGGCAAAGACAAACCCACGGGAGGTTTGAGCCGGGGAGACGTGGCTCCCGACTTTCAAGTCAAATCCGCGTCGGGCGATTCGACCTTCAGACTGAAGGATACAAAAGGTCGCTACGTATTATTGAGTTTTTGGGCAAGCTACGACGCGCAATCCCGCATGCGCAACGTCAGTTTAAGCAATGCGCTTCGCGCTTTCCCGAATGTAGAACTGGTTTCTGTTTCGTTCGACGAATACTCGTCGGTCTTTGAAGAAACCGTTCGTAAGGACCAAATAGTTACACCGAGCCGTTTCGTGGAAACCAAAGGTGAAAATTCTCCGTTGTACAGACAGTATAGGTTGAATAGAGGATTTGCTAACTATTTATTGGATGGAAATGGTGTTATCATAGCCAAAAACATCTCTGCTGGAGAGCTTTCCGCTTACGTTAAACCGCTCGGTTGATTCTTTCCGAAAGGAGACGTTCCCCGGGCCGGACGTAAGCAGCAAGCCGGATTCTTCGCCACACCGATTGTGCCGCATGCACCTCGAAACCGGGCGAAGAAGAAACAAGAGAGGAAAAAGAATACAACAAAAAGTTCCGCTTGAACGCCCAAGGTGTTCAAGCGGTTTTTTTATTCTCACCCCTCGTTATTTTCCGCAACAACGGTGCGGGAATAAAGACGCGGCAAGTGCGAATCCGACGGCTTCCGCGCATTCGCCGCTTACTTCCTTTTGCCGAATGAAATCAATCGTCGGCCTGCACGCGCTTTTTCGTTTGCCTGCACCCAAACGAAAAAGCGCGTGCAGTGAAACTTTCGTTCGGGTGCAGGCAAACGAATGAATTTATGTAGACAACATACTTCGCCGCTTCGGTGAAAAAAAGTGGTCGAT
>JBHAEN010000242.1:0-13155 GCA_041855645.1 Bacteroides sp. | reverse complement strand
CACGTTTGTAATGGCATTTATGCCCGATTGGGATAAAAGGCAACACGGAAATATCAGACACACGGGTCTTGGCATTGTGCCTTCGGCTCTCTGACTTGGTTTCAGCATCCGTTTTCGGATGAAAGTTCAAAACCAAGCAAACTCTCGAAAATAAAACGTAAATTTGCAGGCACAAAAATCGAATATTTACGATGAAAACAATCCTCGTTATGGTTATAAAATTAAACAAATATAAGATTATTCCCGCGTGATTCAAGCGGGAAGGAAGCCCTTTTACTTGGTATGAAGGCTGCAAACTCTATGGGGTTTGCAGCCTTTTTTGTTGAAAAAACGGACTTATTTTGTTTGAACGGCCGATTTTTCGTTTTAGAAAAAACGGGGGGACCGTTTTTGCAAAAACGCCGGCAAAATTGATGAAAAACAGAATCGGGAAGAGTGAACCGCGTTGTCATCTTTTTTGTTCAAAAGAACGGAGAGAATGAAAAACCGTCCCGGATGACGGTAAATCATACGGACAAAACCGAAAGTGAAAAATATGTACTCCGAATGCGATCCGGAAATCCGGAACGGCGTAAAATCATGACGATCTTGCCGGCTGCTGTGCCTGTTCCGGGCCTGCGGAGGCTTTTTCTCCGGAATTATTATAGATAAACAAACTTATTTCCTACTTTTGCCTGTCAAATACTTGGGTAATTATGAAGACTACGTTGCATAAATCATTCCGCTGTTTCTTATGGTCCGTCATGGCTTTCTGGCTTGTTTCATGCGGGGTAGACCGTTGGGCGGAGTATGCCGAACAAACGGAACTGGACACGTGGATGTACGACGTCATGCAAGAACATTACCTTTGGCACGGTTCGCTTCCCGCTTATAAGAATGTCAATCCTTTTTTGTCGCCCTCGGCTTTCTTGTCGAGCGTCAAAGTCACGGGAGATTCCTATTCGTATGTCGATACGGTTTTGCTTGCCCCTCTTCCCGCCTATGGCTTTTCTTACACGCTTGTGCGCAGTCTCGATGTCGATACGGCTTTCAATGCCTTGATCACCGACATTGTGCCCGGTTCGCCGGCGGCACGGGCCGGATTGAATCGTGGCGACTGGATTATGAAGGTCGACACGGCCTACATCAGCCAGAAGTATGCCCAGAGTCTGTTGGAAGGAACGGCGGCACGAACACTGACCGTGGGGAGCTACCAAAAGGTGGAACCTGTGGAAGAGACCTCATCCGAAGTCGAAGTTTACCGGGTGGTGGCAACGGGAGAAGTGGCTTTGGGAGCGGCCGAATCCGTGGAAGACTCCCCCATCCGCTATTCGTCGATACTGACGCTGACCAATGGCAACAAGGTGGGCTATCTTGTGTATAACCACTTCACGGCGGGGACTTCTTCCGACGCCGATTACTATAATGCGGCTTTGCGCACTCTCGTGGCGGAATTTGCCGATGCGGGCGTCGGTGCAGTGATTCTCGATTTGCGCAATAATAAAGGCGGAAGCCTCGACTGCATGCAACTTCTGGCCACACTTCTCGTTCCTTCCTCGTATCTGGATCAGCCCATGGCCATTTTGGAATACAGCGACAAGCAAGCCGCAAAGAACAAAACGCTGACGTTCGACAGCAGTCTGGCCGGCAGCGGAAGCCGTCTGAATCTGCAAACGCTCGTGGCTCTGACCGGAACCGACACGGCAGGTGCGCCCGAAATGCTGCTGAACAGCTTGAAGGGTAAGGTTTCCGAGCTTATAACGATAGGCGGTGCGACGAAAGGGCAGAATGTGGCCACGGAACGTTTTGTTCATGAAACGCGTCTGTGGGCAATCAATCCGGTGGTCTGCACGGTCTACAACAGCGAGAATGAAACCTTTTCTTCGCTTTCGCCCACGCATTCCGTCAACTTTGCCACAGACTATCTCCATTATCTCCCTTATGGCAATACGAGCGAATCACTGCTGAGTGTCGCTCTCCGTGTGTTGAACGGAACTATTTAGAACACCGCCCCGAGTAGTAGCGGATGTTCCAATCCTCGTCTTTTTTCGGTCAAAATTTGATTTTCAGTATCTTGCCGCCATATCCTCCCACGGAGAGTTCGGTGGCTTTGTAAGGAAGCAGACTGATGGTTTCGGTTGCTCCGGTCAGTAAGTCGGTGGCCCGACAGGAATCCGTCTGCGGTATTTGCATGCAATCGAACGCATGCGACGGAATGTTGACGGCCACATCGGCGGGATCGCCGTCGAAGTTGACGACGATGAAGAGCAGTTCGTTTTCGTATTTGCGCAGGAAAGTGTATTTTCGATGTTCGTTGAAGCGCCACCCTCCGCAGTTGGCATACATCAGGTCGAAGAATCCTCCTTGGGCAATGGCGGCTTCTTCACGGCACAGCGTCAGTATCTTTCGGTAAGTTTCGCGCAGTTCCTTTTCCGTGTCCGAAAGCCGCTTGCCGTCGAATTTGCCTTTGTTCCGCCAGCGACGCACGGTGTCCACACTCCAGTAATCGAATATCGTCGTGCGTCCGTCACGGCCGCTGTATCCTTCGGCGTCCATGCCCCGTTCGCCAAGCTCCTGCCCGAAGTAAATCATGACGGGATTCGTATTCATGCAGGCGGAAACGATGAATGCGGGTATTCCTTTGCGGGGATCGGCGGCAAAAAACTCGGATGCGATGCGTTGTTCGTCGTGGTTTTCAAGGAAGTTGAGCATTTGTTTCTCCATTCCGTTCAGGCTTTGCCAGCATGAGGTGATGGCCGTGGCGGAGGCATATCCGCAGGCCACAGCCCGAAGCGTGTCGTATAGTCCCACTTTATCGTACAGATAGTCGAACTTGCCCTGATGCAGGTAGTTGCGGTATTCGGCGGGGTTGTACACCTCGGCTATAAACAGGATGTCGGGGTTGACGGCCTTGACTTGCGGAATGACCCATTCCCAAAAGGCGACGGGAACCATTTCGGCCATGTCGCAACGGAAGCCGTCGACGCCTTTCGATGTCCAGAACAGCAGAATGTCGAGCATCTTTTTCCAAGTGTCGGGGGTGGGCGAGAAGTGGTGTTCGTTTCCGTGCACATAGTCTACGCCGTAGTTCAGTTTAACCGTCTCATACCAGTCGTTGATGGTCGGTGCGGCGTCGAAACGGTCATTTCCCGTGGCTTTTGCCGGATATTCCCGGTAAGGAGTGGCGGCACTTCCTTTCCTGTCGAACTGACCTTGGAACTCAGTGTCGGGTATGTAGTAAAAGTTGTTTTGCGGGCTGAAGTCCACCGTGTCGTCATCATCGGCTCCTAAGGCGATGATTTCTTCGGGCCGGGCATCGGAGTCGTATTGCCGGGCTACGTGGTTGGGCACGAAGTCGATGATGACTTTCAGACCGGAACGATGGGTGCGACGCAGGAGATTCTCGAACTCTTTCATTCGTTGATCGACGTCGATGGCCAAGTCGGGCGCTATGTCATAGTAGTCTTTAATGGCGTATGGCGAACCGGCTTTCCCTTTTACGATGGCCGGATGGTCGGGGCGAATGCCAAACGTGCGGTAGTCCGTCTGCGTGGCATGTTCTATGATGCCGGTGTACCAGAGGTGAGTGGCGCCGAGTCGTCTGATTTCTTGAAGAGCCTTGAGGGTGAAGTCGGCCAACTTTCCACATCCGTTGGTCGTAATGTCTCCGTTGCGCAGACATTGGTCATTGTCATTCCCGAACAGTCGAGGAAGTACTTGATAAATGATAATCTTCTGTGTCATATCCATGTTTTTCTTTTTTCTTCCTTTAGTTGTCCGATGACTTGAGTGGCTGTCCGATACCCTTGTTCGAAGATTTCTTCCGCTTTGCCCAGTTCCGCATTGTTGTATCCGTAGAGGTTGCAAGGCTCTATCAGCAAATCGCACTTTTCCCGTTCGGGCAGGGTGTTGGCCCGGAACATGAAGTGGTACGAGCGCATGGCGATGCTCATCATGTTCATCTTGTATTCTTGGGCCATCATGGGGCTGACGTTGATGCCCACCACTTTCTCGCAGATGGGGCGGAGAGTGGATACGGGAAAGTTCATTAACACGCCTCCGTCGACGTAATGCGTACCGTCTATCTCGACGGGTACGAACATCACGGGCATGCAACACGAGGCCGCCACCCGTTCGGGCAGCGAACCCTGCCGGAAGTGCACCGATTGTCCCCGGTCGAAATCGGTGGCCGTGACAATCATCGGTATTTGCAGGTCTTCAAAACGTTTCGCTTTGAGATGGCTGCGGAGAAACTCGACCAGTTCGCTCAATTCGAATAGCCCTCGTCTGGAAATTTTGAATTTAGTAAGGTCTTGAAACGTGTGTCCTTTGAAAAATTGCAGCACTTGGTAGGGTTCGTTTCCGTCGGCATAGAGCACGCCTGCCAGCGCTCCGGCACTCACGCCCGAAATGATGTCGGGGCGGATGTTGTGTTCCAACAAGGCTTGCATGACGCCGAGATGGGCGAAACCTTTGATGAATCCTCCGCTCAGCGCGTAACCTGTTGCGTATTTTTTGACTCGGGAGGCATTGCTTGTCGATTCCATGATGGCGAGATTCGTTGTTTTGGGGTCGAAGTTCAGGCACGAATGTAAGGATTATGTGTGGAGTAGAAGAAGGAATTAAGGCTTTTTAATAATCGTCGGATGTCTGTTCCGAAGCCTTGTTCGGTTTGCGGCTCGGCATGCCTTTTTCTGCGCTTGTGTCCAGACCCGCCGATGACTTTCGATTGTTCGAGCCGTTTTGCGACTTCGTCTTGCGCGCGGTTCGTTTTTTTCTTCTATATTTGTTCGGGCGAAACCTACGCTTCATTGTCCGACAATCACATGAGCAAACTACTTGTCTATAAAGCCTCCGCCGGTTCGGGAAAGACGTTTACCCTGGCCGTGGAGTATATCAAACTGCTGATTTTTAATCCGCGGGCCTATCGGCAGATATTGGCCGTGACGTTCACCAATAAGGCCACGGCCGAGATGAAGGAACGCATTCTCAGTCAGCTATACGGCATCCACACGTCCGACAAAGATTCGGAAGCCTATTTACAGCGTCTCGTCGAAGAAACGGGAAGACCGATTCGTGACATCCGTGAGGCTGCGGGAAAGGCCTTGAATCACATGTTGCACGATTACAGCGGATTTCGTGTGGAGACCATCGACTCTTTTTTCCAATCTGTCATGCGCAATCTGGCACGCGAATTGGAACTTACTCCGAACCTGAACATCGAACTGAATAATGCCGAGGTGTTAAGTGATGCCGTGGACAGCATGATCGAAAAGCTCACTCCCTCTTCGCCCGTCTTGGCTTGGATACTCAATTACATCGAAGAACGCATAGCCGACGACAAACGTTGGCACATTGCCGACGAGGTGAAAATGTTCGGGCGCAATATCTTTGATGAAGGATACATCGAAAAAGGAGAGGAACTGCGCAGGCGGCTCGAGCAGCCGGAGGCGGTGCGGAACTACAGCCGGCAGTTGAGGCAACTGGAACGCGAAGTGATGAACGAGATGGCGGCTTTGGCCGATCGTTTTGAACGGACATTGGCCGGTCACGGACTTTCGCCCGATGAGCTGAAAGGAGGTTCTAAGGGGATAGGCAGCTATTTTCGGAAGTTGCAAAAAGGAGAACTGGGCAACGACATCCGGGGAAAAACCGTCGAGAAATGTCTGGAATCATCGGCCGAATGGGTGGCAAAAGGAAAACCGAACAGTGCGGAGATTGTAGCGTTGGCCGAGTCGACATTGATCCCCCTGCTGCGCGAGGCCGAAGAGCTTCGAGGCAAAAACAACCTCATTCTGAACAGTTGCCGGCTCTCTTTGCAACATCTGAACAAATTGCATCTTCTTTCCCATATCGACAGCGAAGTTCGCCGGCTCAACCACGAGAACAATCGATTCCTGTTGTCCGACACGAACGCCTTGCTCCATCGTCTGCTAAAGGAAAGCGATTCCTCGTTCGTGTTCGAGAAAATCGGGGCAAACATCCGTCATGTCATGATCGACGAGTTCCAAGATACCAGCCGAATGCAGTGGGGAAACTTCAGGGTACTCCTTCTCGAAGGCCTTTCTCAAGGAGCCGACAGCCTCATCGTAGGCGATGTGAAACAATCCATATACCGATGGCGAAACGGAGACTGGGGCATTCTCAACGGCTTGGACACGCGCATCGATCGATTTGGTGTGGAAGTGAGGACGCTTTCCACCAACCGGCGCAGCGAAACGAACATCATTCGGTTCAACAACCGCGTCTTTACCGCCTCTTCGGCTTACCTGAACGCGGTCTATCGCGAGCAAACGGGCAGCGACTGCGTGGAGTTGCGCAAAGCCTATTCGGATGTGGAACAAGCCTCGCCGCGCTCCGTGGACAAGGGATACGTGAAGGTGTCCTTCGTCGAAGGCAATGAAGAGCGAGACTATACGGAAGAAACCCTGGAACGTCTCGGTGCCGAAGTCGTCCGGCTCAGGGAGTCGGGAGTACGCCTGAACGATATGGCCATTCTGGTGCGCAAGAACAAGAACATTCCCCGCATTGCCGATTATTTCGACAAAGAACTCCATTGCAAGATCGTTTCCGACGAAGCCTTCCGTCTCGACGCCTCACCGGCCGTTTGCCTGTTGGTCGATGCGTTGCGCCACCTGTCCGAACCTGACAACGAGATTGTTCGCGCACGCCTGATCGTAAATTATTGCAACGAAGTGATGGGGCAGCAGAAAGACTGGAACGAACTGTTGCTCTTTCCTCACCACCGTTTGCCCTCTTCTTTCGTCAGTCGCATGGAAGAATTGAGGCTGATGCCGCTTTATGAACTGCTGGAAGAGTTGTTCATCCTTTTCGAGCTGAGCCGCATTGAAAAACAAGAGGCTTATCTCTTCGCCTTTTTCGACGCGGTGACGGAATACTTGCAAAATCACTCGTCCGATCCCGACGGTTTTCTTCGTCATTGGGACGAAACCTTATGCGGAAAGACCATACCGAGCGGCGAAACGGATGGCATACGTATTTTCTCCATCCACAAGTCGAAAGGACTGGAGTTTCACACCGTGCTTATACCCTTCTGCGATTGGAAACTTGAGAACGAAACAAACAATCAGCTGGTGTGGTGCGCACCGAAAGAAGAACCTTTTAACGCATTAGATATTCTCCCCATCAACTACTCGACGACGATGGCCGAGTCCATCTACAAGAGTGACTACCTGAACGAACGTTTGCAACTGTGGGTCGATAACCTCAATCTGCTCTACGTAGCCTTTACCCGTGCGGGAAAAAATCTGTTTGTCTGGGCAAAGAAAGAACAGCGAGGAACCGTGTCCGAGTTGCTGTCGCATGTTCTTCCCACATTACCCGACAATGAGTCTCCCGATTCGGACGAGGGCGGTTACGAGTCGGGCATGCTCTGTCCGTCGGTGGAAGAAGAACGGCAAACGACGGCCAACATCCTGCTTCGCAAACCGGAAAAACGTCCCGTTCGCATGGAGTCGTTGAAGTCCGAAGTGGAATTCCGTCAGTCCAATCGTTCTGCCGACTTCATTCAAGGCATTGAAGAGGGCGATTCGGACAGCCGCTTCATTCATCGCGGGCGCATGCTGCATACCTTATTTTCCGAGATAGAAACAGAAGCGGATATCGATCGGTCCATTGACCGGTTGGTGTTTGAAGGAGTCATCGGGACGCGGGAAGCTGAGGCGGAAGCGCGGGAATCGGTGCGCAAGGCTTTTTCCATGCCTCAAGTGAGCGATTGGTATTCAGGACAATGGACTCTTTTCAGCGAATGCGAAATAATATACGTGGAGAACGGAACAACGCAAACCCGGCGTCCCGACCGTGTGATGATGAAAGACGGGCAGGTCGTTGTGGTCGACTTCAAGTTCGGAAAACCCCGGGCATCCTACGCCAAGCAGGTGAGTGAATACATGGATCTGCTTGCCCGCATGGGCTATACCCGCATCACGGGATACCTGTGGTACGTAGACGAATCCTTGATAGAGGAAGTACGCTTTCCGTGAGGTGAAAACCGGACAAACACATTGCCCATGCCGCGAAAAAATAATCTCATATCCGTTACATTCAAGCCCGATTAAAGTTTTAGCCGTTATGCAAACCTTCCTCCAACTTGTTGCCCGCGACCTTTACCTCAAAAAGGGTAATGACCTCTCTCGTACGTTGCTCGTCTTTCCCAATAAGAGGGCTCATCTGTTCTTCAACGAGTATTTGGCGGCGGAGTCGGACAAACCTCTTTGGTCGCCGGCAGCCCTGAGCATAAGCGATTTGTTCCGAAAGCTGTCGACTCTGCAAGCCGGTGATACCATCCGTTTGGTATGCGAACTGTATAACGTTTTTCGTGAAGTGACTCAAAGCTCCGAAACGTTAGACGACTTCTATTTTTGGGGCGAACTGCTTATCGGCGACTTCGACGACATAGACAAAAATCTTGTCGATGCGGGAAAGCTCTTCGCCAACCTGCAAGACCTCAAGAACATCATGCCCGGCTACGACTTTCTGTCGCCTGAACAGGAAGAAGCCATCAAGGCTTTTTTCAGCCACTTCTCCGTCGACGGGCGTACGGAGCTGAAAGAACGTTTTATTTCTCTTTGGGACAAACTGGGCGAGGTGTATAACCGATACCGTGACAGTCTCCTTGCCAAAGGCATTGCTTATGAAGGCATGCTGTATCGGGAAGTGATGGAAACCCTCGATGTCGAGTCCCTGAAGTACGATACATACGTCTTCGTGGGTTTCAACGTTCTGAACGGAGTTGAAACCCGTTTCTTCCAAACTCTCCAAAAAGCAGGAAAGGCCATGTTTTATTGGGATTATGACGTCTTCTACACCCGTAAAATTCCCAATCATGAAGCAGGAGAGTTTATCAGGCGAAACCTTGAGATGTTTCCCAACGAATTGCCCGAAGAGTGCTTCGACCGGCTGAACGAACCGAAAAACATCCGCTATCTCGCAGCCGCGACGGAAAATGCGCAGGCGCGTTATCTTCCCGATTGGATTAACGGAATAATAAAAGACGCTCCTGTGGATAAGGAGTGTGCGGTGGTGTTATGCAACGAAACTCTTCTCCTTCCCGTGCTGCATTCGTTACCCGAAGCGGTGGAACATGTCAACATAACAATGGGTTTCCCCTTGACGCAAACCCCGGTGTATGGTTTCATTTCCGCAGCCTTATCCTTGCAAAGCGAAGGCTACCGTAAGGAGACGGGACGCTTTACCCATGAAGCCGTGTCGACACTTTTGAAGCATCCTTACACACGGCGTTTGTCTGCTTTGGCCGAAACATTGGAGCGGGAACTAACCCGGAAGAATCGCTTTTATCCTTTACCCTCCGAATTGCAGGGCGACGAATTTCTGTCCGCACTGTTCACCCCGTGCAACAGCGTACGGGAACTTTGCGCCTATCTTATGGAGTTGTTGCGTCGCCTGTCCGTCCTCCACAGAGAAGGAAACTCCGGAGACTATATCTTCGATCAGCTCTGTCGAGAGGCATTATTCGGCAGCTTTACTTCACTCAATCGTCTGTACAGCCTTATGGAAATCGGGGTGCTCGACGTGAATTTACATACTTTCCGGCGTCTTGCGGGCAAGCTGCTTGCGGCGGCACGAGTCCCCTTCCATGGCGAACCTGCCATCGGGTTGCAAATCATGGGAGTGCTGGAAACACGTAATCTGGATTTCACTCATCTGGTCATGCTTTCGCTAAACGAAGGCCAATTACCCAAGTCGGGGAATGACGCATCGTTTGTTCCCTACAATCTGCGGAAAGCCTTCGGCATGACAACTCTCGAACATAAGAATGCCGTGTATGCCTACTACTTCTATCGCCTCATACAACGTGCCCGTGATATTACGCTGATTTACAACACGTCGCAAGGAGGACTTAACCGGGGGGAACCGTCGCGCTTCCTTTTGCAGTGGCTCGTTGAAGGTAACCATCCCGTACGTCGCGAATATCTTGAAGCAGGCCAGTCGCCCCGTGCGGTGCGTGAGTTGCGGATAACGAAGACACCGGAGGTCATGGAGCGGTTACATGCAGCATTCGACTCCTCATCCTCCGCAAGTTGGCCTTTGTCTCCTTCGGCACTCAACGCTTACTTGGATTGTCGGATGCGATTCTACTATCGTTATGTGGTCGGACTGCGTATTCCCGACGAAGTGAGTCCCGGCATCGATTCTTCACTTTTCGGCACGCTGTTTCACCTTTCCGCGCAATGGGCCTATCAAGAGCTGACGGCACATGGCAAAACGGTACGTCGTGAAGACATCGAACGGATGCTGGCAGATGAAGTAAGGGTGCAAGCCATTGTCGACAGGGCTTTTTCCAAAGAGTTCTTCAAAATGAAGGCGGGAGAGGAGCGTCCCGAATATAATGGTGTGCAACTCATTCACTCGAAGGTTATCGCTGCCTATCTGAGGCAACTGCTGCGAAACGATCTTTCTTATGCCCCTTTCGAGATGGTGGGAACGGAACAGCGGGTGGAGGATAGCCTTGTCATTGATACCGAGCGGGGAAAAACCCGCATTCGCATAGGAGGAACGATAGACAGGATAGACGCCAAAGGAGATACCCTGCGCATCGTCGACTATAAAACTGGAGGAACGCCCCGCACGGTTACGGACATCGGGCAACTGTTCACTCCTTCGGCCGGACGTCCGGGTTATGTCTTTCAGGCCTTTCTCTATGCTTACATCCTGAGTAAGAAACAGGAGCGCAAGGTGGCGCCGGCGTTGCTCTACATACATCGTGCGGCATCGGAATCCTATTCGCCCATTATTGAAATGGGAGAGGCGCGTCAACCCAAAGTCCCAGTTACCGATTTCTCACTCCATGCAGAAGAATTCGGTGAACATCTGTTGCACCTCCTCGAAGAGATATTCTCGCCGCAAGAGCTCTTCACACAGAGCGAAGATGTCAAACTTTGTTCTTACTGTGATTTCCGCACGATATGCGGACGATGATCGGTTAGCGATTAGGGATGAGTGGTTAGTGTGATTAGCATAAGAACCGCACAGAACTCATCACTCATCATCATCTACCGGATAATGAGACTTAACTTCAAACTTCAGATTATTTTGGGATCTGACTTCAAATGAAGATTCCGGTTTTATATGGCTATATTTTCTTGTGATTTTAATATCCAATAACGAGCAACAATGGTTCCTGTTATTATGGCCATAATTTGGGTAATGGGTTCAGGAAGAGAGAATAAACTTCCCTCAAAATCAGTAATACGGATGTATAACTGAGGCAATATAACACCGGCGATTCCTACAGCTGATATTTTCCCAATAGCTCCTCTTTCTCCTTCTTTCCTGCACAAGAAAAGCGTTAAAAAGAAAAATAACAAGAAGCTGATTGGAAGCAAGAGATACATTGGATTGATTGCATCCGGATTGATTAGTTTAATTGGCATCACTAATACTAATGCCATAAAATAGAATAGAAAATAAATAAAGTATCGCATAAAATCAAAATTTTAATGGTAGTAGACGCAGTATTCATTACACTCTTTTCGTGAAAAGATTTTTTAAGGTCATATAGTGCAAATATATACAGTAGATATTTTTTTTTACAACAAAAAAAAGGTTAAAACACACAAATTCTAATCCCCTATGCCCTGTAAAAGGGGGTGTTAATGCAATCCTTAATCTCTTTAATTAAGTTCTCCACTCATCGCTAATTAACACATTACTTGCTTTTTGCGCTTATTTTTATTCGTTGGTCTGCATCCTTTTTTTCGTTGGAGTGCAGGCTCTCTTTCGTTGGGGTGCAGACCAACGAAAAGGAAACCACAGACCAACGAATAAAAATGTGCGAATACGGAGCTTGTCCGATTCGGCGAAAAGAATAATGGTATGCAACGGGAAAGAGTAGGGGATGCGGGTAAGACTGTTGAGCCTTGAATGGAAATGGGCGATTTTCTTTTCCGAAGCGACTAATCGCCGGCCTCCGGTCGACTAATCACTAAAAAACTCTACCTTTGCATCCGTTGATCAACAAACACCATGCGCCACTTTAGCGACACTATTATAATATGGTATAAAGAAAACGGGCGGACACTGCCTTGGAGAGAACTGACCGACCCGTATGCCATATGGATATCGGAAATCATTCTTCAGCAGACCCGTGTAGCCCAAGGTTACGACTACTTCGTGCGCTTCATGCGTCGCTTCCCGGACATTGCCACCTTGGCCTCTGCCTCTGAAGATGAGGTGATGAAACATTGGCAAGGCTTGGGCTATTATACCCGTGCCCGTAACCTTCATGCCGCCGCAAAGAGTATGAACGGACGTTTTCCCGATACTTACGAAGGCGTTCGCGCGCTTAGAGGTGTGGGCGACTACACGGCGGCGGCCATCTGTTCCATTGCTTACGGCATGCCTCATGCTGTGGTCGACGGCAATGTGTATCGCGTATTGGCTCGATATTTTGGTGTAGAAACACCCATTGACTCGACCGAGGGGCGTAAGTTCTTTTTCTCTCTGGCCGATGAAGTGCTGGATCGTCTTCGCCCCTCACTTCATAACCAAGCCATGATGGACTTCGGGGCTTTGGTCTGTACGCCCCGTTCTCCCCGCTGTTCGCAATGTCCGCTCTCTGATGGCTGTGCGGCACTTGCCGAAGGAAAGGTGGACCGGTTGCCGGTGAAGCAGCATCGCACAAAAACGGAAGAACGTTACTTCACCTACATCTATGTGAAAGCGGGAAGCCATACTTATCTCAATAAACGTGTCGCGGGCATCTGGCGCAACCTCTACGAATTCCCTCTCATCGAAACGGATGCTCATCTCGACACGGCAGGGCTGATGGCTCATCCTCTCTATCGCTCATGGCTTGCTCCGACGGCCGTAGCCGAACTCAGGCTTATTCGTGAAGGAGTGAAACATGTGTTGTCTCATCGCATTATCAGAGCCGATTTCTACGAACTGATCATTTCCGAAGAGGAACCCTTTGGAACATCCTTTCTCAAGGTGCGTCAGGATGAGGTGGGCGACTATGCCGTACCTCGTCTTTTGCAATCTTTCCTCGAATATCGCAACCCGAACGAAGAAGAAAAGTAGAACGGCCTCTTGCTTACTACGGTTATTCTGTTTACTTTTGGCCTCCGAATAGTATATCGCATTAAAGCATATTGAAGCATGTCGGTGAACAAAGTCATCCTTTTAGGTAATGTG
>JBHAEN010000241.1:0-5283 GCA_041855645.1 Bacteroides sp. | reverse complement strand
CGTTGGCCTGCACCCGCTTTTTCGTTTGCCTGCACCCAAACGAAAAAGCGGGTGCAGTGAAACCTTCGTTCGGGTGCAGGCAAACGAATGAATTTATGTAGACAACAGATTTCGCCGCTTCGGTGAAAAAAGGTGGCCGATGCGAGGAAAGCGATTGATTATGGAGCTCGGGTTATCCTCGTGAGGCACTTCTCCCAACCCCATACAGGTTTGAGAAGAAATCCGGACGCGGTGGACATTCCGGTTCGGGACAATGCGAAAAAACACCGCGAAAGATGATACGCCTCTCCCGGAAAATGCTGATATTTGCCCGAAAATATTCAAAACAAAAAGAAAATCTTATCTATGATGACCGAGCACGAACAACAACAGATCATCGATCTGATCCGACAAGAAGTGATTCCCGCAGTGGGCTGCACAGAACCCGTAGCCGTATCCCTTTGCGTGGCCAAAGCCACCGAAACGCTGGGATGCCGCCCGGAAAAAGTAAATGTATGGCTGAGTGCCAATGTCTTGAAAAACGCCATGGGAGTGGGCATTCCCGGAACAGGAATGATAGGCCTGCCCATAGCCGTGGCTTTGGGCGCATTGATCGGCAAATCGGAGTATCGACTGGAAGTACTCAAAGACTGTACGCCCGAAGCCGTGGAGCAGGGCAGACAATTCATCGATGAGCGACGCGTCTGCATCGACCTGCGCGAAGGCATTACCGAGAAGCTGTATATCGAAGTCGTTTGCGAAGCCGGCGGACAAACGGCCACGGCCGTCATTGCCGGCGGACACACCAACTTTGTTTACATAAGCAAGGGGAAAGAAGTAATTCTCGACAACAGGGGTAAAACCGTCGGTGAAGAAGCCGAAGAAAAACCTTTGACCCTGACTCTGCGAAAGGTTTACGACTTTGCCTGTCACACTCCCTTGGACGATATTCGCTTCATCCTCGAAACAGCACGGCTCAACAAGGCCGCCGCGGAACAGTCTTTTCGCGGCGATTACGGACACGCTCTCGGCAAAATGTTGCGAGGCGAGAAAAAACAACACATTTTGGGCAACAGCGTCTTCAGCCGAATCCTCTCTTACACTTCGGGTGCTTGCGACGCCCGAATGGCCGGAGCCATGATTCCCGTCATGAGCAACTCAGGCAGCGGAAATCAAGGAATTTCGGCCACACTGCCGGTGGTTATCTACGCCGAAGAGAACCATTGTTCCGAAGAAGACCTGATACGCGCGCTGACCCTCAGCCATCTGACGGTAATCTACATCAAACAGAGTTTGGGACGCCTGTCCGCCTTGTGTGGATGCGTGGTGGCAGCCACCGGATCGAGCTGCGGCATTACCCTGCTGATGGGAGGAAAGTATGAACAAGTGGCTCATGCCGTGAAGAATATGATTGCCAACCTCACGGGAATGATTTGCGACGGAGCCAAACCGAGTTGCGCCATGAAAGTGACCACAGGCGTATCGACCGCGGTGCTTTCAGCCATGATGGCCATGGAGAACCGCTATGTGACTGCCGTCGAAGGCATTGTGGACGAAGACGTCGACCGTTGCATCCGTAACCTCACTCGAATCGGATCGCAGGCCATGAACGAAACCGATCGCGTGGTGCTCGACATCATGACGCACAAGGGATGCTAAACAGCCGCCTTGATTAACTTCTCATTCCGATTCGGATAAACTTCGCGCCTGTTTTCTTCGTGTGGGAAGAAAACAGGCGCGAAAAGTAGGAGGGGGATTAAAAAAGCCCTATCTTCGTCCCCCGAATTTCGGAGAAAAAAGGATACCGTTTCCGACAAATCGGCCGAAACACACCATACACGGAGAGATAACCACAAATAAATAAACAAAGATGAAAGAAAGAAGAAAGAGATACCTGCTCGACGAGGCAGACATCCCCCGCTATTGGTATAACATACAGGCCGATATGATCTGCAAACCGATGCCCCCTTTGCATCCGGCCACGCGACAACCGCTTTCGGCCGAAGACCTCTATCCTGTCTTTGCACGCGAACTTTGCCATCAGGAACTTAACCAAACGGATGCGTGGATCGAAATCCCCGAACCCGTGCGCGAAATGTATAAGTACTATCGCAGCACGCCCCTTGTGCGCGCTTACGGTCTGGAAGAAGCCCTCGGCACACCGGCTCACATTTATTTCAAAAACGAAAGTGTAAGCCCCGTGGGATCGCACAAACTCAACTCGGCGCTGGCGCAAGCCTACTATTGCAAGCAAGAAGGCATTACGCACGTCACCACCGAAACCGGAGCGGGACAATGGGGAACGGCCCTTGCTTATGCCGCCCGTGTCTTCGGTCTTGAGGCAGCCGTCTATCAGGTAAAGGTGAGCTACGAACAGAAGCCTTATCGTCGCAGCGTCATGCAAACTTTCGGTGCACAAGTCACTCCCTCGCCATCCATGTCCACCCGGGCCGGAAAAGATATACTGACCGCTCATCCCAACTACCAAGGGTCGCTGGGTACAGCCATTTCGGAAGCCATCGAACTGGCGCGTACCACACCCAACTGCAAATATACGTTGGGTTCCGTACTCAGTCACGTCACGCTGCATCAGACCATCATCGGTCTTGAGGCCGAACGGCAGATGGAAATGGCCGGCGAACAGCCCGACGTCGTCATCGGATGTTTTGGCGGAGGATCCAACTTCGGCGGCATCTCTTTCCCTTTCCTGCGTCATCGTCTGCTTTCGGGGGCTCGCACACGCTTCGTGGCAGCCGAACCGGCATCGTGCCCCAAACTCACGCGAGGAAGGTTTCGCTACGACTTTGGCGATGAAGCCGGATACACACCGCTATTGCCCATGTACACTTTGGGACACAATTTCTCGCCTGCCCACATTCATGCAGGCGGACTGCGCTATCACGGTGCCGGAACCATCGTTTCGCAGTTGCTCAAAGACGGGCTGATCGAAGCCATCGACCTGCCTCAACTGGAAACTTTCGAGGCCGGTTGCCTGTTCGCACGTGCCGAAGGTATCATCCCGGCTCCCGAATCGTGTCACGCCATAGCCGCTGCCATTCGCGAAGCACGCGAGTGTAAAGAAACCGGAGAAGAACGGGTTATTCTGTTCAACCTCTCGGGACACGGCCTGATGGACATGACTTCCTACGATAAATATCTTGCGGGCGATCTGATCAACTATTCCCTCTCCGACGAGGACATCGAGAAGACTCTCGCCGCCATAGACAAACTGCCGGACTAATCCCGTGCACCAACCAATGCGGGCGGCTGCGTCATCCCTTGACCGGCCGCCCCTTTACAAATCTTTCAGCAACACGTTGCTCGCCTTCTTGTAATATTCTTCACGTGAGGCGGTCAGTATTTTCCATTCATCGCTGAACCGGTCGTCCCGATCAATCTTAAAATCTTCCGATCCCACCGTATCGAGCCTGTCGAGCAATATCGCCACATTCAGGCGGTTGATGTCCATTGATGTCTGATAACCGATTTCTTCACTCTTATGATCGGTCACCACCTCGTGCACCAGTTCGATCCGCTGCAAACGATCGAGCGTCTGATGCACCAGACGAATGGGAATCTTATATTCTTCGGACAATGCCGGAGCCGTGTAGGGCGGCTTGTTTTCTTCGAATCGCTTGGCTATGCGCGACATGATGAGAATGGCGATGAAGTCGCGATAACGCCGGCTGATGTCGCGCGTATCCTTATCGAAGCTAAAGTTGTTGATGTTCTGTCCCGCAAAAGTCAGCTCCATGCCGAACAGGCATATCGTCCACGACACCTGCAACCACAACAGGAACAGGGGAAGTGCGGCGAAACTTCCGTAAATGGCATTGTACTTCGACACTCCCATCTGGCTGCTGATGTACAGATACTGGAAGAACTGATAGGCCGTTCCGGCCAATATGCCGGAGATGAAGGCGTGTTTGAACTTCACTTTTGTGTTGGGCATGAAGATGTACAAGCCCGTGAACATGAACCACGTCAGCACGAACGGAATCAGGCGGATGAGAAACTTGAGTATCGGGGTCAGCAAGACGAAGCCTTCCATTTCTTTGAGCATGGTGGTTACGAATATGGACAATCCGCCCGAAAGGACAATGAGGATGGGCATGAGCAGGAACATTGAAAAGTAGTCGGTGATTTTCCGATAGACCGAACGCTCTTTCTGTACTCCCCAAATGCGATTGAATGTAACCTCAATGTTGCCCACAAGATTGATGACCGTCCACAACAACATGATCAACCCGACTCCGATGAATACGCCGTTTTTGGTTTGTGACAGGTAAGAGTCGACGAACGACAGTATGGCTTCCGTGGCCTCGGCATTGGCTCCGAACGCGCTGCGCACCTGTTCCTCGACCACGCTGTCGAAGCCAAATCCGCGAGCCACGGCGAAGATGATGGCCAGCATGGGAACGATGGCCAGCAGCGTGCTGTACGTCAGTGCGGCCGCTTTGTTGGAAAGGCGGTCGTTCGTAAAACGCGAGATGCACAAATAAACGGTCTTGATGATGTTATAAACGGCGAATGTCGTCTTGGTAACCTCTTCCTCGGTAATACGCCAGATGTCGTATGTCAGGAATTTCCAGATGTCATTGATCTTTTTCATCGATTCGCAGTGTGTGGATTACAAACATGAAAAAAGGAAAGCAGTCGGTCTGTAAGCCGGGTTCTGTACCTTCGGTTGTGTCGTGAAAACATGTCCCCACACGCAACATCGGGCGTCTGTCATTTATCTGAGCGACATGTCGCCATGCCGCTTTAGCGGTCTACCCTCCGGCATGGAGCGAGCAACTCTCATTGCGCCGGTTTACATGGCCTTGCAACTCCCAAGACGTACGGCCGGACATGTCACCATGCCGCCGGTGAGCTCTTGCCTCACCTTCTCACCCTTACCCCGTCTTCGACGGACGGGGCGGTTATTTTCTTCTACGCGACTCTGCCCTTGCGGACACCTTCCTGTTAGGAAGTGGGATGCTCTGTGTTGCCCGGACTTTCCTCCTGCGTCATTGACGCACGCGACAGACCGACCGGCTGCTTTCCGCAGGCAAAAGTATATCAATTCTTTGGCATGAGCAAGGGAGTGAGGGAGATAACAAACAAAATCCCGGCGAATCACTTCGACGGGATTTTGTACATTTACTTAAATGTGGCTACGTAATAAAATTATGACTAATTAATTCAATTCTGATATGGCAAAGGTACGGGGGATTATTCGTCTGCACAATCCCCTTTATCAGGTATATTTAAAGGTGTCACTCACTATTTATAATGAGCATCGATGTAAGAATCAGTTCGTTT
>JBHAEN010000240.1:0-3444 GCA_041855645.1 Bacteroides sp. | reverse complement strand
GTTTTTGCAAAAACGACGCCTTTTTTGTAGAAAAACGAATTTGAAGGAGTCGAAAAGAGAGTCTGCATTTTTTACTTCAAGAAAAAGACGAAGGAAGCCGGCAATGCCGAAACAGTAAAACAAACGGACAACCGAGGACTAAAAAAGATTGACGGAATGACACAAAGCGGAGAGTACCCGACGGATGAACCGAAGTTACATCCGCACGTTCCTCCCCACTTTGCCAACCGATCATCCTTGTTGTTTCATGAATCAATAATCCGTTCCGTTCGGGTCGAAGTTGGTCCAGCCCCCGAGCCAGCTGTCGTCGCTGCCGAAAGCACCGATATAGGCGGTGGACACGAATCCGCCGCTCAACTTCGCATCGGTGAACGAAGCGGCATTCAGCACGGCCGATGCAGTGGGTATGCAGGCCACTTTCAGCACAGTTCCCTCTTTCAGCCCCAGATCCGAGGTTTCGACGACCCGATTGCCGGATTGCGTCTCAAAGAAAGTCTTTGAAAAAGCCTTTTCGCCCACGCTCCAGCTCGAATTCTTGTCGCTGCCCACCAAGTCCGTGTTCGCCATCCACACGTTCCGGACGCTGATGTCGCCATTCAAGGCCGCACCCTGCGCGTCGCCCTTGTCGTTCTCGATGATGAGCCCCACGGGGAAGCCTACGATGAGGGAGTTGAAGCAACTGAGGTTGGTGTAACGGCGCAGGTGCATGGCTGCCTGGAATCGGCCCAGTGCCGAACCGTTGTTCGGGTTGTACGCTCCGCCGTCGATGTATTTGCCCGCTCCCGCTTCGTTGACGAAGTCGGCCGCTTGCGCCTTCGGCCCGATGAAGGTGATGTTGCTGAACACGGGAGCCGTCATCGGGGCAAGATTGGTTCCGTCTTTCCAGTTGTCGGATTCAAAGCCGTTGGAGTTGGAAGTGTCGGCCAGTTTCGGATCGCGCACACACAGCCCGAATTGTACCTTTCCGTTGTATCCGTTGTCCGTGTCGAAGTCGTCGTCCCACGTTTTGTAAGAAATCAGGTGGGTGCAATTCACTGTTCCTCCGAACCATTCGTAGGCGTCGTCGTTGGAGTACGACACCTGCACGTGGTCTATCTGCGTGCCGCTGCCCACGGAACCCAGCGTCAGCCCGTTGATTTCCTGATTGGCCTGAAACGGGTATCCGGCAAACTCGATGCGGACGTAGCTCAACACGCCGGAGTTGTCGTTCGGGTCTTTGCCTCCGTGTTTCGTGCGCGGCCCGCCTTCGATCTGCATTTCGTTCTGATTGTTGGGGGCTTTTCCGCAGAGGATGATTCCACCCCAGTCGCCCGGTTTGCGATTGCCTTTCGGCTGTGCGGAGGTGAATACGATGGGAGCCTGTGCAGTGCCCGCGGCAATGAGTTTTCCGCCTCGTTCCACGATGATGGCCGCTTTGCTCGTCTTGTCGCCTTTGATGACCGTTCCGGGTTCGATGGTCAGTTCCGCCCCGTCGGCGATGTACACCCATCCCTTCAGCAGGTAAGTTCCTTTTCGGAGCGTTTGTTTGCCGACAAACACGAATTCGTCGTCGCCGTTGCCTATGACGTTGTCCGCAAACAGCAGATGGTCGCAGGCTTTCAGCCCGCCGTTGACGCTCCACACGTATTCGGATTCCGACGAAACGGAAATCTCATCGTTACCGCAACCTGTCATAACTCCGGCAACCAGACACAAGGAGGCTGCCATGTTCAAAAAACTGCTTTTTTTCATTGTTTTCTTTCTTTATTGGGGTTTATCGACCGCCCCGCACGCGAAGGAGGGAGCGGCCTTGTGTGTGATGATTCAGAATGTATAGCTCAGGTGGACGACGAACTGTCTTCCGGGCTTGTAGGATTTGGTGATTTCTTCGACCCCCTTCTGGCTGCCGTCGCGCTTCGCGACCGTGGTGAACTGCTTGTAATAGACTCGTTCGTCCAGCAGGTCTCTCACGCCGATTTTGCACAACCAGTGCGTGCCGAAACGCTTCGAGAGGTTGAAGTCGATGGTGTTGCGCGGCATTTCATACGAATCGGGAATGTTCACCGTGTTCTCCGTACCTACCGTTCCCACCGTGCGACCCACGCCGATGATGCGCTTCCCGATGCGATTGTACAGCAACGCCGCATCAAACTGCCAGACGGGGTTTTGATAGAAAAGAGCACCGTTGATGAGGTAGGGCGACTGTCCCTGCATGGGGCGGTCCCGGTCTGTTCCTTCGCGGAAATTCACGCGGCTTTTGATCCATGCTCCGTTGAGCGACAGGCTGAAGTTCCGCAGTCCGGCGAAGGCAAGGTCTTTACGGATGTCGACCACCACTCCCATGCTGTAAGCACGCTCCGCGTTGTGGAAGGAATACACCGGCGTTTCACCGCCCGTCATGGTATATGTCCACTCGATGGGCGAACGGAACCGTTTGTGGAACAAGGCCACGGAAACCTGCTCGCCGGCACTGGGATAGTGTTCGTAGCGAAGGTCGGCATTGTCGATGTAGCAGGCCTGCAAATCGGTGTTTCCCTGCACGGAACTTCCCAAATCGAAGTCGTAGAATACCGACGGAGAAACTTCGCGAAACTCCGGACGGTTGACCGAACGGCCGTAGGACAGCCGGAACCGGTTCTTCTCATCCATCCGATAGGAAAAATTGGCAGACGGGAAAAAGTCATTGTCTTCATAGAAGATGCTTTGCGGACTCCGCTCCACATCGCGCGTGTGGCGTATGAGTTCCATGCGGTTGTGCTCGAAACGCAGTCCGGCATACAGGTCGAAACGCCCCATGGGAAGATGGAGTCCTGCGTAGCCGGCCGTTTGCAGATTCTTTCCTTCGTAGTTGTTGCGCCATTTGGGTTTCTCTATCAGGTAGATTTTATCGGGGCCGTAGTTGGCGTCCGTCAGCAATTCCGTGGGGATATCGCTCAGCTCAAAATCGGCAGGCAGGTTGTTTTGCGCATTCCAGTTATAGAGAAACTCGCGTGTGGAATAGGTGCGGCTGCGATATTCTCCGTACAGGCCCGCCCTGAACACGGGAACGATGCCTTTCCACTCGGGCAGCGAGCGTTCGCAGCCCGCGCTTCCCGACCAGATGTGTTCTTTCAGGTCCGTATATTCCCTCCGAATGTCGTTGGCACGGATCAGGGCCAACGTTCCGGGAGTTTGTCCTTCGTCGCTGAGGGCATATCGGCGACGGTCGGGCATTTGTCGGCCGGAGTAAGCGTAGCCTGCGCTCCAGTCCAGTTTGCCGTTGCCGAAGGTGTGCTTGCCGGACAACTGTCCGTTGTAGGTGGCCCGACTGCTGTAATAATATTCTGCACTCTCCATCCGGTTTTCCTGTGCGTCGAATCCGGTACGGTGCGTATATCTGTCCTTGCCCAGCAAATTGAAGATGTTCTTCCATTCGTAACGACTGACGGCATCGGGCACGTAAGTAAGATTCAGCATGGCTCCCAC
>JBHAEN010000239.1:0-25819 GCA_041855645.1 Bacteroides sp. | reverse complement strand
CGATGGTGACGGTGATGACCGGAACTTCGCTCTTGGACGTTTTTCCGCCGCAGGCTGTCAGTAAGGAAACGAGTATGCCGCAAAAGGCAAGGTATGCGATATTCTTTTTCATGTGATGGGGTTTATTCGGTATTCTCTCGGTTTTTAAGTATTTCGTCATCCGGATTTATGTTTAAAGGGTTCTTTCGGGCTCGCAGCATCTCGCGTTTGCCTCCGGGAGGTCCGGGCAGCCGCTCCACGGTGAAACCGGCGCTTTGCAACATTCGTCTTACGACACCTTTGGCGCAATACGTGGTCAGAAGTCCTTCGTTGCTTAATAAAACGTATAAATCGTCAAAAAGTTCTTGCGACCACATTTCCGGTTGCTTTTCGGGCGCGAAAGCATCGAAATAAATGAGATTCGGGCGTTCGTCCGGGCGTCTTTCGGCAGCCGCATAACGAAGCACGTCCGTGTGGCGTTTGTGGAGAACGAAATGCGGAGTCAGTTCCACGGGTTCTTCCCACGCACAGGTGTGCATCCGTTTGAATAGCGTTTCATCGTCGTTCCCTGCGGCATAACCGAGCGGGCGAACCGTTTCCCACGAAAGCGGATGACGTTCGACTCCCGTATAATGTACCCTTCTTCCGCTTCGTTCGGCTTCCTTGAGCGTAAGCCAGGCATTGAGTCCCGTACCGAAGCCCACTTCGAGGATATGTATGTCGGGCAGGGATGAAGCTCGGAAACCCATGTCGATGAAAATATGTTGCGACTCTGTTCGCGCTCCCTTTGTCGAATGATAATGTTCGTTGAGGGCGGGTACGAAGAGCGTCGCGCTGCCGTCGTCGGTATGTTCGATAATCCGTTCGTCGTTCATCGCTAAATCTTCATGACCAAATAAACAATGATGGCATAGCGAAGCGTCTTTCCGATAAACATTGCCGCCGTGGTTAAGGCCACATTGCTGCGCATGAATCCCAATGCGATGGCAATGACCTCGCCCACTCCGGGAAGGAAAGCGAAAAATCCCATCATCGCTCCTTTGCCTTGCAGGAACTTTACGGCGCGTTCTATCTTTTCTTCACTCACCTTGAGGTATTTCTTCATCCAATCGATTTTGCCCATTCGGCCGACATAGTAGCAAGTCAGTCCGCCGGCCGTGTTTCCAAGCCCCGCAGCCAACAGGCAAGCCATCGGAGCCACACCGAGCTTTACGAGTCCGGCCAGTACCAATTCGGAACTGAAAGGAACCACGCTTCCGGCCAACATTGCGGAAAGGAACATGCCGGGCAATCCCCAAGCCACGAGTGTTTCTACAAGAGCGTCCATAGATTATAACCGAACAGCAACATCAGGACTGCACCCGAAACGATGAAGAATGTATTTGAAGCCTGACTGTGAGTAAGTGCGAAAAAATGACCGGAAAGCACACTGACGCTCACCATAAGCAACGGAAGCAAGTTGTTGCAATGTTGCGGTTGCAACACGATGAAGACCAACAAACAAAAACTGAGATCGATAAAAAACCTCAGGTACGAGCGTGTCTGTATCTTGTCTTCGTAAATGGCCGTGAAGCAATGCACCGTGCTTGTTATGAACCATGCGGAAAGGATAAGAAGCATAACCCATTGCCACGACGTCAGCACCTCGAAATGAAAAAACTGACCCGGTGTTATCAGTTGCCGGAAAGGTTCGTAGAACAATTCCAACCGTCCGTAGAAGAAGGCATACTCCAATAGCAGCCCGTAAGGGAGCAGCACTCCTATCAGCGCCGCGAAAAATCCTCGTGGCGATAAGGCACCGAAGCGATGCACTTCGAGCATGAATAACGGAACCAGAAGAAGTAGTTGAGGTAAAAATACACTTCCCAGACCGATGCAGAAAAAAGCATGGAAGAGATTGCCCGTACCTTGGGGATTCTGATAACTGTTGAACAGAAAAAAGAACGACACGGTGAGTGCCAATGCAGCCACACTGCCCAGATTCAGCAGGTAGAGCATGGGACAGGCTGTGATGAGAATCAGGTAAATGGTGGTTTGTATCGACGCTCTCAATCGGACAATGGCAAAACGGTTGTTCAGTCCGATGAGCAGATAGCCGATTCCGATGTAGATGAGAAAACCGATCAGACGCTCCATCCATTCGCAGGGAAGCCATCCGCAGATTGTTTGCCAGAGTTGCGTGCCCTGTTGGACATCCGGCACATCGGTTGCAGACGACAAGGACCATGAGGTAAGTCCCCACGTCAGGGCAAACAACATTACGACGACGGGAAGCGTCCATCGTCCGGAAGTGATGCGGGTTTGCAATAACTTGTCGGTTTTCATTCGGATTTCGGTTATAAATCAAACCCGATGTCGCGTCGGCAGTATTTCTTCTCGAATTCGATGAGCGAAGCCGTACGATAGCTTTTCTCCAAGGCTTCTTCGCGTGTAGATCCGTAAGAACAGACGGCG
Organism: Bacteroides sp.; assembly: GCA_041855645.1. Taxonomy (GTDB): domain Bacteria; phylum Bacteroidota; class Bacteroidia; order Bacteroidales; family Bacteroidaceae; genus Bacteroides. Next base: position 23,386 of record JBHAEN010000239.1, on the reverse strand, counting down.
AGCACACGTCCGCCGGAAGTCACTACCCGGCCGTCTTTCAAGGCAGTTCCGGCATGGAAGACAATGCTGTCCGTTTGCGCCGCCTTATCCAGTCCTTCGATGAAGTAGCCTTTGCCGTAAGCCTCAGGATATCCGCCGCTCACGAGGATGACGCATGCTGCCGTTCGAGGGTCTTCTTTCAGTGTGCGTTCATGCAGATTGCCTTCGGCCACTCCGTTGAGCAAATCGACCAGATCGCTGTCGATGCGAAGCATTACGCTTTCCGTTTCGGGATCGCCCATACGGACGTTGTATTCGATGACCATCGGTTCGCCCTTTACGCAAATGAGTCCGAGGAAGATGAAACCTTTGTACGTGATGCCCTCCTGTCGCAGTCCGCGAACGGTGGGTTCGATGATGCGTGTGCGCACCTTCTCCATGAAAGATTCGTCGGCAAAGGGAACGGGCGTCACGCTGCCCATGCCTCCTGTATTGAGTCCGGTATCGCCCTCGCCGATGCGTTTGTAGTCCTTCGCCACGGGGAGTACCTTATAGTGTTCGCCGTCGGTTAACACGAAAACCGAACATTCGATACCGCTCAGGAATTCTTCTACAACGACCGTGGCAGAGGCTTCGCCGAACATGCCGTCGAGCATGCGGTTCAATTCCCGTTTGGCTTCGTCGAGTGTGGGAAGAATGAGCACTCCCTTGCCGGCGCAAAGGCCGTCGGCCTTCAGTACATAAGGAGCCTGAAGCGTTTCGAGAAAAGCGAGTCCTTCGTCACGATTGGCTGCGGTGATGCTCTTGTAGCGTGCCGTGGGGATGCCGTGGCGCATCATGAATTCTTTGGCAAACTCCTTACTGCCTTCGAGTTGTGCGCCGGCTTTCGATGGCCCGACGACGGGAATATGCCGCAGAGAGTCTTCGTTGGCAAAGTAGTCATATATGCCTGCCACCAACGGATCTTCGGGGCCGACAACCACCATGTTCACGTTTTCTTTCAGGACAAATGTGCGGATGGCTTCAAAGTCTGTGGCGCGGATGTCCACGTTTTCACCCACGGCCGTCGTTCCGGCATTTCCGGGAGCAATATACAATTTCTCTACCTGAGGACTTTGGGCCATCTTCCAAGCCAGAGCATGTTCGCGGCCTCCGGAACCGAGCAATAAGATCTTCATGATTCGGGTATATGAATTGCGGTTTTACAAATAGTCTTCAAAATAACGGGTAATCTTCTCGTGCAGATGTACACGGTCGCGTCCCAACACGTTGTGTTTGTGCATGGGATAGATGAACAAGTCGGGATAAGTACGGGCATCTACGCAGGCTTTCATGAACGACAGAGTGTGCTGAGGTACGCAAGTGTCGTCATGATCGTCGTGAATGAGCAGCAAACGTCCCTTCAGATGTCCGGCCAGATTTTTGAGATCGGTTTCTTTGTAGCCTTCGGGATTCGATTCGGGGGTGTCCATGTAGCGTTCGCCGTACATGACTTCGTAGTGTTTCCAGTCGATGACAGGGCCGCCGGCCGCACCCACTTTGAAGATTTCGGGATAGCGAAGCATGAGTGCCGTCGTCATGTGTCCGCCGAAACTCCAGCCGTGTACGCCTATCCGGTCGGCATCGACGTAGGGTAGAGAGCGTAGAAACTCGGCTCCCCGTACTTGGTCTTTGCCTTCTTCGATGCCGAGACGGCGGAACGTGGCGTTTTCGAAAGCCAGTCCGCGATTGGCACTGCCGCGATTGTCGAGGCTGAAAAGGATGTAGCCCTTGTTTGCCATGTAGAGTTCCCAGCCTCGTGCGCCGTTGAGCCATCCTCCGGTGACCATTTGTGCATGGGGACCGCCATAAACGTAGACGATGGCGGGATACCGTTTCGAGGAATCGAAGTCCGCGGGTTTCACGATGCGATAATAGAGGTCGGTCGTGCCGTCGTCGGCTTTCAAGGTTCCCGTTTCCACGGTGGGCATGGTGAAGCCTTCGTAAGGATTGCGGGCATTGAGCAGCACGTTGTTTTTCAATGTTTTCGTGTCCACCAGCTCGATGATGCGCGGACAATCTTTCGTCGAGAAGCGGTCGATGAGGAAGGTTCCCGAAGCGTTTACGATGATGTCGTGGCTGCTCTCCGTCAGATCACTGAAATTGCGGTTTGTTTTTCCCCTCATGTCGACGCTCATCCATCCGCTGCGCAGCCCTTCGATGGCGGTGAAGAAAATTTCCTTGCGCTTGGCGTTGAACCCGGCCAGTTCGCCGACAAGCCAGTTGCCGCGGGTAAGCCGGCGTACGGCGACGTGTTCCGAACACGTTCCGCCGTTGGACGTGGCGGAATCATTGCTTTTCGGGAGTATCTTCGTGCTCATCAGGTAAAGATGATTGTAGCCGTCTCGTTGGCTTTGATAAACGAATTTCGTATCGTCCCACGGAAGGAATACGATGGGATGTTGCGGTTCGACGTACTTTGGGTGGTACTCTTCGTAGAGTACACCTTTCGGTTCGCCGGTGAGGGCATCGTACCGGCAGAGTTTGGAGTGGTTCTGATCGCGGTTCACCTCGATGAGGTAGAGCATTTTTTCATCGGGGCTCCAGGCGATGTTGGTGAAATAGCGATCGGTGGGATCTCCCGTATTCAGGTAGACGGTTTTTTGGGTGGCGGGGTCGTAGATGCCCACTTGTACCTTGTGCGAAGTCATTCCGGCCATCGGATAGCGGATGCTGTTCGCCTTGCCGACACGGGCGGTGATGTCCACCAACGGGTATTCCGTCACCATGCGTTCGTCCATTCGGTAAAAGGCGAGGAGCGTTCCCTTGGGGCTCCAGTACGTGCCTTTCGAGATGCCGAATTCGTTTCGGTGCACGCTTTGTCCGCACACCACGCCTTCGGGTTCGCGGGTCACGGCTTTGCCGTCGACGTAAAGATTGTTGTCTATCGTGTAGGCCACGCTTCCGGAGGCTGTGCAGTAATCCTGATTTCCGGCTTTTTCGTGTGTCGGACGCACGGAAACAATGAATCTTTCTTCGAAATCATAGACCACATAAGTGCCTTTTACCACGAAAAGAGCCTGCTTGCGTTCGCCCCGGGGGAAGCTAAGGCCGTAGAGGTGGGACAGCCTGCCCAGTTTTCTCTGTTCGAGGGCGGTGTTTACGTCCTTCAGCGTGAAGAGCGTTTCGCTCCGGCCCGTGGAGGGATGAACGGCTTCTACGGCTTCGGCTCCGGGCTTGATGCAGAGGTCGCCCCACCAGCTGATTCCGTAGATGTTCTCGGCATAACGATAGGAAGTTCCGCCGGGGATGAGATCTTCGAGTGTGGGTTGTTTTTGTTCCTGTGCCATGATCGGGGTGATGCCTACGAGTATCAGGCCTGTCAACAAGGCCTTTCTCAGCGGAATTTTACTCATTGTTTTTCGGGTTATACGGGTTCTTGTTTTTGATTTGTTTCGCTATGTCGGCTTCCGCACGTTTCAGTCCTTTCGGGGTATCCTCGGCTCTCGGTGTCCTTTGAATTCCCTCGGACGCCGCTCTCCGCGTTCTTCTCCGTCCGTTCCGTGTCCGCGGCGGGAATTGAATCCTTCCTCGCGACGCGGTTTGAAATCGCCTTCTCTGTGGGGCTTGAAATCGCGTTTCTCGCGTTTTTCCCGCGTTTTGAAATTGCTTTCGCTTCGGAAATCTCTTCCCCGTCGTTCACGGAATGTGCGGGATTCTTCGGTCGGTTCGCCGTCTTCCCGAGCTTTGAAATCTTTGTATTTTCCGTCGAATATTTCGTATTGACGGAACTCGCACTCCAGTGCGCCGTTGAACAGCGGAACGCGGCGGGTGGCTTTGAGTCCTATCTGGTCGAAACATTCTTCGCGGTAAGAGAGCACCCAGGCTTCGTTGCCCGTGAAAGCATGCTTCAGGCGTTCGCCGATGGTTCGGTAAAGTCCCAGCAGATCATTCGTCGAAATCCGTTCTCCGTAAGGCGGATTGGTGATGATGACGGCTTTTTCCCGGGGCTGTTCAAACTGTTGGAAGGGCTGTATTTTCAGCGTGACGTCGCGCGATACGCCGGCGGCTTTCACGTTGCGCACGGCTATTTCATTGGCCTTCGGGTTGTTGTCGTAGCCGTAAATATGGTGTTGGAAAGGGCGTTCCTGCGAATCGTCGTTGTAGATTTCGTCAAACAGATTTTTGTCGAAATCCGTCCATTTCTCAAAGGCAAATCCTTTGCGGAATACACCCGGAGCAATGTTTCGGGCGATGAGAGCGGCTTCGATGGGAATGGTTCCCGATCCGCACATGGGGTCGATGAGATCGCATTCGCCCCTCCAACCGGTCATCAGTATCATGCCTGCGGCCAATACCTCGTTGAGTGGAGCTTCCACGGCTTCCTGACGGTAGCCTCGACGGTGGAGAGATTCGCCCGATGAGTCGAGCGACAATGTGCAGGAGGTCTGCGCGATGTGGATGTTTATCAGTACGTCGGGGTTGTTGATGCGTACGGAAGGGCGTTCGCCGACACGGTCGCGGAAGTAGTCGGCAACGGCGTCTTTGACCTTGTACGACACAAACTTCGAGTGACGGAATTCGTCGCTGAACACCACGGCGTCGACGGCAAATGTTTTTTTCGCGTCGAGATAATCTTCCCAACGCACCGATTGCACCTGTGCGTAGACCTCCTCGGCGTCTTTGGCGGTAAACTGCTTGATGGGTTTAAGTATGCGGATGGCCGTGCGCAGGCAGAAGTTGGCGCGATAGAGCATTTTCTTGTCGCCGGTAAAGGATACCATGCGTCGGCCTATCTGTACGTTGTCGGCTCCCAAAGCGGTCAGTTCTTCGGCCAGTGTTTCTTCCAGTCCCTGAAAGGTCTTGGCAATCATTTCGAATGGTTGGCTCATATTGTTTTTTTCGGTGGTTACTTGTGGTGGATGGAAAAGGGTTATCGGTCGGCCTTGGTCTGCACGATGCGCGCTCCGGCGGGCACGTCTTCGGTCACCCAGATGTTTCCGCCGACGGTTGCTCCGCGTCCGATGGTGATTCGTCCCAATATGGTGGCGTTGGAGTAAATGATAACGTCGTCTTCCAATATGGGATGACGCGGAATGCCTTTGATGGGTTTTCCTTGTTCGTCGAGGGGAAAACTCCGTGCGCCGAGCGTCACGCCCTGATAGAGTTTGACACGGTTGCCGATGATGCTTGTCGCCCCGATGACCACACCCGTGCCGTGATCGATGGTAAAGTAATTGCCTATTTGCGCTCCCGGATGAATGTCGATGCCCGTTTCGCTATGCGCCATTTCCGTGATGATGCGCGGTATGAGCGGAACGCCGAGAAGCCGGAGTTCGTGGGCCATGCGATAGTTGCTTATGGCACGGATGGCGGGATAGCAGCAGATTACTTCGCCGAAGCTTTCGGCTGCGGGATCGCCGTTGAAAGCGGCTTCCACATCGGTGGCAAGTGTCCGGCGCATGGCGGGAAGACGACTGATGAACTGTGCCGACAGGCGGGCGGCCTCTTCGCGTTGCGCATCGTTGCAGGGGCTGAGGTCTTCATCGTTCGATCGGAAGCAGAGTCCGGCGAGAATCTGGCGGCTGAGCAGTTCGAACAGTTTTTCGATATTCACCCCGATGTGGTAGTTCAGCGTGCGGCTGTTTACCGTGGAGTTGCCGTAATAGCCGGGAAAGAGTATGGAACGTGTCAGGTCGATAATCTCGCGCAAGGTTTCCGAGGAGGGCAGAGGTTCCCCATCTCTGTGCTGGTGAAACAGTTTCCGATAGGATTCGCTTTCCGATAGCTCATCGACTGTCTGTGTCAGGATATGGGTGAAGTTCAGTGGACTCATGCGACCTGTTGTTCATTAAATAGGTGTGTACGGGGGCAAAGTTAAAGAAAAAAGATGAGCTTGCGGGGATATGAGAAGAAATGAGTTCGGAAAAACAACGAAAGGAGATGTCGTTTTTTCAACACACCCAAAGAAAAGGGCCGAACCGAAACCGAAGTTTCGATACAGCCCCTTCTCGTGATTGGAATGATTGTTTTTTAGAAAGGAACGGTGTTCCAAGGGCTGTTCGGTTTTTTGAGCAGGTCGTTGGCAAAGCTTCTGATTGCGGAACTGTTTCCGTCCACTCCCGTCCAGAAGTAGCGTCCCAGCACGTAGCTGTCGGCCAAATCTTTCCACGACCGGAGATTCTCGCGGGCTATTCTGTCGGCGGCGTCCAAGTATGCCCAGACTTCTTCTTCCGTGATGAGTTTGGCATCATGACACAAACGCGCCATGAACGACAGACGTCCGGCATCCCAACCCGTCACGCCGAGTCGCTTCAGGTCTTCGTCGGAAGTTATGGTTCCGTCTTTTTTCATTTCTTCGATGCTCGATGTCAGGTTTTTGAAATACTCGACGGTCTTTTCGGCGTCTTCCTGAGTTTGCACGTTCGACAGTATGACTTCTTTTTGTTGGTCCCAGTTGTTTTGCTTCATCATGTCAAGAGCTATGGCGAAGTAAAAACGGTGTCCTTTGTCTCTCAGATAGTCAAGTGTTTCCTTGGCACTGTCTTTTCCATGGATTCCCCACCAATCTTGCAAGATTGTGGCTGCCCTGTTGCCTCCGACATCGAGTCTGAGACTGTCGAGGTAACCGCCCTGTTGCAGACTGTAGATGGAACCCAATAAAATCTTACGTTGCTGTTCCGGAGCGAGCGGATTGTCCTTGGCCGTGCGGAAACTTCCGGAGAACATGCGGATTATGGACATGAGTATGTGTCTTTTACTTATGAAAAAATAACCGACGAGAACCACGATCATGAGAATCAATACGTAGTTCGTCAAAGAATTGTTTCCTTCACTTTGTCCCCAGACACCGGGGATGATTGCCGACAGAAGAGCAACCGATAAAATCCGTTTTTTCATACTGAATAATTTTAATTGTTAATATTCCAATGCAGACGTAGTTCTGCAAGAAGGTTCGTACTCGCTTTCAGATAAGTATAAAGATCGCTCACGACGGTGTTTTTCTCCCCGCGGGCGGTCGAGAACATTCCGTGCGGCATGGGCATGGCAAAGTTGAAAGTGTTTCCGGCGAAGGAAACCATGATGTCCCGATCATACCGGTCGCGCAATTCGCAAAGGCGTTGCATCACGAAAGGCGTGAGGATGTAACGTGCCAGAAAGTCGTCGGTGGCATAAACCGCAAAGCGTTTTTCAAACTCCACGTCTTCCATGCGAACCGGTTTGCAGCCGTGTTTCGTGGTGAGCGACTGAAACGTTTGCGCCAAATAGCCGACCTTTTCTTCCAAGTGGTCGGGCAAGACGATCACGCCGCCGTTGAGGGTTTTCTCCAGAATCGTTTGTGCCCACATGCCGCGAAACCGATAGATGTCGGCTTCTTCGTGTGTGGAGAATGCCGTGCGCATGACGTTGAAGAACATGAACAGTCCGCCCAGCGGCGAATTGATGAGGTATTGCCTCTTGTTGTCCACGAATATGCCAAGGTCGCGGACGGTGGTTTTCTGCCGTCCGGTGTTGAAGTTGATGGTGGCAAGTGCTTGCGGACTGCCGCTGTATTCTTCTTCTTGCACGGGATTGAACAGCAGTGTGTCGTTGAGTGCCGAAGGATCGATGGGGCGGGATTCCAAATAGAACGAGGCGTCGGGAAACAAGCGTCTGATGATTTTCCGGAAAGCATCATATCGGGCTTCGGTCAGCCGGGGTAAAACCTTGCCCATTATGACCGAACCGAGCATGATGAAAAAAATTATGGGCAGTATGAAAATCAGCACTTTGTTGGCTTCCCAAAAAGTGGGATTGGGGTTGGCCGTATAGTCGTGGACGAGGGAAATGCCGATGCCCGGAATCAAATGGATGATCAGCATGCCCGCGATATAGACGATGCTCAATGCATAACAAACGGCGCGCGCCGCGATGAACATGTTTCGTTTGCGTTGCGTGCGTCTCAGCACCTCGTTGAATTCGCGTTGTAATTCGTCTATGGTTTGCGCGGTCGGTTCGGACGGAGTGGGAGTCATGATCGGGAGATGTGTTTACGTTTTCGGGTTAAAGAGAGCATTCAAATTCACATTGGCTTTTTCTTCGGCAGGCACTTCGATGAGCGGTGCTTTACTGTGGTGTGCCGCGCGGGCAACGATGGACGAAGGAAACATTTCGATGGCATTGTTATAGGCCACGGCGGCGGCATTATACGAACGGCGCATGGCCTGAAGCTGATATTCCATGTCTTCCACCGCACGTTCCAACTGCATGAACTGGTCGTTGGCTTTCAGTTCCGGATAATTTTCCACCGCCACGTTCAGTTGGTGAATCAGTTTGGTCATGCGTTCTCCGAACTCGGTTTCTTCCTGTTGATCTTTCGCCTCCAACATCCGGGAGCGCAATTCGGTAATGTCTCTCAACAGCGACCCTTCGTACTGAGTGTATTTTTGCACGGCAGCCACGAGATTGGGAAGAAGATCGTTTCTCTGTTTGAGCAGAACTGAAATTCCGCTTTGGCATTGTTCCACGTTGTTGCGTTTGGCAATCAAACTATTGTAAGTCGATATGTACCATAAAAGAAGAATGGCCAGCGCGATTGCGGAGCCGATGAGATAAGGGGTCATAATATAACAAATTTATGATTTTATGCAAATCTAAAGAAAAAAACTCTTTTCTTTACTTTCTGTTTGTTTTTTTTGTCTTCCGATTGAAATTTTTGCCGTCGTAGGGTCTCAGCGGCAAATGTAAAATTTGTTGTTTCTTCTGTAAGACCCGTCTCTGGGTGTTTTGAGTTCAAGTTTTTGTCCGGGTCTTCTGCCTGTTTTTTTTGAGTCCTTCTCTTTGGAAAATACCCCCTTGTTCGAGCGATTTTCCACCTGTTTCGTTCTGCCTCCGGCAATCTCTTTTCTTTACACGATTCTCTTGGTTTTCCGAAGTGCGTGCAATTCACGCGACAACTGCGTGCATTTCACGTCTGAAACACGTGCATTTCAGACGTCAGGTGGGTGCATTTCAGACGTCAAGTGCGTGCATTTCGGAAAAGCCCTCCCGGAGGGGCTTTGGAGAGGGGCGAAATCCCGGCCGATTCCGAAATCGGTCTTGCGAAGGAGATTGAAATAGTTTTACAAAGTGCCGATGCGCGGGGCGTATGCGCATGGGCCGGTTGTCGGCATGGTTTTCTCTTGAAAAACAATCGCGGCTTTTTGCACTTCGATTGGGAAAGTACACATGAGTTTTCGCACGGTTCGAGATGCATGGGTCTACCGTACCCGGCCGGCGCAAGGCTGCGGTGCGAGCATGAAAAAAGTCCGCTTCTTCACAGGAGCGGACTTCCGAGGTTGTTAGAATATTTATTTAATTAAGAGAGATTTTCGTTGTCGTGCGTGACTTGATGAATATAGTCCATGGTCACCGTCATTTCGGGCTGCAAAACATATTCCTTTTTCTTGCTGTCCCATTTGTGATAGCTTGTGGTCACCGTTTTTCCCTCATAGGTGTAAGTGATGAGGGTGTTGTTCTCCCAATGATTCAGGGAGGCGTTCCACTTTTGCATTTCGCTTTCGATCATGCGCTGCTTGTTGTCGTACTTGTAATTGTACTTCATGTAATTGGACAGTGAGTTGCCTTCTTTTTTGTAGACCATCTGTCCCACTTTCACTCCATTTTCTTCCAAGGAATTGTAAACGAGTTGTCCGTCGTTCTTCCGTGCCGACAGCTGGAGTGAAAACAAGGTTGCCAAAGCCATTAAGGCGATTGATTTGAAGGAGAAATTGGCTTTCATTTGATTTGTTTTTTTAATTGTTACTTTGTCATTTCGTTAATCGGATTCCGAAAAACGTCCGCAAAGGTACGCCTATTTTCGATAGAAAAAACAATTTCATTTCTTTTTTCTATCATATTGATGTCGTCCGAGTCGCCTGAAGATTTCCTTTTGTTCGGTTGGCTTACAAAAAAACATCCGGAACGAAATTTCCGGATGTTTTTCGATTCATGGCGACAGTAAAAGACCGTTTTCTTTGCCTTTCTGACTTTTGAGTTAAAGATTGTTATCCCCCTCGATTGCCCGCTACCGGGTTGTGGTTCAGGAGCGTATGACGGCCTTTCGTATAAAAGGTGAATATCCATCGCCCGGGATTTTCCTTGTGCTGACAATTCGTAACCTCGGGCCGAATCAGCGTGGCACTGCGTCAATGCGCTTCGAGCCAGTTTTTCCCCCAGCCGCAGTCGGCTTTGAGCGGAACGTGCATGCGGTAAGCGCGTTCCATCTCCTCGATGACGATGCGCTGTACGGCTTCTTTTTCGCCGACGGGCACGCTGAAGTTGAGTTCGTCGTGCACCTGCAAAATCATCTTGGCACGCAGTCCTTCGCTGCGGAAGCGGCGATGAATATGCGCCATGGCCACTTTGATGATGTCGGCCGCACTGCCCTGAATGGGAGCGTTGATGGCGTTTCGTTCGGCATATCCGCGTACGGTGGCGTTTCGGGAATTGATGTCGGGCAGAAAACGCTTGCGTCCGAAGATTGTTTCCACGTAACCCTGACGGCGTGCCACTTCGATGCTCCTGTCCATGTAAGCCTTCACGGCGGGGTAGGTTTCAAAGTAGCCGTCGATGAGTTCTTTGGCTTCGCGCCTGTCCACATTCATGCGTTCGGCGAGCCCGAAGACCGAAATGCCGTAGATGATGCCGAAATTGGCGGTTTTCGCTTTGCGCCTCATGTCGGCGTCGACGGCTTCGATGGGCACTTTGTATATCTTTGCCGCGGTTGCGGCATGAATGTCCTGATTGCTCAGAAAGGCTTCTATCATGTTGCCATCCTCGCTGAGATGGGCCATGATGCGCAGTTCGATTTGCGAATAATCGGCGGAGAAGAACAGGCAATCTTCGTCGGGAACAAACGCTTTGCGTATTTCCTTGCCGTTCTCGTCGCGTATGGGAATGTTTTGCAGATTCGGGTTGCTGCTGCTCAGACGGCCCGTGGAGGTTACGGTTTGGTTGAACGAGGTGTGTATGCGCTCCGTTTGGGAGTTGATGAGTTGGGGGAGAGCGTCGATGTATGTGCCGAGAAGTTTTTTCAGTCCGCGGTGTTCCAAAATCTTTTCCACGAGCGGATGCTTGTGCCTGAGGCTCTCAAGCACTTCTTCGGAAGTGACGTATTGGCCCGTTTTGGTTTTCTTGGCCTTTTCTACAATGCGCAAGCGGTCGAACAGCACTTCGCCCACTTGTTTGGGCGAGGCTATGTTGAACGTTTCTCCGGCAAGGGCATATATTTCGTTTTCGATGCGTTGCATTTCCGCGGTGAAGTGGGCGGACGACTGATGCAAAGCCTTCGTGTCTATCTTCACTCCGTTGCGTTCCATCGTGACGAGCACGGGAACGAGGGGCATTTCGATGTCGTAGAATAAATGTTCCACGCCGTTCTTGCGTAATTCTTCTTCGAAGACGGCCTTCAGACGCAGGGTGATGTCGGCATCTTCGCAGGCATACGGACAAATGTCGTGGGGCGAGACGTCGCGCATGCTGCGCTGGTTCTTTCCGCGGGGTCCGATGAGGCTGTCGATGTGTATGGTGCGGTATTGAAGGTAGATCTCGGCAAGATAATCCATGTTGTGCCGGAGTTCGGGCTGTAGAACGTAGTGGGCAATCATGGTGTCGAAGAGCGGTCCTCGCACTTCGACGCCGTAGTTGAGAAGCACGATGAGGTCATACTTGATGTTCTGTCCCACTTTCAGGCTTTTTTCGTTGGCGAGCACCGGGCGGAAGGCTTCGACAATTCGGACGGCTTCGTCGCGGTCGGCAGGGACGGGGACATAGAATGCCTCGCCTTGGGTCATGGAGAAGCTCATACCCACGAGTTCGGCCGTCATCGGTTCGGTTCCCGTGGTTTCCGTGTCTAACGCGAGAATTTCGGATGTCAATAGTTTTTGAATAATTTCGTTCCTTTTCTCTTCGTTATCAATGAGTTGATAATCGTGAGGAGTCGTTTCTAACGTCTTTAGAATCGAATTTTCGGAAGCACCTGTCCCTTCGCCCGCATTTTTCGCAAACAAATCGGGGTGGAAAAGGGAAGAATCGGCCGGCCGGCCGGTCGGGGCAAAGAGTGGGAGAGGGGGGACTTCGTTTGCTTCGGGTTCTTTGCGCAGGACACGTTCGGTAAGGGTTCGAAATTCCAATTCTTCAAACAGCGGGCGAAGCAAGGTCTCGTCGGGCGAACGTCTGGCAAGGTCGTCCATGTTCAGGGCGATGGGCACATCGGTTTTGATTGTTGCCAAATGCTTGGACAGGATGATGAGTTCGCGATGGGTTTCGACTTTGGTTTTGAGTGCGCCTTTCAGTTCGTCCGTTCGTTGCAGCAGCGACTCGATGCTTCCGAAGTCGGCAATGAGTTTCTGAGCCGTTTTTTCTCCAACGCCCGGGCAGCCGGGAATATTGTCCGAACTGTCTCCCATCAACCCGAGCAGGTCGATGACTTGGGTGGTGGAGGATATGCCGAACTTGTTTTTGATTTCTTGAGTGCCCATGACTTCAAAACCGCCCGAGTACTTGGGACGGTACATGTACACGTGATCGGTCACTAATTGTCCGTAATCTTTGTCGGGTGTCATCATGTAGGTGTCGATTCCCCGGCTTCCGGCTTCGGTGGCCAGTGTGCCTATCACGTCGTCGGCTTCGTAGCCGGGAACTTCCAAAATGGGGATACGGTAGGCGCGGATGATTTCTTTAATATAAGGCACTGCGCGGCGAATGTCTTCGGGAGTTTCTTCGCGTTGGGCTTTGTAGCTTTCGAACATCTCGTGCCGGAACGTCGGCCCCGAGGGGTCGAAAGCCACGCCTATGTGAGTGGGATTCTCTTTGCGAAGCACCTCTTCGAGGGTGTTGACAAAACCGAGTATGGCCGATGTGTTGAGTCCTTTCGAATTGATTCGGGGATTCTTGATGAAAGCGTAATAGGCACGGTAGATGAGCGCATAGGCGTCGAGGAGAAAAAGCTTCCGGTCGGGATTCATGAGATGATTTGTTTTTTGCAGGTAAAAATACAAAGAAAATGCGGTATTCGTTGTTTTATTATTACTTTTGTGCAGATTAAGAGCTTAATACATGGATGCTATCTCTCTGATCAAATCTCCCATCCTCCCCGAATTAGAAACGTTCAAAAGCCTGTTCGATGAAACGCTGACGGGGAATAACCCGTTGTTGAACAAGGTACTTGCCCATATTTGCCAACGCAACGGAAAGATGATGCGCCCCATCCTCGTCTTGCTCATCGCTCGTCTTTACGGGACGGTGTGCCCGGCCACGCTTCATGCCGCGGCCGCACTGGAGTTGCTGCATACGGCCAGTCTGGTGCACGACGACGTGGTGGACGAGAGTACGAAACGGCGCGGACAATTATCCGCCAATGCGGTTTTCAACAATAAAGTCTCTGTGCTGTCGGGCGATTATCTGCTGGCTTCCGCTCTGGTGCATGCCGAGAGAACGAAGAGCGGCAAGATTGTCGAAATCGTGGCGCGGTTGGGGCAGGACTTGGCCGATGGCGAATTGCTGCAACTCTTCAACGTGGGCACTCGCGAATTTTCCGAAAAAGCGTATTTCGACGTGATACATAAGAAGACGGCCGTGCTTTTTGTTGCCTGTGCCGAGGCCGCCGCTCATTCCGTGGATGCCTCGCCCGAACAGATCGATGCCGCTTGTCGGCTGGGCGAATGCATAGGCCTCTGTTTTCAAATCAAGGACGATATATTCGATTATTTCGAGGATACGGACATCGGCAAACCCACAGGCAATGATATGCTGGAGGGAAAGCTGACGCTTCCCGTGCTCCATGCGCTCAACAGCACCGCCGATGCGGAAGCCGCCGCCATCGCCCTGCGGGTGAGAAAGGGAGAGGCAACGGCGGAGGAAATTACCCGTCTTGTGGCGTTTACAAAGGCAAACGACGGCATCGAATATGCCGTTCGGGTGATGGACGATTACAAGAAAAAAGCTCTCCGGATGCTTGATGAGCAACCCGAAGGTCCTGTTCGCGATGCGTTGCGTGCGTATGTCGAGTATGTGGCGGAGCGGAAGTTGTAAACAAGAGGTTTCGTGCGTTTCCGCATGCTTCCAACCGATAACGTGAAAGATTTTCGGTTTATTGTCCATTTGCTTCTTTATACCTAATTTTGCCGGCCTAACATTAATTCAAGATCTTATGAAAAAAACATTTTTGACGATTTGTTGTTTTTTTGTCTGTCTGTTGTCCGTCACGGCACAAAGTCGAATGGCCGAACCTAAATTTATCGGAGAAGTGAGCTTTGTGAAAGCAGACAGTACGACAGTTTTATTGGAGAAGCAGACGGCAATGCTGAAATCTAAAGCCAGCGCTTCTTTGTATCTTTTCGGCGTGGGTGCCGTCAAATCCAGAATACATATAGAAGGCACTTCCGCATCCCTTCGGATCAACCCGAACAAGCCCGTCAGCTTTATCGTGAGGTGCAGGGATAATGAGAGCGACCCTATCTCTATCATCAAAGTTTTTGCATTTGAAATCAAAGGCAGGCAGCGTCGTGCGGAATACTCTTCCGCCACTACATTTGGGGGAACTTCCGACAATAATTTTCGTTTGCTGCCTTTTCGGGCGGAGCCTTACGGAGGCAAATCATACCTCATCACACTCGAAGAGTGCCCGGCGGGAGAGTACGGAATTACGGTGGCCGATCCTAATAATTTGAATGAAAAGAGTTTGGTTATCTCAACTTTTGCCATTGAGGGAAGCGAAGTGGAATAATGTTTTTCAGTTAAGATTCGGGCGCGGATTGCGCGAACCATGCAGGATTTTTTATCGGTGTGATTCGCGCAATCCGCGCCCGTTTTTCTGTGCGTTGGCATGACTCGTCCGTGTGTCTTTCGTCGGGTGTTGCAGGCGTGCTGTGTGGGCTTGGGAAAGGGGGGGGATATAACATCGAAAGGTTATCGTTTGAGCTTTCCGCATGCTTATCGGTAGGGGGGCGAGAGCGTGGGGCAAAAAGAAAAAAGGAGATGATTTTCATCTCCTTATCCTGACTCCCCTGTTTGTTCTTTTACGGGGACTTCTTTTTAATTCCTTTTTTTAGAAGAACTTCTGCTCTTCGCCTCGAATATCCGAGAGTAGGAGGTTGGCCAGTCGGCTTGTGCCGAGGCGGAACAGGTTGTTGTTTAACCATTCGTCGCCCAACACTTCTTTGACTATGGTGTAGTAAACCACTGCATCGTTCACCGTGTTGATGCCTCCTGCGGGCTTGAAGCCGATGCGACGTCCCGTCTTTTGATGATATGCCTTAATGGCTTGACACATCACGTAGGCGGCTTCGGGCGTGGCTGCCGGTTGCTGCTTGCCTGTGGAGGTCTTGATGAAGTCGGCTCCGGCATACATGGCAAGGATCGAGGCTTTCATGATGTTGGATGCGCTTTTCAATGCTCCGGTTTCGAGAATCACCTTGAGATGAGCGTTTTGGCAGGCGGCTTTTTGTTCTTCTATTTCATCGCACAGCGTTTCGTAATCGCCGCTGAGAAATTTGCCCACGGAGATCACGATGTCTATTTCGTCCGCTCCATCGGCCACGGCAAGGGCAGTTTCGGCCACCTTCACTTCGATGAACGTTTGCGAAGAAGGGAATCCTCCCGCCACGCAAGCGATGCGTACGCCCTCCACCTGCAACGTCTCTTTCACGATGGCGGCGAAGTTGGGATACACGCAGATGGCGGCAACGTTTTTCAGATCGGGATGCTCGTTGTCGAAATCATTGACACGTTCGGTGAATCGCATTACACGTTCGTCGCTGTCGCTCGTGTCGAGTGTTGTCAGATCGATGCAGTTGAAGAGAAACTTCTTCACCTGTTCGGTGTGGTTGGCCAGGGCTTTCTCGGCGATGAGGCGGGCCACTTGGTTGGCCACTTCTTCGTCGTTGAGGTGGGTGTTGTACTTGGCCAGTGTTTCCAAATACTTGTCGGAGTTCGATTTATTCTCGTCCATTGTCTTTGAGTTTAGGGTTATGGATATGTCGTTGATTGTCTCGTTTCGTTTTCTTCTCCATCGTCCGGCGGAAGGCTTCGGTGAGGTCTGTTCCCGTTTGGTTCGCGATGCAGGTGAGCACCCAGAGCACATCGGCTATCTCTTCTTCGAGATTCTCGTGTTCGCCGCTCTTGAATGACTGGTCGCCGTAGCGTCGCGCCATGACGCGTGCCAGTTCGCCCACTTCCTCGGTAAGGATGGCCATGTTGGTCAGTTCGCTGAAATAACGCACGCCGTAGGTGCGTATCCAGTTATCGACTTGTTGTTGCATTTCTTCGATCGTAATCATCGGGCAAATGTTTTTTCGGGTGATGTATGGCCTGGGTCATTCTTTCAGTTTACTGTCGATGCAGATGGTGACCGGTCCGTCGTTGAGAAGTTCCACCTTCATGTCCGCTCCAAACGTGCCCGTACCGATGTCTTTGCCCGATGCCGTGCGCAAGGCCTGGCAAAAGGCTTCGTAGATGGGGATGGCCGTTTCCGGGCGTGCGGCTTTGATATAAGACGGCCGATTGCCTTTCTTGACGGATGCGTGAAGGGTGAACTGACTGACGACAAGAATCTCACCTCCCGTTTCGAGTAAGGAGCGGTTCATTACTCCTTGTTCGTCGTCGAAGATGCGCAGGTTCACAATCTTCTTCGCGAGCCAGTCGATGTCTTCTTGGCCGTCGGCTTCTTCTATGCCTACAAGGATGAGCATGCCTCTGCCGATGGCGGCTTTGCGTTCTCCATGAATGGTGACGGAGGCGTGCGCAACACGTTGGATGACGGTTCTCATGTGAATGATGCGGTTTTGATGCGTTGGGCAAATGTACGAAATAAAGCGAAGCGAAGTGTACTTTCCCAATCGAAGTGCAGAAAAACTGCGATTGTTTTTCCGGAGAAAACCATGTCGGCAACCGACAACCGGCCCGTGTGCATACGCCCTCACGCATCGTCTTTCTGTAAAATTCTTTCAACTCTCTTCGCAAGACCGATTTCGGAATCGACCGGGATTTCGTCCCTCTCCAAACCCGCATGGGAAGGGCTTTTCCGAAATGCACGCACTTGACGTCTGAAACACGTGCATTTCAGACGTCAGACACGTGCATTTCAGACGTCAAATGCGCGCAGTTGTCGCGTGAATTGCACGCGATTCGGAAAACCGAGGGAATCGTGTAAAGAAAAAAGATTGTCGGAAGCGGGACGGAACAGGTGGAAAATCGCTCGGACAGGGTCTTGTTTTCCCCAAAAAGACGAGATATGCCCATTTCCGGAATGGAGAGTGGGGGAGAACCGAAGGTTTCACCCGTTCAGCTTGAAAAGAAAATCCTTCGGAGCGGGGTATCGGCGCACCTTCGGCGGCGGGTCGATGAGATTGAATGTTTTCGGGATTGTCGTTTCCGGGCTTGCATTGAGAATCGGCAGCCGCGAAATTTGAAGTGTTTTTTGAGAGTTATGGGCATAAAAAAATCCACCGTTAAGGTCGATGGATGAACCTGATGTTTTCACAACGGAATAATCCTTATTGTGAGTAGCCATTCAAATTAGTACTGCAAATGTAGAAAAAAGATTTCACATAACCATGCAAATGCATAAAAAAGTTATTTTTGCGAAATAAACTTATAAAACAAGTGCTATGAAGAAGATAATCGGCTTAGATCTGGGTACTACCAGTATAGGTTGGGCCTACGTCCATGAAAGTGAACATGTGGAAGAACAGTCATCCATCGTCGGATTAGGGGTGAGAGTCAATCCGCTCTCGACCGATGAAAAAAATAAATTCAATGAGGGCAATACCATAACGACGAATGCCGAACGAACCCTTAAACGGGGTGCACGGCGAAATTTGCAGCGTTACAAACTGCATCGTGAACAACTCAAAAACGGCTTGGTTAAAAGTGGTTTAATCAGTGAATCGGCCATTCTTTGTGAAATCGGCGAAAATACGACTTACGAAACCTACCGTCTGCGAGCGCAGGCCGTTGATGAAGAAATCTCTTTGGAAGCCTTTGCGCGCGTACTGCTGATGATCAACAAAAAACGGGGATATAAAAGCAGTCGGAAGGCAGATTCGGGAGAAGAAGGCACTCTTGTGGACGGAATGGAAGTGGCCAAACTGTTGTGCAATAAAAAATGGACTCCCGGACAATATCTGCTCGAACTGCACGGAGCGAGCAAGAAAACGAAACCGGAGTTCTATCGTTCGGATTTGCAAGCAGAGTTGGAACGTATTTGGGCATTTCAGCAACCGTTTCATCCGGAGATTCTGACCGAACAGCTGAAAAACGACATAGAAGGCAAGAACAGAACGCAAACCTCATCCATCTTCTATGCGAAGCATAAAGTGACCACGGCCGTGAACAAGGGAAAAGACAAACAACTGCAAGCCCTGAAGTGGAGGGTCGATGCCCTGCAACGCCGATTGGACATCGAAGAAGTGGCGTTTGTTGTCTGTGAACTCAACGGAGCCATTAGCTCCGGAAGTCAGTATTTGGCGCGCATTAGCGACAGGAGCAAGATACTCTACTTCAAAAAGCAAACCGTGGGGCAGTATCTTTTCGAGTTGTTGCAGGAAAACAGGCATGCAAGTTTGCGTAACCTGACCTTTTACAGGCAAGACTACATCGACGAGTTTGAGCGGTTATGGGATAGTCAGGCGCGTTTCCATGCCGTGTTGACGGATGAACTGAAGAAAGAAGTGAAGACCGTCATCTTCTATCAACGCCCCCTGAGAAGTTGCAAACACCTGATTAGCGTCTGCGAGTTCGAACAAGAGAAAAAAGAAGTCGTCGATCCGGAAGGTAGGAAAAAGCAAATCATCGTCGGAGCGAAAGCCTGTCCCAAATCTTCCCCTCTTTTTCAGGAGTTCAAAGTTTGGCATAAATTGAATGATGTGATTCTCTTCCCGCAAGGCGAACGGGTGAAGAAAGCCAAGAAGAACCAACAACCTCTTTCGCTATTCGATGATGCCGGTTCGGAGGAAACCCCTCGTCCGCTCACTCAGGAAGAAAAAGAAAGGCTTTACAAAGAGTTATATATCAAAGAAAAACTCAGCAAAAAAGATGCATTGATTATCCTTTTCGGGAAAAAACACGGTTGGGATATGAATCTCGAAAATTTGGAAGGCAACTATACCGGAAAAGCGTTGTTCGAGGCTTACCGGGAGATTATCGCTCTCACCGGAAACGGAGAATATGATTTTGCAAAACTGCCGGCCGATGAAGTTTTTCGTCTGACGAAAGAAATATTTGAAGGATTGGGATACAGAACCGATTTTCTGCACTTTGATTCCGGTTTGGAAAAGAAAAGCATGGAACGCCAACCGGCCTACCGCCTGTGGCATTTGCTGTATTCTTATGCGGGGGATAATTCAATAACCGGGCTCGATGCATTGGTGAGGAAAATCGGCGATTTGTGCGGTTTTGAGCCCGAATATGCCCGTATCTTGGCCGATAAGCATTTTCAGCCCGACTATGGCAGCCTCAGTGCAAAATCCATACGGAAGCTGCTTCCGCACATGAAAGCCGGATTGACATATACTCAAGCCTGCGAAAAGGTATATGGCACTCATTCATTCCGATCGTTGACAAAGGAGCAACTGGAGGCAAAAACATATAAAGACAGGCTGGAAAACCTGAAGCGTAACAGCCTGCGCAATCCGGTGGTGGAAAAGATTCTCAATCAAATGATCAATCTGGTGAACGAATTGATTGCCACTTATGGACGCCCGGACGAAATACGCATCGAGTTGGCACGCGAGCTGAAGAAAAGCAGTAAAGAGAGAAAAGAACTCACGCAAGCCATTGACAGAAATACAAAAGACAGTAACCGTATCAGAGAAATATTGAAAAAAGAACTTACCCGTGTGACGCGGAACGACATTTTGCGCTACCGCCTATACGAAGAATTGAAAGCGAACGGTTACAAAACGTTATACTCAGGGACCTACATTCCGCGAGAAGAACTGTTCGGAAATAAGTTTGACATTGAACATATCATTCCGAAATCGCGTCTGTTCAATGATTCATTCGGCAACAAAACCCTTGAGTTGCGCTCCGTCAACATCGAGAAGTCGAACATGACGGCTTATGATTATATCTGTGGCAAAAACTCTCCGGAAGGTATCGAAGAGTACAAAAAGCGGGTGGAGAATTTGATGAAAGAAGGGGCCATTTCTCAGGGAAAACGGAACTACTTGCTTATGAGCGAGGGAGATATTCCGACAGATTTCTTGGAAAGGGATCTTCGCAATACCCAGTACATTGCCAAAAAGGCCTTGGAGCTGCTGGAAGAAATCGTGCCTAAAGTCGTGGCAACCACCGGTGCCGTCACCGATCGTCTGCGTGAAGACTGGGGTTTGTTGGATGTCATGCAGGAACTTAACTGGGGGAAATACGCGGCTCTCGGTTTGACAACCTCTTTCACGGATGAGCATGGAAAAGTTCATCGCCGCATCATGGACTGGACTAAGCGCAACGATCATCGTCATCACGCCATGGATGCGTTGACCGTTGCTTTTACGAAGGCCGGCATCATCCAGTACCTTAATAACCTGAACGCCAAAAGCGAACCGGGAAGCGTTATCTATGCAATCGAGAAAAAGGAGCTGAGTCGCGAAAACGGTAAACTGGTATTCAATGCTCCTATGCCTCGCCATGAGTTTCGTGCGCAAGCCAAGAAGCACTTGGAGCAGATCTTGGTTTCTATCAAGTCGAAGAATAAAGTGACCACCAAGAACGTCAATAAAGCCAAATGCAAAGATGGGATTAAGCGTACCGTGCAGCTCACTCCAAGAGGCGAGTTGCATAAAGAAACCATTTATGGGCAGATACAAGAGTACCGCCCTGTTTGGCAAAAGATAGACGGTAAATTGACAGCCGAGATTATCGCCAAAGTGGCTGACAAGCAAATTAGGGAGGCTCTTACGGCTCGTTTGAATCAATATGACGGAGATGCCGGAAAGGCTTTCTCCAAGAAAAATTTGCAGAAATCTCCGATATGCTTGAGCGGGAATAGACAGTTGCATGCCTTGGATAAGGTGAAACTCACTAATTATGAGAAGGTATATACGATAAAAAAATCAATATCTCCTGACATCAAAATCGATAAAGTCGTCGATCCGGTAATCAAAAGGTTGTTGTTGGAGCGTTTGAAGGAATTTGATAACGATCCGGATAAAGCATTCTCTAATTTGGACGAACGTCCTATTTGGCTGAACAAGGAAAAAGGGATTTCGGTAAAGAAGGTTAAAATCCAAGGAATTGCAAATGGCACGCCGATTAGGAGTAAACGAGACATCCGTGGTGAACTTATCCGAGACGAACAAGGCCGATTGGTTCCCGGAGATTTTGTGAATACGGGAAATAACCATCATGTGGCCATTTATCGTGATGAGGAAGGAAATTTGCAGGAGAATGTCGTTTCATTCTATGAAGCTACCGTACGCTCTATGCTCGGATACTCCATTATTGACAAAAATTATAAGAGTGAGTTGGGGTGGGAATTTCTGTTTACATTGAAACAGAATGAGTTCTTTGTTTTCCCGAATTCAAAGACCGGTTTTGACCCTTCCGAAATCGATCTTTGTGACGAGGCAAACTATGCACTCATCAGCCCGAATCTGTTTAGGGTACAAAAATGTTCAAGTAAAGACTACTACTTTAGGCATCATCTTGAAACGACAGTGGGTGATGATAAAACTCTTCAAGAAACGACTTGGAAACGTGTTTGTGCCATAAACCATCTAAAAGGAGTTGTTAAAGTCCGGATAAACCACATCGGGAAAATAGTCGGTATCGGCGAATACTAATCATGTACTTTTATGATAAAAAAGACACTTTATTTCGGTAATCCGGCTTATCTTTCTCTTAAGGATGCACAGCTTGTTATCAAGCTGCCCGAGATAGAGAAGTGTGTCGGTTTTTCGGATGAATTTAAGAAATCAGCCGAAATAACGAAGCCCATTGAAGATATCGGTGTAGTGGTGCTTGATAATAAGCAAATTACTATAACGACCGGCGCCATTGAGGCGTTGTTGGAGAATAATTGTGCGGTGATTACTTGTGACGCTCGCTCTATGCCTGTAGGCTTGATGCTTCCCCTCTATGGTAATACCACACAAAATGAGCGATTCAGACAGCAGTTATCCGCTTCTTTGCCGCTGAAAAAACAGCTATGGCAGCAAACCATACAGTGTAAAATCACTAATCAGGGCAAAGTTCTTGAAGCCTGTTCGGGAGAACGGTTTAACTGTATGTATGTTTGGGCAGGAGAAGTGCGTAGCGGGGATGTGGAGAATATGGAAGCTCGTGCTGCCGCTTTTTATTGGAAATATTTGTTTGGTAAAGACTATGATTTTAAGAGAGAGCGTGAAGGAGTTTCCCCCAATCATCTGCTGAATTATGGCTATGCCATACTACGGGCCGTAGTGGCTCGCTCTTTGGTTATTAGCGGGTTGTTGCCGACGTTAGGCATCCATCATCACAACCGCTATAATGCCTATTGCCTTGCAGACGATATAATGGAACCCTATCGTCCTTATGTAGATAAGCTTGTGTTTGAAATAGTACAAGAGTACGGATTGAATATAGAACTCAATAAGGCTGTTAAATCCAGACTTTTAGCTATACCTACTCTTGATGTCCGATTGGGTGGTAAGAAAAGTCCGCTTATGGTAGCGGTTTCGTTAACGACCTCTTCGCTGAATAAATGCTTCGAGGGAGAACTTCGTAAGATATTGTATCCGGAAGTATAAGCGTGGCTATATATGGAGCGATTCAGTCAGTATAGGGTTATGTGGTTATTAGTGTTATTCGATCTGCCAACAGAAACAAAGAAAGATATAAAAGCGTATAATCTCTTTCGGAAGAATCTGATCAGAGACGGATTCACAATGTTCCAGTTTTCTACTTACATACGCCATTGTGCCAGTATGGAGAATGCCGAGGTACACAAAAGGAGGGTGAAATCTTTTCTACCTGAATTTGGAAAAGTTGGAATAATTTGCTTGACTGATAAACAATTTGGCAATATTGAACTCTTTTTCGGGAAAAAATTACAGATTCCGGGCGCTCCCGGCCAGCAATTGGAACTTTTTTAAAAACAGAGAATCCGATAATTTTATCGGATTCTCTGTTTTGTACTCATCTTTTTTCTTTTTCCAACTCTCCTCATAAATTGCTTATTATTAGCTAATAACAAGAGATGAGTTGTTGCTTATGGTACAAAGATACTAATTTGAAAGCTAATCACAACTGAATGTTATGTTATTTGTAACATGTTAAAGTTGTTGCTTATGGTACAAAGATACTAATTTGAAAGCTAATCACAACTTTGATTGCATAGATTCAAAGATAAGAAAAGTTGTTGCTTATGGTACAAAGATACTAATTTGAAAGCTAATCACAACTATGGCATGGACACACTGATTTTTTTGAT
>JBHAEN010000238.1:0-15725 GCA_041855645.1 Bacteroides sp. | reverse complement strand
CGTCTCCTTCGTTTTTTCTAAAACGAGAAATGCGCTGTTTTACCGAAATCTTCTGTTTTTTCAACAAAAAAGGCTGCAAAATCCCGCAGGATTTGCAGCCTTTCAGCGTATATGGAGGTGTCTCATGCAGGTTGTCAGCCTGTATGAATATCTATTTTGTTCGATTTAATTACTGTTTTCTCTTTCATAAATTACAAGGTTTGGGCAGATTTCCGAAACAAATATACGAAAAAACTCAGACGAACCGGCCGATCGCCCCAATAATTCGACGGCTCCATGTCATCCCCCTCACCGGCGGAGATATGATAATGCCGGAGTGAGCCCTTGATTTACAACAAATTGTATATCCAGTAATACAGACTTGCTCCCATGACGTCGAAAAAAGCATGCGCCAGAACAAAAGGGGTGATTGAATGCACCTTCCGACGAACGAGAAGAAAAACCACTCCCATGAGCGTGATGCCTACGGCTGTGGGAATGCCTTGATAGGTGTGAAACGCAAACCTGACCAGCAGGCTTCCTGCAAGGGCATAAGGCAGGTGACGCTTGCCGACGGCGAAAGTTATTCCCATGAAAAATAACTCCTCGAAAAATCCGTTGAGCAAAGCAAACACGATGAGAGCAAAAGAGACATGTCCGAAGAAACCGGCCGATCCGGTTGTGGCCGCGGCTTCGACCGTATTGGCGGGAATCGCTTCCGGAGGGAAAAGCCAATAGAGAGAATAGATGCCGATGTCCGAAGCGATGGCACCTGCAAAAATCAGCAGCAAAGTCAGCGGAAGCGTGTTCCGCCCGACGGAGAAATCAAGTTGTTTCACGTCGAATCTACGGAAATAAAGATACCCGACCGCCATGATCAACAGGCTGATTTCCGTAAAGATGGATTGCCAGTGGTCTCCTGCGGTGATCGAACCGGGATCTAACGGAGCGCCTTGTCCGGTCGAGAAAAAATAGATGGTGGAAATGTAGATGGCATACCCGAAGAAGATGATGGATAGCACCGCAAAGTCAATAAGACTCAGTTCTTTTTTCTTTGTCGCGTTCATTGTGCGTTGATTTTTTTTAGTTAAGTGGTTAGTGCGAAATCCGCGAGGCAAAGGTAATAGGTTTATTCTCATTTTCAAAACGGTGCTTTGACCCGTAACCCTTTCTCCGTCTTTCGCCATGAAGACTCCGCCCTTCGCTTACCGAAACGAGAGGGCACGAAAAAACGCCTGCATTCCGACGAAACGCAGGCGTTATTTGAAATGAAGAAAAGCCGACGGATTTCAGCCGTCTTCCCTCGTGCAGGAGTTTATAACTGGATGGTGAGGAACACCTCGATACAAGAATAGTTGCAGTCATACTCCGGAGTGATGCTCTTTCCGTCCACTTCGCATTTTCCCATTTAGAAAGAAGGGTATCCTTTATTCTTGATGTAGAAAATGCAAACCCATAAAAATAAAGTTTTTTATGTTCTGTTTTCCTTGAATAATCTTGTTTTAACAATATGCGCCGCAGATTGCGGGGCGGCAGACAAGATATTTTTCCTCTTCAGAATCGCCAAACGATATGCCTCCCTCCGCTAAATTTCTACGGAGTCCGAATTTCAAAGATAGTTATAAGAAAAACCCATTATTTGATGCACAACAAAGGAGTAAATAAGTCGGTTTCGTGTAAACGCAAACGAGCCGATGCGTAATCGCATCGGCTCGCAAGTGATATAAAACATAGATTTTCAACCTTTTGGGTTTCGTGGGCGTTGACGGATTCGAACCGCCGACCCTCTGCTTGTAAGGCAGATGCTCTGAACCAGCTGAGCTAAACGCCCGAAATCTTTGAAAGGGAAGTGCTAATGTTTTTTATTGAGGTGGGCGTTGACGGATTCGAACCGCCGACCCTCTGCTTGTAAGGCAGATGCTCTGAACCAGCTGAGCTAAACGCCCGTACACTTCCGTTTCAAAAGCGAGGCAAAGGTACGGCATTTTTTGAAACCAACAAACATTTCGGTAAGTATTTTGGGGCTTGAGGCGTAAAAAAGCCAAGAAAAGAACCGACAACCGATGCACGAGAGAGGTCAGTCCGAGGCTTTGAAACTCCGGATTACCCGAGCCGGATTGCCCACGGCCACGCTGTCGGAAGGAATATCCCTTGTCACCACACTGCCGGCGCCGACGATACAGCGATCGCCGATTGAAACACCGGGACAGATGATTGCTCCTCCTCCCACCCAGCAGTCTTCGCCGATGTGCACGGGATGAGAATATTCTTTCGGTTCGCGACGGGCGATATAGTCCATCGGATGTTGCGGCGTGTACACTTGCACGTTCGGACCTATAAGCGTATGCCGGCCGATGGTGATGTAACCACCGTCGAGGAAGGTGCAATTGGCATTGACGAAGACGTGTTCCCCCAAACGGATGCCGTCGCCGTGGTCGCAATAGAAAGGCGGCATGATGACCGCGGTTTTCGGAATGCCCGGTATCAACTCTTCGAGCAAAGAGCGATATTCCTCATCGTAAAGGCTCAGCCGCTGCATTTGCGCCAGCAACCGTTTGGCACGCCGGAATCGCTCTTGTATTTCGGGCGATGACATGTCGGCCAACTGTCCGCTTCGCATTTTTTCCACTTCGTTCATGGCCCGCTTATTCGTTACCGTTTACAAATACCGGACAACCTTCTTCCGAAAGTGACGGATCATATTCAAAACCCTCCCAAGCGAAACGGGTCAGTTCTTCGGGCTTTTCAATGCGCTCTCTCAAGATGAGTCGGGCCATCTCTCCCCGGCACATTTTCGTGTAAATGACCACGGTGACCGGACGCCCCTGCTTGCGCACTCTAAACTCGGGCGTCACCACGTGCACTTCACGCTCCACACGCTTCCAGTCGAACAGCCCGCGCATCTCGTCGCTCGCCAGATTGCACAGCACACCACCCGCCCGCTTCACATCGTCGATGAACACATCGGTAAGCAGCGAACGCCAATAGGCGAACAATGTCTGTCCGCCCCATTCGGGAAAGGCGACATCCCCTTCCAAACGATAAAGACGAATCGCATCCAACGGACGGAGCAAGCCGTAAGCAAACGACGTCAGCCGCAAATGGTCTTGCGCATAGGCAAAGTCGTCTGCGGTAAAATCCTGCGGATGAAGGCGTTTGAAAACGATGCCGGTGTAAGCCAGTAAGGCCGGGAGTTCGGGCGTACCTTCGGCATGAAAAGCCTGATAATACTTATACACTTCGACGGCGATTTTGGCGTTTATCCGCAACAGACGTTCGAGTTCTTCGACCGAATATTGCGCCATTTGCAAGGCCACATCGGCCGACCGGGACTGAAAGCGCGGAACGGTGACGAAAGGCGGTTTCGTCTTCGAGACACTGCTCATGGTTTTGGCGCAGGACAAGAGTATCAGCATAAATGTGCGTGTTAAGGGGACTTTCGGGGCAAAAATAAAAAAAACGCGGAAGGGTACAAAACGACAGCTTGCCCGAACGAAGCGGGCAACCGTGTCGAAACAGCAGATTATCACAGTTGCACCTTCATTGCCATACGTCGCGAAATGCGGATTCGAGGATGTCTCCGAAAACACAAGCAAAACGGACGGCAGACTCCGGAACTTCACGCTTCTTTAAAATAAGAGATGCCGCCCTCGGGGCGGCATCTCTTATAACTTACATTCCTGCGAATTATTCGACAGCGGCAGCCAATTCTGCGCCGGCTTTGAACTTTGCAACCTTCTTTGCGGGAATTTTAATCGCTTTCTTCGTAGCGGGATTAACACCGGTTCTTGCGGCACGTTCGCCCACCGCAAAAGTTCCAAAACCAACCAAAGCCACTTTGTCACCTTTTTTCAGAGCTTTCGTCACTGAAGAAATGAACGCATCGAGTGCCTTCTTTGCATCTGCCTTACTCAGTTGAGCCTCAGCTGCCATAGCGCTTATAAGTTCAGACTTATTCATACACAAAAAAGTTAATTATAAATATTTAGAAAATAAAGAAATACATTCATTTATCTGTCACGCACAAATATAGACCAACTCTCGAAAAAAACAAACAAAAAGAAGAAAAAAATGCGGTTTATTGCTGAAAAAGAGCCAAGAAGAAGATTTTTTATGCTTTAGAACAGAGTTTTATTCGTATTTTTGTGCCATACATCACTTAACGAACAGAACAAACATGTTAGCACCCGTCACTAAGAATCTACTAATCATTAACATACTTGTGTTCTTCGGAACCGAAGTCGCTCTTCGTTACGGCATCGACCTGACCTCCTATCTCGGGCTGCATTTTTTCCTCGCTTCAAATTTCCAACCGTTGCAACTTGTCACCTACATGTTTATGCACGGCGGATTTACTCACCTGTTTTTTAATATGTTTGCCGTTTACATGTTCGGTTCGCTGCTCGAACAAACGTGGGGATCCAAACGTTTTCTGATATATTACCTTGTTTGCGGCGTCGGAGCGGGATTGATTCAAGAGGGAGTGCAATATATAGAGTATGTCACGCAACTCAGCCATTATGCGCAAGTAAACACCGGAACGGCAATCATTCCGATGGAGGAATACCTGAACATGATGTCTACCGTGGGCGCTTCGGGCGCCGTGTACGGCATCCTTCTCGGCTTCGGCATGCTTTTCCCCAACAACCGGTTGTTTGTATTTCCGATTCCCGTCCCCATCAAGGCCAAGTTTTTCGTGATCGGATATGCCTTGATCGAACTGTATGCGGGCTTAGCCAATAATCCTTCCGACAACGTGGCGCATTTCGCGCATTTGGGAGGCATGGTATTCGGTTTCATTCTGATCATGATGTGGAGAAAAAGATACAGAAACGATGAGACGATTTTTCACTGACCTGCAACAGACTTTCCGCAAAGGAAACATATTCATCCGTCTTATTTTCATCAATGCGGCGGTATTCGTGACGACCACCCTCGTACAGGTCTTCATGCGGCTTTTCCGGCTTCCGGAAGCAGGAACGTTCTTCTCTTGGCTGGAACTGCCCGCTTCATTCGAAACCTGGGCGCGACAACCGTGGACGCTACTGACGTATATGTTCGTCCATGCAGGCATACTCCACATCCTGTTCAACATGCTTTGGCTTTACGCCTTCGGACGACTGTTTCTTTATTTCTTTTCGGGCAAGCATCTTCGCGGATTGTATATCTTGGCCGGCATCTTCGGAGGTCTGTTTTATATGGCAGCCTACAACGTGTTTCCCTTCTTTGCCGACGCGGTGCACCACAGCATGCTGGTCGGTGCCTCGGCTTCCGTACTGGGCATCGTGGCGGCCGCTGCCTATCGCGAGCCGAATTATCGCGTACAGTTGCTGCTGTTCGGTTCCGTCAGGCTGAGGAATCTCGCTCTTGTGGTCATTCTCACCGATCTGCTGTTCATCACTTCCGAAAATGGAGGCGGACACATCGCCCATTTGGGCGGAGCCGTGGCCGGCCTTTGTTTCGCGGCCGGCCTATCGCGCGGCATCGACCTTACGGCGTGGATCAACCGCCCGATAGATTTTATCGCCGGCATCTTCCATCGCTTGTCCGCTCCCCGCAAACCGAAGATGAAAGTGCACTACGGAAACTCCAAACGGGAAAGCGACTATGCGTACAATGCCCGCAAAAAGGCCTCTTCGGAAGAAATAGACCGCATTCTGGACAAGCTGAAGAAATCGGGGTACGACAGCCTCACCGACGAAGAGAAAAAAAGCCTGTTCGACGCGAGCAAACGATAACTCCATGAAACGGATAGGGAAATACGTAGCCTACGCGATACTGGCCCTCAACGCCGTATTTACCGCACTGATGACGCTCTGCGCCCATGCCCCCTATCTGCATCCTTCATCATTCTCGCCCGCATCGTTTCTGGGGCTTTTGTTTCCGCTGTTTCTGATCGTCAACCTTCTCTTTCTTCTATTCTGGATTCCGGTGAACTATCGCTACACCTTGCTTTCGCTGGCGGGGTGTCTGATTTGTTTTCCGCAGATACGCACATTCTTCCCGCTGAACGGCACAACCGAGGAATTGCCGCCCAAAAGTATCAAACTGCTTTCGTACAATGTCATGGCATTCGGCTGGATGGAGAAGGACGACAACGGCGAAAACGCCATATTGCACTACCTGAGAGACAGCAAGGCCGACATCATCTGCTTGCAGGAGTATTGCGTATCGGTCACGAAAGACAAACGCTACGTGACCGAACGGGACGTCAGAACCGCACTGAAAAATTACCCTTACCATAATATATATGAGGCGGGAACAGGCCCCATGCGCCTGGCCTGCTTTTCCAAGTATCCCATCCTTTCGGCGCACCCCATTCGTTATTCGAGCGAGAACAACGGTTCCGTGGCCTATCGCCTGCGCATCGATGAAGACACGGTGACGATAATCAACAACCACCTGGAGTCGAATAAGCTCACGAAGGAAGACCGCGGAGTCTACGAAAACATAATCGACCACCCCGACACCAAAATCGTGAAGACAGGGGCACGCCAACTGCTGAAGAAACTCATGGGCGCCTCCGTGATTCGCGCCGCACAGGCGGATTCCGTGGCCCAAGCCATCGAACGCTGCCCTGACCGAACCATCATTGTCTGCGGCGATTTCAACGACACGCCCGTCTCCTATACTCATCACGTCTTGAGTCGAACGCTCGACGATGCTTTCACACAGTCCGGATTCGGGGCGGGCATCTCTTATCACCTGAGCAAGTTCTACTTCCGCATCGACCACATACTCGTCAGCAACAACCTGAGAACCTACAACTGCACCATAGACCGAAGCATATCTAGCTCCGATCATTACCCCATTTGGTGCTATCTGAGCAAACGATGAACACATTTTTCATTCACCATAAAACCCAATTTCTAACCATGATGAAGAAAACTTTAATCCTTTTAGCAATGAGCGGCATGATGTACGCCTGTACCACCCCAAAAGTGGAGAACCCGTTCTTCACGGAGTTTCAAACCGAAATGGGCGTTCCGCCTTTCGACCAAATCAAAGCCGAACACTATGAACCCGCCTTCATGAAAGGCATCGAAGAACAAAACGAAAAGATACGGGCCATCGTGGAGAATGCCGAAGCGCCGACGTTTGCCAACACCATCGAAGCCCTCGAAAACAGCTCGCCGATGCTCAACCGCGTGGGCGGAGTGTTCTACAACATGACGTCGGCCGAAACGAACGACTCGCTCAAAGCCCTCGCGTCAAAACTTGCGCCCGTCATCTCGGAGCACAACGACAACATTTCGCTCAATGCCCGCCTCTTCGAGCGCATAAACACCGTATACCAACAAAAAGACAAACTCGGACTGACTCCCGAACAGTTGCGTCTGCTCGAAAAGACTTATAAAAACTTCGTTCGCTCCGGAGCGGGACTGAGCGCGGAAAAACAGGCCCGTCTGCGCGAAATCAACAAAGAACTGTCGACCTTGGGACTTGAATTCAGCAACCACATCCTCAATGTGGACAACAGCTTCAAACTCTTCATCGACAAAGAAGAAGACCTCGCGGGACTGCCCGAATGGCTGCGCCAAAGCGCGGCGGCCGAAGCCAAAGCGGCCGGCAAGGAAGGCCAATGGCTCTTTACGTTGCACAACGCCAGCCGGTTGCCTTTTCTTCAATACTCGGCCAATCGCCCCCTGCGCGAAAAGCTCTATAAGGCCTATATCAACCGCGGCAACGGCAACGACGAGAACGACAACAAGGAAGTGCTTCGCAAAGTCATCTCTCTCCGCCAGGAGAAAGCGAAGTTGCTGGGCTTTGAAAACTTCGCCGCATTCTCCCTCGACGTCACCATGGCCAAAAACGCCGACAACGTGATGCAACTGCTCCAAAACGTCTGGAAGTTCGCGCTTCCCAAAGCCAAGGCCGAGGCTGCCGACCTTCAGCGACTGATGGATAAAGAAGGCAAAGGCGAAAAGCTGGCGGCATGGGACTGGTGGTACTATACCGAAAAGTTGCGTCAGGAAAAATACAACCTCAGCGCAGAGGAAACGAAGCCCTATTTCAAACTTGAAAACGTGCGTGAAGGGGCTTTCACCGTGGCCAACCGCCTGTTCGGAATCACCATCACCAAGCGTGAAGGCGTGCCGACGTACCATCCCGACGTCGAAGTGTTTGACGTCAAAGACGCCGACGGGTCGTTGATCGGTATCTTCTACACAGACTATTTCCCCCGGCCGGGCAAGCGTAGCGGGGCGTGGATGAACAGCTATCGCAAGCAAGAAGGCGCCATCCGCCCGCTCATCTGCAACGTATGCAGCTTCACGAAACCCGTGGGCGACACTCCTTCGCTGCTCACCATGGACGAGGTGGAAACGCTCTTCCACGAATTCGGACACGCATTGCACGGATTGCTAAGCCGGTGCAACTACCGGAGCCTTTCGGGAACCGCCGTTTCGCGCGACTTCGTGGAGCTTCCCTCGCAAATCAATGAACACTGGGCCGTCGAACCCGAAGTACTCAAAACGTACGCCAAACACTATCAGACAGGCGAGGCCATCCCCGACACGCTCATCAACAAAATTCTGGCGCAACGCACCTTCAACCAAGGATTCATGACCACCGAACTCCTTGCGGCCGCCATTCTCGACATGAAGCTCCATACTCTTTCGGATACCGGCTCGCTCGACATCCTCGCCTTTGAAAAAGAAGTGATGGATACCATCGGGCTGATTCCCGAAATCGCTCCCCGCTATCGGTCTACGTACTTCAACCATATCGTGGGCGGTTATGCGGCAGGCTATTACAGCTATCTTTGGGCCAATGTGCTCGACACCGACGGGTTTGAAGCCTTCAAGGAAAAGGACATTTTCGACAAGACCACGGCCGACCTCTACCGAAGCAACATTCTGGAACGCGGCGACACGGAAGACCCGATGGTGCTCTACAAGCGTTTCCGCGGTGCGGAACCGAATCTCGACCCCATGCTGAAAAACCGGGGAATGAAATAATCCGCGGGCGGATTTCCCCCGTCTAAGACGCTCTCACCCCCTTGCCGGCTTGCTTTCTTCCGTGAAAGAAATACCGACAAGGGGGTGAGTCGCATCCGTGCGAAAGTGACGAAGAGACCATCAAGAAGAACGGATAACGCAATATTGTCGCCGACCGTTCATTCCGGCAGACGGACACGGCGGTCAGCCACGCTTTCTGTCGCGATACTCGGTCGGCGTCATGCCCGTCTTGGCTTTAAAGCACTTGCTGAAGTAACGCGGGTCGTTGATACCCACCATGTAGGCCACTTGCGCAATGTTATATTCGCCCGTGTCAATCAGTTCGGCGGCCTTCTTCATGCGTATCTCCTTGATGAAATCCACCGGAGCCAAGCCGGTAAGCGTTTTCATCTTTTTGAAAAAGACCGAACGACTGACGGCCACCTCACGCACGAGGTCATCCACCAACAGTTCGCAGTTATCCATGTTCTTCTCCATGAAGCGAGTCAACGTGTCCATGAATTTACGGTCGTTCGGCGAGATGTCGGGCTGTTCGGCTACGGAAGACTTCGCGTTCGAGGCTCCGGCCGGTTCCGTGTCCGCAGGCCAATCGACCAAATGCTCGCGATAGTACCGCCACAGTTTTTTCCGTTGCGCCAAGAGGTTTTCCACGCGGGCTTGCAGATAGCCCGCACTAAAAGGCTTCGTGATGTAAGCGTCGGCCCCGTGTTCAAGTCCTTCGATCTGACTCTCCTCGGTCGTCTTCGCCGTAAGCAGAATGATGGGGATGTGGCTTGTCGTCATCTCCGATCTTAGTTCTTTCGTCAGGCTGATACCGTCTTTTTGCGGCATCATCACGTCGCTGATGATGATGTCGGGCAGATACGTGACGGCTTTGTTGAAACCCTCCATCCCGTCGGCTGCCTCGATGATGCGATAAGAGGCGGAGAACATGTCGCGAAGGAAAGACCGCAGTTCTCCGCTGTCTTCGACCAACAGCATCAGTCCTTTCCGTTCTTCTCCGGCAGTGCCGGAGGTCTCCACAGTTCCGCCAGGCGCATGAACGTTTCCGTTCACGGGATCATCTGCCACGGGCACGGTCTCTTCGGCGTCATCCTGAATGATTTCCACATCCTCGTTATAGTGCTCCTTTCCTTTGCGGAAATCGATCTGAAAAGTACTTCCCACACCCAAACGGCTGTTCACGGAAATCGTGGCGTGATGCATGTCGACCAGTTCCTTGACCAAAGAAAGCCCTATGCCCGTACTGGCCGTCCCGTTAAACAGATTCTTGTCGATCAGATTCTCGAAACGGACGAACAGCGTGCCCATCCGGTCCTCGGCAATTCCCACTCCCTGGTCCTGAACGCCCACGGACACCGTATGCTCGTCTTCGGCAATGAAGACAGCAATCGTTTTTCCTTCGGGAGTAAACTTAAAGGCGTTGGAGAGGAGGTTGAAAACGATTTTTTCAAACTTGTCCGCATCCACCCAAAGCTCCAGAGGTTCTTTTTCGGGCATAAACACGAAGTCGATGCGACGGTCGGATGCCATCGCTTCAAAGTTGTCCATCACTCTGCGGACAAAGCCTGCGGCGTCTACCCGCTGAACATGCATTCTCATTTTGTGATTCTGAATCTTCCGGAAATCGAGAATCTGATTGACCAGCCTCAACATCCGCTTGGTGTTGCGCTCCACGATGGTCAGTTGGCCGCGCACGTCGGGCGGGAGCGACTCGTTCTTCAAAGCCTGTTCCACAGGGCCGGAAATCAACGTCAGCGGAGTGCGCAGCTCATGCGAGACGTTGGTGAAGAAGCGCAGCTTGATGTCCGACACCTGTTGCTCGACAGACACTTCGTGCTTGAGGCGGTAGATGGTGAACAAAACATAGGTGGCCACCAGAATAATGAGCAGGACGAAAAGGACATAGATCACGTAAGCCGCCGGTGTTTCCCAGAAAGAGGGCAGCACGGTGATGCGCAGCGAACGCTCATTATCCACCCAGACGCCATCGCCATTGGTGGAACGAACGCGGAAAACATAATCGCCTTTGGGCAGGTTGGTATAGGTCACGCTACGCTGCTTGTCCGCAAACGTCCAGTGCTTCTCGAATCCGTCAAGGATATACATGTACTGCACGGCAGGCGGATTCGTGTAATCCAGCGCGGCGTACTGCACGGTGAAGATGTTTTCATCGTGCGAGAGTTCCAATAACGGCGTGTCGTCAATGACCGCAGGCAGAAAATCTCTCGTGCCCGGCGCCACCTCTTCGTTGGCTATCGACAGCCTCGAAAAGACGATGG
Organism: Bacteroides sp.; assembly: GCA_041855645.1. GTDB lineage: Bacteria > Bacteroidota > Bacteroidia > Bacteroidales > Bacteroidaceae > Bacteroides. Next base: position 4,504 of record JBHAEN010000238.1, on the reverse strand, counting down.
GCGGCACGTAATCGCTTTTCCGAATCGAATCGGGATGAAACACGAAGACCCCGTTGCTTGTGCCAAACAGCATATTGCCGCCCGATGTCAGGGCGGAAGCCGCTTCGCTGAAACGGACGCGGAAGCCGATGCTGCGCCCGTCGTAATTTTCAAAACGTTCGGTGGAAGGGTCGAATTTGCAGATACCATTTTCCGTGCTGATCCAGAGATTGTCTTTATCATCTTCCCGAACGGAAAGCAGAACATCCGAGGGCAATCCGTCGGCCACCGAGTAGGAACGAAAAACGCCGTGTCCGTCTTTCTCTATGGAAACGAGTTTATTCAGGCCGCCGCCGTAAGTCGCCAGATAGAGTTCTTTCCGGCGGGTGGATATGATCCAGTGCACGTCATTGTTGCTCAAGCTCTTCGTGTCGTCGGGAATGCGGGCAAAGTGGTGGAACGTCACGTCTTCGGGGCGTCGGAAGTTCTCGTCGAAAGCCACGGCTCCGGTGGTCGTTCCCACCCAAAGCATCCCGTTATTGTCCGACGTGATGAAGCGCGCCCGGTAACAATTATTGATGGGATAGCCTTTCAGCCGGTTGCGATGATTGATGAAAATCGTGCGTCCGTCTTCGTCGGTGGCAAGGTAGTTGATGCCTCCCGCGAAAGTCGCCAGCCAGATACGTCCGTGTCTGTCTTCGTAAACGCAATACACATTGTTGTCGCTCAAGCTGTATTTGTCCTCCGCACGATGCTCATAGCGAGACAGCCGGTAAGTATCCTCACCGTCGAGAGGCTCCGCACGAACAAGGCCGTTACCCTTTGTGGCTATCCAGATGATTCCTTTCGAATCTTGCATGATGAAGTAGGCCGTGCCTCGCAGGGGCTGTCCGAAGGTGGATACGGAACCTTGCTCGGTGAGGTAGCCTTTGTATCCCCCTTGCGGGTCGTACACACGTACCTTGCCGTCTTTCAGACCCACCCAGATATTGCCCGAACGATCTTCGCATACCGCCCTGGCCTCGTTGCTCAAGGTTTCAAAAGAGTCCGGCACCGGTGTCATCATCGAAAAAGGCACTTTGCGGAACGTCACCTTTTCCAAGCCCTTGGAATGGGAACAGAGCCAGAGATTTCCCTGTTTGTCGGAGAACATGGCGTGCATTTTATTGGAAAAACGCCGGTCGGCACTGCCTTGCTCATCGTAGAAAGGAACCAGCCGGTTGTTCTCTCGGTCGAAAAAAGAAAAGCCGCCGCCATAGGGATGCACCCATAAGTGGCCGTTGATGTCTTCGTGAATGTGGAAAGCGGGGCGGGAACGTTCGGCCATCCCTTGTTCCACGGCTATGTGTTCACGCTTCAGCATTCCCGTGCCGGGATTGAAGTGCACTGCCACTCCGGGTTCTTCCTGCTCGAACCAGACTTCGGAAGCCCGATCGACATAGGCCGAAAGAATGGGTTTGGCCGGCAACTCTTTATGCGTTTCGGGCGAATAACGGCGGGATGTCCGCCCGACGGGATCGTAAAGGAAAAAGCTGCCGTCGGCGGCAGTCACCACAAGACGTCCGCCATTCACCGCACAGACAAAGGTGAGGCGCGCTTCGGTGGGGAGCCGGTGCAGACGGAAGTCGTTCGTGCTACGGTCGTAAGCCCAAAGTTTCCCTTCGTCGGAAGCAAAATAAAGGCAGGCATCTTGCTCAAGCATTCCGTGGAAAGCCTGTTTGCGAAGAACGCCATTGGCCGTGCCCGACGAAAAATAGTGTACGGGAGGATTCTTGCCATCGGGCATGATTTTGGTCAGACCGTCGTCGGTCAGCAACCATTCATTTCCCGCCTTGTCCTGATAAACCCGGTTGACGCGGAGTGTGGGAAGCAGGCCCGATACGGGCGAATAGATTTCACAATGCAAGGCGAGGCCGTTTTTCCGCCCTGCCGTCGTCGCCCGAATGGCGCCTTCGTTCTCGGTAATCAGCCACACGGAGCCGTTGGGCAGCACACGAATGGACAGTATATTGTCGTTGCTTCCCGGCTTGCCCGCAGAAGGAACCTGTTCGAAGGTCTCCGTCGCAGGATCGAAGCGATGCGCCCGGTTATCGTAGGTCAGCAGCCACAGACAGCCGTGAGAATCTTCATACATCCGATCCACGCGATTGTTCGTCAGGCTGATGAAACTGCCCTGTCGTGCCTTGTAGGTCTTGAAATGATATCCGTCGAAGCGGTTGATGCCGTCCCACGTGGCAAACCACAAGTAACCTTTCCGGTCTTGCAGAATGTTCATTACGGTGTTTTGCGACAATCCGTCTTCGGTGGAATAGTGAGTGAAGAAACTGCTGGGCTGCGCCTGCGTACCGCTCGCGAACAGCAACAGGAGGAAGGATGTAAATAAGAACTTCGTCATCTTTCGGCCTTTTCAATGTGGCGAAGATAAGCATTTATCGGAAACGCGACAAAGTATGCCTTTTCTTTTGGCGGTCGCGCGACACGGAGAGGTTCATGAGAAACCGCTCTTGGCACGGGCGTCAGGGGCGATGCCGAAGCGCGTCCGACAGTTCGGCCATCGTTTTCCCCGACACGGGATGACGCAGCTGCGGAGCAATTTCGACCAGAGGGACGAGTACAAACTCACGCTCCGTCATCAGCGGATGGGGCAGCGTCAAGGCTCTGCCTTCGGCCGTGAAAACGGAGCAGACCAAACCGTCGTAGAGAAGCAGGTCGATGTCGATGATCCGATCTTCGTAAACGCCGTCGACCGACTTGGCCATGCGTCCCAATTCGCGTTCGATCCGCTGCGTTTCCGTCAGCGCATCCTCGGGCGTCAGGAGGGTTTCCACACAGGCGGCGGCATTAAGGAAGCCATTCTCCGACCGAAATCCCCACGGCTCGGTGGCATAAAAGGCCGACAAGGCCGTGACACGCCCCACCCGCTCTTCCAGACGTTTCAAGGCGGCATGCAGATGAGCTTCCCTGTCGCCGATGTTGCTCCCCAGACTGACGTATAACTTGTGCATCATGATTTCGCCATTTATCGTTTTCACCGCTTCTGCGGCAGGAGAGCAAAGGTAGGCTTTTTTCAGCCTTCGGAACAAAAGAAATGCTCATAAAAAAGGTTGCCGCATCTTTGTCATCACCGCGCCGAACGTCCTGAACCGCGGGAGTGAAGCCGAGGCGCAGGCTACGTCAAAAAAACATAAGAGCAAGTGCACCGAAAAGAAAAAGATTTATATTTGCCCCGAAATCTATCCTTTTTACGACTAAAAAAGAAAATTATGAAGAAAAGTTTAGCATTAGTGCTCTTTGCACTGATTTCAATGACAGCGTACTCACAGGTTTCATGGAACGCCAAAGCGGGCCTGAACCTGAGCAATGTTACCAATGCCGGAGACACCGGCGTAAAACCGGGCTTCCAACTGGGCGTGGGCATGGAATATCAACTCTCCGAGATGTTTTTCTTGCAACCTTCGCTGATGTTGAGTACCAAAGGTTACAAAGTTAAGAATACGGAAATTACGTCAAACCGCATGTACGTGGAATTGCCCGTAATGGCGGCCGTTCGCTTCGCCGTTACGGAATACGGGCAGAACGTGGTGATCAAAGCCGGTCCTTATGCCGCTTATGGCGTTGGCGGAAAGACCAAAGTGGGCAACACGAGCTGGAACTCTTTTGAAAAGAACACGGGAGCCAAGCGTTTCGATTTCGGACTGGGCTGCGGAGTGGCCTATGAAATCAATCAATTCTTCGTCGATCTGACCGGCGAAGTCGGTTTGGCCAATACCCTCGGTTCTTCCAAAAACATCAACTTTGCGCTCGGCGTAGGCTATAAGTTCTAAAGCCGATCGACGGCAATTTATACCGAGAAAGGAGGTGTCCGAAAGGATACCTCCTTTTTTGTTGTGTCGCCGGCTCTTGGGGCTTTTTCTGCGAAATAATTCCACGGGAATAATGAATGAGAGTAGCCCAAGAGACTATCCGTTTTTTGGACTTTTCACTTATATATTTGTTGTCAAGAAATGTTTGGTTGCGATGATGAAGGCATCTTTGTCGGCATTCAAGTTTACAAGACGGGCCTTTTCATCTTTGGGCGTACCATAATATTTTTCCGCCCAAAGATAGACCTCTACCAAGACAGGCAATAGATCAATTCCCTTTTGTGTGAGGGTATACACCATTTTCACCTTGTAGTCAGGATGTTTTTCTTTAGATATAATCCCTTCCTTTTCAAGATTCTGCAAACGTTCAGACAGGATATTGGTGGCTATTTTCTCTCCCGAATTCAAAAAATCGCCATAACAACAATATTTATTTCTCATCAAATCTCTAATGATGAGTAGCGACCACTTATCTCCAAAAATATCTAACGACCGACTAATTAAACATGCAGAGTCTCGTACTTTTTTCGCCATAAAAATCACTTTTAATTTGCAAGTAAATAAAATCATATTACCTTTGCACTTGCATTTTGAAAGCAAAAATACAGCATTTATTTTAGACACAACTATAAAATGGAAAAATATTTAGATACAAAAAATCG
>JBHAEN010000237.1:0-13465 GCA_041855645.1 Bacteroides sp. | reverse complement strand
GGGAAACGGCTCAGATGAACGGACTGTGTATGATCACGCCGTGTCACTTCGATCAGGTCGGTGTACAACCGGTCGGCATAGAAGGGCGAGATGGGAGCCATCAGTTGAGCTACGGTTTCCAGACAGGTATAGAGTGTTTGGTAGGCCGAGAGCTTGTCCGGGGTGAACCCGCCTCCCCAGAAACGTTTGCGATTTAAACGGACGTACCAGTTCGAAAGATTGTCGTTGACGAAATCCGAAATCAGTCGGCCGGCTTTTGTGGGTTCGTAGTCGTTGTAGCAGGCGTCTACTTCCTGAATCAGGGAGTGGAGTACGGAAAGGATCCATCGGTCGATTTCGGGACGTTCGTTTAAGGGAATGTCGGCTTCGTCGTACCGGAATCCATCGACGTTGGCGTAGAGAGCGAAGAAGGAGTACGTATTGTATAATGTACCGAAGAATTTGCGACGCACTTCTTCGACTCCTTCGATGTCGAACTTCAGGTTGTCCCATGGCGAGGAATTCGTAATCATGTACCAGCGCAAGGGATCGGACCCGTATTTCTCGATGGTGGCAAAGGGGTCGACGGCATTGCCCAAGCGTTTGGACATCTTGTTGCCGTTCTTGTCCAGTACGAGTCCGTTGGAGATGACGGCTTTATAGGACACGCTGTCAAAAACCATCGTGGCGATGGCATGCAGGGTAAAGAACCATCCGCGTGTTTGGTCGACGCCTTCGGCTATGAAATCGGCAGGGAATATTTGTCGGCCGTCGAGTTCTTCTTTGTGTTCGAAGGGATAGTGTGCTTGGGCGTAAGGCATGGCACCGGAGTCGAACCATACGTCGATGAGATCAGACTCGCGCTTCATTGGTTTGCCGTCTTCGGATACGAGGATGATATCGTCCACGTAAGGGCGATGCAGGTCTATCTTGTCGTAGTTGGCGGCACTGTACTCTCCGGGTACGAATCCATTGTCCTTGTAAGGATTGCTTGTCATGAATCCTGCGGCTACCGATTTTTCGATTTCGGCATAGAGTTCTTCGACGGATTCGATGCACTTTTCGCCCGTGTTGTCGTCCGTACGCCAAATGGGTAGCGGAGTGCCCCAATAGCGTGAACGGCTCAAATTCCAGTCGTTCAAGTTCTCGAGCCATTTGCCGAAGCGTCCCGTACCGGTGGATTCGGGTTTCCAGTTGATGGTTTGGTTCAGTTCCATCATGCGTTCCTTGCAGGCGGTGGAACGGATGAACCAACTGTCGAGCGGATAGTACAGCACAGGTTTGTCTGTGCGCCAACAGTGTGGATAGTTGTGCGTATGTTTTTCTATACGGAATGCCAAGCCTTGGGCTTTCAGAATCATGCAGATGACGATGTCGAGCGATTCGGCGGCTGCCGCGGCTTTTTCATCGTATTTGCCGTCGATGGTGAATCGTGGATCATAGGCGTTCTTTACCCATGCTCCGGCATGGGGAGTGTAGAGTTCGATGTTGATGCAACGGCGTACGAAATCTTCGTCGAGCTCGTCGATCGGATAGAACTTTCCGGTAAGGTCGACCATGGGGCGGGTTTCGCCTTTTTGGTTGATCATGAAGAGCGAAGGTATGCCTGAGGCGCGGGCCACGTTGGCGTCGTCCGCCCCAAAAGTGGGGGCGATGTGAACAATACCCGTTCCGTCTTCCGTGGTGACGTAATCGCCGGGAATGACGCGGAAACCGGCTTCACTGGGTGTCCATCGGCCCTTGTCGTCTACTTCGACGGGACGTACCCATGGCAGGAGTTGTTCGTAACCCATTCCCACGAGGTCGCTTCCTTTGTATTCGGCCACCACTTTGTAGGGGATGAGTTTGTCGCCGGGTTTATAGTCTTCGAGTGGCATTCCTTCGGCTTTCGGGTTGAAGTGGGCGGCAAGCAGTGCTTTGGCCAACACAACGGTGATGGGTTGCCCGGTATAGGGGTTGTAGGACTGTACGGCCACGTAATCTATCTTCGGCCCGACGCAGAGTGCCGTATTCGAGGGCAATGTCCAAGGGGTGGTTGTCCAAGCCATGAAACAGGGTGTTCCCCATGTACTCATTTCGGGTTTGGGATTGGTCATGCGGAATTGTGCCACGACGGTGGTGTCTTTTACGTCGCGGTAGCAACCCGGCTGATTCAGTTCGTGTGAACTGAGTCCCGTACCTGCTGCGGGCGAGTAGGGCTGGATGGTGTATCCTTTGTAAAGCAATCCTTTGCTATGCAGTTGTTTGAGCAGCCACCAGAGGGTCTCGATATAGCGGTTGTCGTAGGTGATGTAAGGATCGTTCATGTCGACCCAATAACCCATTTTATGAGTCAGGTCTTCCCATTCCTTGGTGAATTTCATCACGTCCTTGCGGCAGGCGGCGTTGTATTCGGCGACGGAGATTTTTTTGCCGATGTCTTCTTTGGTGATGCCGAGGGCTTTTTCCACGCCCAACTCGACGGGCAATCCGTGTGTGTCCCATCCGGCTTTTCGTTTGACTTGGAAGCCTTTCATGGTTTTGTATCGGCAGAAGATGTCTTTAATCGTCCGTGCCATTACGTGGTGAATGCCCGGCATTCCGTTGGCCGAAGGAGGGCCTTCAAAGAATACGAATGAGGGGCAGCCCTCGCGTTCTGTCATACTTTTGGCGAAAATCCGGTTTTCGTCCCATTTCTTCAGGATTTCTTTGTTCACCTGCGAGAGGTCGAACTGAGCATGTTCGGGAAATTTTTTGCTCATAAAAGTCGTTTATTTTTCCGTTGTGATTAGCGTTTGACGAAGGAACGTCCTCTTTTTAAGGCTGCAAATTTAGGAAAACATTTGTTTCGATGTACACGTATGCCTTGTTTTTTCGTTGTGGAGACGATGAAACGAAGCGCGCGAACGGGGACTGTTCGTCTCAGTCCGGTTCGCGCGCTTGTTCGGAAACAGGGGGGCGCTTCAGCGGGCAACCATCAGGAGGCTGCCGGCTATGGCTTGCCGGGCGGCCATCAGCCCTTGGTCGTTCAGCGTCACATTCATGTGTTTGCCGTCGGGCAGGAACAGGTCGGCCGTTCCGTTGTCATTTACCCGGAGCAGTCGGGTGCTTTCGCCGTTCGTCACCAAGTTCCATGTGTTTTCTTCCTGATTGTAGATCAGGTTCATGGATGTGCTTTCGCCTTCTTTGGTGATGGTATATCCGTTGGGCAGAGTCTCGACCAGATAGTAGCCGTTTTCTCCTTTCACTCTTTTCACTTCGCCTGCGTTGGCCAGCGGATTCGATCCTGTCCAGAATTCGATGGAATTGAGCACCAGTGCGTCGGCTACGCCGGCCACAAGGTAGACGGGGATGATGGTCAGGGAGAGGAACACCAATTCGTTGACGAATTTGTCGTCGCTCACCGTCCGGTTCCAGCTCGACAAGCGGTTGAACAGGCTGAACGAGCCTACGCAAGAATTGAGAAACAGTGCGCCGCTAAGGAGCAAGGCTGTCAGGGCGAGTTTGTTTTTTTTCATGTGAGTTTGCTTTTTGATGTTGATTTTCGAGGTTTGACGGCAAATATACTCCTTTTTAAAAGGGAGTGTCTTCTTTTAGGCGTTTTTTAGATAGCTTTTCCTTTCTAAACATTCATGGGCAAGAAGCGAATGTTTCTTTGGAGTATCGCTTGGGCAGACAGGCTGTCAAAACCGCATGGCAAGGACCTTGAACGATGTGGGGGGAATGGAAAAGGGTGTGCCCTAATATGAAGGCCCCCAAAAGTTTTGTGTCTAACTTTTGGGGTGCACTTCGGATAACTGTCGCGGCGGATTATTGTTTGTTCAGCACGTATTGATCGGCCAGTTCGCCGGTGACTTCTTCTTTTTCGGCCGTCAACCGACGAAGACGGTTTTCTTCAATTCGATAATAACTCGTTTCTCCACCCTCATTTTTCAACGTCAGCAGATTGCCTTCTTGCGTATAAGTCCCTTTTTCGTCGAATGCACCTTTTCCTTCGAGGTGTGAGGTGTGTTCGCCGAAGGTCTTGTCGGCGTTCAGGGTCAGCGTGGTTTCGATACCCGGACCGTCGGCCGCGGGCAACACGCCTTTATATGTGCCTTGAACGTTTGTTGTTGCGGCAGTTGCGCCGATTTCTGTCTGAGCGGATGAGTTTTCATTCGTTTCCTGAGTGGCTTTCGTCTTGTTACCACATGCGGCAAGCACCAGAACAGAGCAGGCCGCGAATAGCATTTTTTTCATACAATTAAAATGTTTAAGTGATTAAAATATTGAATTAAAAGGGTTTGTTGTTCAATAAACGGGCGTTGTCGTTTTCCGTTTTCGGTATTCTTTTTTCAGATTGAAATTGAATCCGGCATAAATCTGCAATGTGCCGAAAGCGTTCATCAGAGCGAATTGACTGTGTCGGTAATTGAAGAGTTTTCCGACGAATGAGGTTCCCACAAAGTATTTCCCATTGTGGTAGACCACGGCCGCCCGGGTGAGAAATTCCAAACTGAATTTGTCGGACCATTTCCCGTTCTGTGGATTGGCCTGATCTTCCATCTCGATGCTCGAGGTCTTGTAGGCAATGGCCGGATTGAGCGAAAGGTTGGCCAGGCAATGACGGGCGAAGACCCAGTTGTAGGCGTATCCCGCATAGAGGGCTGCATTTATGTATTCCACTTTTCGCACACGGATGGCCGGGTTCATCTGAAGTCGGATTTCTTCGGGAAATCGACTGTTGTCCCACTCCAGCTTGTGCTTGGAGCAAGAGATTCCGGCCATCAGGCTTCCGGCGTTTCTGCGTTGGTTGGTCGACTGGCTGTAGGCAGCGGGGTAGGAGAAGCGCCGGTTGTTGAAGATGTAATACACGTACAGTCCTCTGATGTTCACCTTGAGCCCGTTGAACGAAGCGGAGTAATCGGACCGGTCGATATTCTCGAATCCTGCCACGTCGTTTATGGTATAATTGTTTCCGGTGCTTCTGTAAAAAAGATCCAGCCCTATCTTGGAACTGTACAGACTTAAATCGAACGTGGTTCCTCGGTTGCCTTTGGTGCTTTTCCGGATAAGATCGTCCACATCGACCGACCATCCGAGGAATATCCATCGCCATCCGAAGTAGACGCCCAGCTTGTAGTGAGGATTGGGCGAGAAGCCGATTCGTTGATAGGGTTCTTCATTGCTGTCGATCGAATAGCGTTCAAAGTGACTGAAATGCGTCCCCATCAGCGCATAGTTATATCGGTTGGGGGCCACGTATAGAGTGTCATAGCTGCCAAAGTCAAAGAAATTCTTCAGCGCTTTCTTGAATCGTCCTTGTTCTTTGTTCGCGAATGCGCTGTCGTTATCCGCCGTTGTTTGCGCATAAATTTGTACGCAGAAAGTGACGAAAAACAGTGTGAATATGACCGAAAGGAGTGGCTTAATCATGGGGCGAAAGTACATCGTTTTCTCCGAATCTCCCAATATTCCACTGTTTTTTCAAAATAATCGCCGGCTTATTTGGCTGTTTTGGGTAAAAGCTCTACTTTTGTGCCGAATTTGAAAAAGTTCAACGGGGTTCCGTAGCTCAGCTGGATAGAGCAACGCCCTTCTAAGGCGTGGGTCGAGCGTTCGAATCGCTCCGGAATCACAACGAGGAAGTTCTTCACGTGTCGAAATCGACATGCCGGAGAACTTCCTTTTGTTTTATCCGGTTTCATGCCGGCGATGCCTGAACCATGCGGCGAGGATGTGAAAATGCTCGCCGTGCCCGAAAAAGCTCAGGGCAACCGCATCGGAATCCGAGGAGCATTTTCAGAAACTTTGCATGAAGATATGGGTTTGAAAATCAGTTTTCTTCGTCGCATCGGCCATTCTTTTCCACCGAAAGGAATAAGACTTTCGCATGCATAAAATTATTCGTTTGGGTGCACCCAAACGAAAAAGCGTGTGTACCCAAACGAAAAAACGGGTGCAGCCCGACGAAAAGGAAAGTGCAGGCCGACGAACTAAATTATGCAGCGAAAAGAAGTAAACGGCGAACGGGCGAATGATGACGAATGCACGCCTTCATTCATGATTCGCGCGCATGTTGATAACTTTTTGGTCTTGCTTTTGTATAATCAAACGATAGGGAGTACTTTTAGACCTCCATTACTTAATTGTTTTCACGTTTATGCAGGATTTTGTCCATTTACACGTACATACCCAATATTCTTTGTTGGACGGACAGGCCGATATACCCGGATTGGTAGACAAGGCCATGAACAACGGCATGAGAGGCATTGCCATTACCGACCACGGAAGCATGTTTGCCATCAAAGAATTCACCAACTATGTCAAGAAAAAGAACGGTAAGCTGCAAGGAGATATCGGCAAATTGAAGAAGCGCATTGCCTCCATCGAGTCAGGCAACGAACCGTGTGACGACAAGGATGCCGAGCTGGCGGCTTGTAAAACCGAACTCGAAGAGTTGCAGAACAAACTCTTCAAACCCATCATCGGTTGCGAAATGTATGTGGCCCGAAGAGGAATGGAGCTGAAAGAAGGCAAACAGGATCAGAGCGGTTACCACCTCGTGGTATTGGCCAAGAACAAGAAAGGTTATCATAATCTTATTAAATTGGTATCCCGTGCATGGACGCGCGGATTCTACATGCGTCCGCGTACCGACAGGAACGAACTCGAGAAATATCACGAAGGACTTATTGTCGCCACGGCCTGCCTCGGAGGAGAAATACCGCGTCGGATTACCAATGACCAGTTCCGGGAAGCCGAAGAGGCGATTCTCTGGTACAAAAAAATCTTCGGCGACGACTTTTATCTGGAATTGCAGCGACATAAGGCTACGGCGGAACGCGCGAATAAAGAATGCTATCCGATGCAGATCAAGGTAAACAAGCACCTGATGGAGTATTCGAAAAAGTACGACATCAAGCTGATCTGCACCAATGACGTGCACTTTGTGAACGAAGAACATGCCGAAGCGCATGACCGGCTCATCTGCCTCAGTACGGGGAAAGACTTGAATGACCCCACCCGTATGCTCTACACCAAACAAGAGTGGATGAAAACCCGCGAAGAGATGAACGAAATCTTTGCCGATGTGCCCGAAGCATTAAGCAACACGCTTGAAGTTTTCGACAAAGTGGAGCATTATTCCATAGATAACGCTCCCATCATGCCGACCTTTCTCATCCCCGAAGACTTCGGGACGGAAGAAAGCTATCGGGCGAAATACACCGAGCAAGACTTGTTCGACGAATTTACCCGCGACGAAAACGGGAAAGTCGTCTTGAGTGAAAAAGCGGCTCAGGAAAAGATACGCGAACTCGGCGGCTACGATAAACTGTATCGCATCAAACTCGAAGGAGACTATCTGGCCAAGTTGACTTATGAGGGAGCACGAAAGATGTATGGCGAGACACTCAGCGATGAAGTCAAAGAACGCCTCGAATTTGAACTCTACATCATGAAGACCATGGGTTTTCCGGGTTACTTTCTCATTGTGCAGGACTTTATCAATGCCGCTCGCAACGAACTCGGCGTGGCGGTCGGCCCCGGGCGCGGATCGGCGGCCGGTTCGGCAGTGGCCTACTGTTTGGGCATTACGCGAATAGACCCCATTCAATATGACCTCCTCTTTGAACGCTTCCTTAATCCGGACCGTATTTCTTTGCCCGATATCGATGTCGACTTCGACGACGACGGTCGGGGGGAAGTTCTGCGTTGGGTTACAAACAAATACGGACAGGAGAAAGTGGCCCACATCATCACCTACGGAACCATGGCCACCAAGCTGGCCATCAAAGACGTGGCGCGTGTGCAGAAACTCCCGCTTGCCGAATCCGACCGATTGTCCAAACTGATTCCCGAAAAGATTCCCGACAAGAAGTTAAACCTTCGCAACGCGATTGACTACGTACCCGAACTGCGTGCGGCCGAAGCCTCCTCCGATCCTGCCCTCAGTGAAACCATCAAGTATGCCCTGATGCTCGAAGGCAATGTTCGCGGAACCGGAGTACACGCCTGCGGAACAATCATTTGCCGTGACGACATCACCGACTGGGTTCCCGTCAGCACGGCCGACGACAAGGAAACAGGCGAGAAAATGCTCGTTACCCAGTACGAAGGATCCGTCATCGAAGAAACGGGGCTGATAAAGATGGACTTTCTCGGCCTTAAAACCCTCTCCATCATTAAAGAGGCCGTCGAGAACATTCGTCGGAGCCGCGGGATAACGATCGACATCGACGCGATCGACATCAATGATGAAGCCACATACAAACTCTACAGTGAAGGGCGCACGGTGGGAACTTTTCAGTTTGAATCTGCCGGCATGCAAAAATATCTCCGCGAACTCCGGCCGTCGACTTTCGAAGACTTGATCGCCATGAACGCCCTCTATCGGCCCGGCCCCATGGACTATATCCCCGATTTCGTCGATCGAAAACACGGACGAAAACCCATCGAGTACGACCTTCCCATTATGGAGAAGTATCTCAAGGATACGTATGGCATCACGGTCTATCAGGAACAAGTCATGTTGTTGTCGAGATTGCTGGCTGATTTTACGCGAGGTGAGTCCGACGCCCTGCGCAAAGCCATGGGAAAGAAACTGCGCGACAAACTCGATGAGATGAAACCGAAATTCATTGAAGGAGGAAAAAAGAACGGACACGATCCCGTAGTGCTTGAAAAGATATGGGGCGACTGGGAGAAATTCGCGTCCTATGCTTTCAACAAGTCGCACGCCACCTGCTATTCGTGGGTGGCCTATCAGACGGCTTACCTCAAGGCAAACTATCCTTCGGAATACATGGCGGCGGTGATGAGCCGCAGCTTGTCGAACATGAACGATATCACGAAATTCATGGACGAATGCAAGGCCATGGGAATACAAACCCTCGGTCCCGACATCAACGAAAGCAATCTCAAGTTTACCGTCAACAAAAAGGGAGATATCCGCTTCGGGCTCGGTGCGGTGAAAGGCGTGGGCGAGAATGCCGTGCAATGTATTGTCGAGGAAAGGGAAAAGAACGGACCTTTTGAAGGGATTTTCGATTTTATCCAGCGCGTTAACCTCAATACCTGCAATAAAAAGAACATGGAATGTCTTGCGCTCGCCGGAGGTTTCGACACGTTTTCCGAAATCAAGCGCGAACAGTTCTTTGCTTCCAACGCCAAGGGCGAGACTTTCCTCGATATACTCATGCGTTACGGGAACCGTTATCAGACCGACAAAATGGCTGCCAACAACTCTTTGTTCGGAGGAGAGAATGTGGTCGAAGTGTCACGACCCGAACTGCCGCAGCATGTGGAGAAGTGGAGTGACTTCGAAAAACTCAATCGCGAGCGCGAACTGGTCGGAATCTATCTGTCGGCACACCCGTTGGATGAGTTCTCGGTCGTGCTAAAACACGTCTGCAACACGAAAATGGATGAACTGAAAGAGAGAGAATGTCTCCTGAATCGGGAGATCACGATGGGAGGAATCGTTACCGGAGTACGTCGCGGAGTGGGGAAAAATGGAAATCCCTACGGCATAGTCAAGATGGAGGATTACTCAGGATCGGGCGAGATACCTTTCTTCGGGCAAGATTTGGTCAACTTTCAGGGTTATCTGAACGAAGGAATGTTCCTCTTTATCAAAGCCCGTTGTCAGGCCAGACAATGGCGGCCCGAAGAACTGGAAATCAAAGTCACATCGATAGATCTCCTTTCCAACATCAAGGAAGAAATCGTGCAGAAGCTCACTATTGCCATCCCTTTGTCCATACTCGATGCCGATTTCATCACGGAACTTGAGGCATTGACCAAAGAAGGTACGGGAACCACGGAGCTGCTTTTTCGAGTCATCGACGATAGTGATGCCCATCACCGGCATCTCGACTTTATCTCCCGTTCGAGAAAAATTTCGGTCAACAACAAGCTCATTCGTTTCCTCGAAGACCGTCCGGAACTGCAATTCCAAATCAACTGAAACCGGGCCGATGTGCCGAAACGGGAACTTTCGGGATTCTCTTGGAGCAATATACATGGAAAAACCCTATCTTTGTTCGGTGCAATCTGCAAGAAGCAGATAATATGTTTAATTAAATAAATAAGAAAATGGCATTAGAAGTAACAGACAGCAATTACAAGGCTCTTCTCGCTGAAGGCAAACCCGTAGTGATCGACTTTTGGGCTCCGTGGTGCGGTCCCTGTAAAATGGTGGCCCCCATCATTGAGGAATTGGCTGCCGAGTTCGAAGGACAAGTGATTATCGGCAAATGTGATGTCGATGACAACAATGATCTTCCCGCCGAATACGGTATCCGTAACATCCCTACGGTGTTGTTCTTCAAAAACGGCGAAGTTGTCGACAAGCAAGTAGGAGCCGCCACGAAGCAGGTTTTTGCCGAAAAGGTTAAAAATCTCCTTTAAACCGAGCGGAGGTTATACGCCTTTGTCAACACAGGAAATTATCCGTAAAACAATAAAGACATGGGAATGGAAGACGATTTTTTGCTGCAAGATGCCGATGATGAAAAGACCATCGCATACATCAGGAACTACCTGCCTCAAGACCTGAAAGAGAAGTTTTCGGACGACGAATTTTACTATTTCCTTGATCTCATCGACGAGTATTATACCGAAAGCGGCATCCTTGACAAGGAACCCGATGCGGAAGGATATGTTGAAATCGATCTTGAGAAAGTTGTGGATTATATCGTGACCGAAGCTCGTAAGGACGAAATGGGCGAGTATGATCCCGAAGAAATTCTGTTCATTGTGCAGGGAGAAATGGAATACGGAGATTCCCTTGGGGAATGATTTCCGCTTATCACTCACATTAGGCCGGGGCGATTTTCAAAAGAAATCGTTCCGGTTTTTCTTTAAACATCCGGTCTGATGATTGGGAAAAAGACTTGTTCCACCAAGTTGAAAAAGGCTTTTTCCGGTTGGTAAAGGCCTTTTTCAGGTTTCACGAAAAGTTCGGATAAACTTCCGTAGCCGTTATTTGATGGAGCTGAAATAGGTGTTGAGCAAATCGCGTGCCGCCACGAACGAGGTCAGACGTCCTTCGAGTACGGCCGATTCTTTCTCGCGCAGCAGCGAAGAGATGGCATGATTGCGGTAGAAACTGTCACGCAGTTGCTCATTGATGCTTTCGTACATCCAATACTTGCTTTGTTCGTTTCGGCGGTACTCAAAATATCCGTTGTCTTTGACGAAACGCACGTATTCGTCGATCATGTCCCAAATTTGTTTGATGCCGAGATTGTAGAAACCCGAGTAAGTGAGCACGCGTGGTGTCCATCCCGACTCGGGAGTGGGAAAGAGTCTCAGTGCATTGCTGAATTGTGTGGCTGCGATACGTGCACGATCGATGTTGTCACCATCGGCTTTATTGATCACGATGCCGTCGGCCATCTCCATGATTCCGCGCTTGATGCCCTGCAACTCATCGCCGGTTCCGGCCAGTTGGATGAGCAGAAAGAAGTCAACCATCGAATGTACGGCCGTTTCGCTTTGTCCTACGCCTACGGTTTCGACGAATATCTTATCGTATCCTGCCGCTTCGCATAAAATGATCGTTTCGCGCGTCTTGCGTGCAACGCCACCGAGAGAACCGGCCGACGGACTCGGGCGAATGAACGACGCGGGATGAACGGAAAGCTGCTCCATGCGTGTCTTATCGCCCAAAATACTGCCCTTGCTCCGTTCGCTGCTGGGGTCGATGGCCAATACGGCCAGTTTGCCTCCTTTTTGTAATACGTGAAGACCGAATACGTCGATCGACGTGCTTTTTCCTGCTCCGGGAACTCCGCTGATGCCGATGCGAACGGATTTTCCCGAATGGGGAAGACATTTTTCGATGACTTCCTGAGCCACCGACTGATGTTCGGGCTTTGTGCTCTCAACCAACGTCACTGCCCGACTGAGTACAGTTGTGTCGCCCCGTAGAATGCCTTCTACGTATTCGTCGACGGACAACTCACGCTTCTTCCGTCGTTCGGCAAGGTAAGGACTGATGGTCGAAGGTTGTTCGATGCCTTTGTTCACGGCCAGTCCCTTATAGATTTCGTTGTTTTCGGGATGTTCCATAATTCGGAAAGTTTTAAGGTTTGATGTTTATTTCCGCTTTAGGCTGCTTCGGGTCGTTGGTAATAATCAGGACGCGCAAATCGGCCTTATGTTTCGACAAGAGCCGATTGCGAAGCAGGTTGATGCGAAGTTGCGTACTCTCGCCCGGAAGAATGAGTTTCTTCTGTAGTTTCACGTTTACCCCTTGGTCGAAGACCTGTAGTTTCAGAATCTTGAGCGGTTCTTTACCCGTGTTGGTCAGTATCACTTCGCTTGTTTTCTGCGGTTTGCGCGTAGGCGAACCGGACAAATCGATTTCGCTTTCGGACAGTCGGAGGCATGGCGCTTCATCCGGATTGCCGCCGATTTGCTCTGCGGCGGGCAGAAGTATTATGGAAAGCGGGATGGCGTTATTCTCGTTAACTTTGTCGCCCGTGTGCCGGGAAAGGTGGACGGTGGCCTGCGTCAAACCCACATCGAGCAACTTGCGGGTGTCCAATGTGAGCTTAATGGTGGTACGTTCTCCGACATCGAGCGTCGGTTTATCCGTTTCGGCTTTGATATACGACGGCAGGTGCATCAATACCGGGGTGTAAATCTTATTCGACTGATTGCATACGGTCAGTTTCACCACGGGTTGTTCGCCTCGTCTCGAATCGGGGAATGCAAGGGCATTCTTGTCGGTTTCTATCTTACCGAAACGATAAGGCAGAGAAATCTCTTCGTAGATCGTTTCCACTTTTTCGAGCACTTCGCCGTCGAATGTCAGGTGACGCAGATGAGGAGAGGCATTGCTGTAGATCGACACTGTTTTTCGGAACTTGCCCAATGCTTTGGCGTCGAATACGGCCCGCACTATTCCGCTTCCGCCCGGAGGGATGGGGCGTTGTGTCCATTCCGTGGCCGCACAGGCGCACGAAGTGGTGATCTCCGTCAGCACCAAGGGTTTATTTCCCGTATTTGTTATGATATATTCTACCGTGGCCGGTATTTTCCAGCCTATTTTTCCGAAATGATGTGCTTCCTTATTGACCGACAGGCGAGGCTGTGCACACAACGGCAAAGCGGCTGCCAGCCCGAAGCAGGTGACGAGTAAGCGATGTCTCATGGTGATGTTGTGTTTTACCTGTACAAAGATAACGGCTTTCGCCGATATATCTCTCCGATGCGTCGGTATAATTTGGCGAACCTTTATCCGATTCTTTATGGAGAGGCGTGAAGTGACTCCCCAAAGTTGGGTGGATTAAACATTTTCCGTTTTATTGTTGTCCGGCAAATACCCCATGCGCATACAACCTCACGGGTTGTTGTTTTGTAAAATTCTTTCAACTTCCTTCGCGAGGTAGATTTCGGAACCGGTCGGGATTTCGCCCCTCTCCAAAGCCCCATGGGAAGGGCTTTTCCGAAATGCGTGCATTTGACTTCTGAAACACGTGCATTTCAGACGTCAGACACGTGCATTTCAGACGTC
>JBHAEN010000236.1:0-3219 GCA_041855645.1 Bacteroides sp. | reverse complement strand
ATGTATTCCTGCTGGAGCAGGCAAACTTCTTTGTAGAACTTGCCGATGCGGCCCATGGCGATCTTTTCGATCATGTTTTCGGGCTTTCCTTCCTGACGGGCTTTGTCGGCGGCTATTTCCTTTTCTTTTTCCAGAATGTCGGCCGGAACGTCGTTTTCGTCGATGGCGATGGGGTTCATCGCGGCCACTTGCATGGCTACGTCGTAGCCCACTTTCGGGTCGACGGCTTTGTTCAGTGCCACCATCGTGCAGAGGAAGTTCTTTCCCTGATGGTTGTACACGGAGATGGACACGCCTTCGACGGTTTCGTATCCGTCGAGTTCCATTTTCTCACCGGTGATGCCGCTGCGGTCGGTCACGGCGTCCTGCACCGTTCCGTTGCCCAGAGGCAGAGCTTTTACTTCGTCGAGCGTCTTGCATTTGTGGGCGATGGCGGCGTCGAGAATGTCCTGAGTCAGCTTAACGAAATCTTCGTTTTTGGCCACGAAGTCGGTTTCGCACTTCAAGGCAATCATCGCACCGAATCCGTCGACGGCCTTGGCCAGCACGCAGCCTTCGGAAGCGTCGCGGTCCGAACGTTTGGCGGCGACGGCCTGTCCTTTTTCGCGGATAATCTTCATTGCGGCATCGAAATCGCCATTGGCTTCGGTCAACGCGTTTTTACAATCCATCATACCGGCTCCGGTCATTTTGCGGAGCTTGGTAATATCAGCCATAGTTACAGCCATAGTATCTTTATTTTTTTAATGATTAGTAGTTTGTATGAGAAAAAAGCGAGCGGGCAGTCGGTAGGGATAGTAGTGCAAACGTAGTCGAATCCGCCTTCAATGAGGTTTCTTTTCTTCTACTCAACTACCGACTACTGACTATCCGCTCGGAATGGTTTTACGCTTCTTCGTCTTCTTTCAGGAACGCTGCGGCCTTGGAGGCGTTGATTGCGTCTTCGTCAGACTTTTCGAGTCTGGCTCTCGAAGTTCTTTTCTTTCCTTTGTTGACGGGGGCTTCGCCGGCAACTTCCATGTCGACCTTTTCAGCCTTTCTTTCTTCCAGACCTTCGCTCATGGCGGCGCAGCAGGCATCGAGGATTACTTCGATGGATTTCGTTGCGTCGTCGTTGGCGGGGATCACGAAGTCGATGTTGTTGGGGTCGGAGTTCGTATCGACGATGCCGAACACGGGGATGCCCAGACGGTTGGCTTCACGCACGGCGATGTGTTCTTTCATGACGTCGACCACGAAAAGCGCGGAGGGCAGACGGGTCAGTTCGGCGATGGAACCGAGGTTCTTTTCCAGCTTGGCGCGCTGACGCGAGATCTGGAGGATTTCGCGCTTGGAAAGATTGGCGTACGTACCGTCGTTGGTCAGTTTGTCGATGGTGGCCATTTTCTTCACGGCCTTACGGATGGTGGGGAAGTTGGTCAACATTCCGCCGGGCCAACGCTCGATTACGTAAGGCATGTTCACAGCCTGTGCCTTCTCGGCCACAATCTGTTTGGCTTGTTTTTTAGTAGCAACAAAAAGTATCTTCTTACCCGATTTCACGATTTGTTTCAGTGCTTCGGCGGCTTCGTCTACTTTGGCGACCGTTTTGTGGAGGTCAATGATGTGGATACCATTGCGTTCCATGAAAATGTAAGGAGCCATCGAGGGGTTCCACTTTCTTTTAAGGTGTCCGAAGTGGCAACCGGCTTCCAGTAATGTATCAAAATTGGTTCTTGACATTGTTGTTTGTTTTGTTTATTCGTTTACTTTCTTTTTTGTTTTCTAAACCAACCGCCGGGTAGTCATCTCCGAGTCCCGGTAGTTTAGATGCTAAACAGGGTTCAGTCGTCCGGCCGACGAGGTTTTGACCGAGGGTGAGGGCGGCAGGGGCATGTGTCGTTCATCCCGTTTTCCGCGTCTCTTCCGTTCGGAGGCTCTTCAGGCCGTGGTTCGACGAGGCGTGGTTAACGCTTGCTGAACTGGAATCTGCGGCGTGCCTTCGGACGTCCGGGTTTCTTACGTTCCACGGAGCGCGGGTCGCGGGTCATGAAGCCTTCGGCACGCAGTGCGGCCTTGTCGTCGGCGTTGATTTTGACCAGAGCGCGGGCGATGGCCAGACGAAGGGCTTGCGACTGTCCGGTGAATCCGCCGCCGCAAAGGTTTACCTTGATGTCGTACTTTTCGGCTGCACCCAGCTTGTTCAGGGGCTGTTTGACCACGTATTGAAGGATAGATGATGGAAAGTACTCGGTAAGGTCTCTCTTGTTGATGGTTATCTTTCCCGTACCTTCGCTTACGAAAATGCGTGCGATCGCACGTTTACGTCTGCCTAATGCATTTACTACTTCCATTATTTATCTTATTTATAGGAGTTAATATCGATCAGCTTCGGGTTTTGAGCAGCGTGTTTGTGCTCGCTGCCGGCATACACGTAGAGGTTGCGCAGCAACTTGGCGCCGAGGATGTTTTTCGGGAGCATGCCCTTCACGACTTTTTTGAGCAGGCGTTCTTCGCCGTTGGGTTTGGCCATCAGGCGGGCGGGAGTCATTTCGCGCTGTCCGCCGGGATAGCCCGTGTACGACAGGTAAACGCGGTCGTTCCACTTGTTTCCGCTCAATTTCACTTTGTCTGCATTGATGATGATCACGTTGTCACCGCAGTCCACATGAGGGGTAAAGTTGGGTTTGTACTTTCCTCTCAGCAATTTTGCCACTTTCGCGCCCAGACGTCCCAGCGTTTGGTCGGTAGCGTCAACGATGACCCATTCTTTGGTTACCGTTGCCTTGTTGGCAGAAATGGTCTTGTAACTTAAAGTATCCACTTGCTTTTGTTTGGTTTTAAAAATGTTACTACTAAAAAATCTTCACCACAAATCGGTTTCCTCGGACAAAGAAACTAATTTGCTATGAATGAAACTTTTATCTGTAAAACGATAATAATCGGCTTGCAAAAGTACGGCTTTTCTCCGAAAGAACAAATAAATTCCGTCTTTTTTCGGAGTGAACGCGGGGAAAAACAGTCGGTTAGCGCCATCGCAATCCCCCGACACCGCAAGCTCCGGGGCTGAAAGTCAGATGGTCCGGAACCCCGAAGCGCGCCTTCCTTCTCCCGCATTGTAAAGTTCTTTCAACTTTTCGCCCGGCACGAATTCCGAAACGGGGCGTTTTTCGAGTACTCCGAAAGCCTCTTGGGAAGGGGGGTTCCGAATCACGCGCATTTCACGCGTCAAACACGCGT
>JBHAEN010000235.1:0-32926 GCA_041855645.1 Bacteroides sp. | reverse complement strand
ATGTGGCGTAATTGGTAGCCGCGCCAGACTTAGGATCTGGTGCCGAGAGGCGTGTAGGTTCGAGTCCTATCATCCGCACGAACACAGAAAAAAACCTTCAAGACCTTTATTTCTTGAAGGTTTTTTCCCGTTTTATACCATCATTTATATGAAGAAACATCAACTCTATTGTATTGGACACATCACTCTCGATAAAGTGGTGACGCCACAAAACACTGTCTACATGCCGGGAGGAACGGCTTTTTACAGTTCGCGTGCGCTAAAAAGTTTCGACGATTTGGACTATGCCCTCGTGACGGCTGTCGGCGACACCGAATTGCATGTTGTGGATAAGCTTCGTGAAGAAGGCATTGACGCCACCGCACTGCCCAGCCGTTATTCGGTCTATTTTGAAAACATTTACGGCGATAACCCGGACGACCGCAGCCAGCGGGTACTTGCCAAAGCCGATCCGTTTACGGTGGAGCAGCTCAAGAACTTCGAAGCCGAAATTTTCCATCTGGGTTCGTTATTGGCCGACGATTTTTCTCCGGAAGTCATTAAAGAATTAGCTTCTCGCGGAAAGGTGGCCGTAGATGCACAAGGCTACTTACGCGAAGTGCGGGGTACAGATGTGTTCGCCATCGACTGGGACAACAAACTCGAAGCCCTGCCTCATATTCATTACCTCAAAGTGAACGAACACGAAATGGAGGTGCTGACCGGTTTCTCCGATCCTCATGAGGCTGCACGCCGACTGCATCAATGGGGAGTGAAGGAAGTACTCGTCACTTTGGGCAGTATGGGTTCGCTCATCTATGACGGCGTAGCGTTCCATCGCATTCCTGCTTTCGCGCCCTCAGCCGTGATTGACTCCACGGGTTGCGGAGACACCTACACCGCAGGCTATCTCTATCGGCGTCTTATGGGGGCGGGAATCGATGAGGCAGGCCGGTTCGCTGCCGCCATGTCTACCTTGAAAATCGAAAATTCCGGTCCGTTCGGCGGAACAAAAGAAGACGTGCTCCGCTGCATGAGTACAGCCCGGGAAATGTATTGACATGCCACTACCATTCCATCCGCCAATGACGCAATGTCATCAGGGGATGATGCCACAACATGCGGGGGCCTGCATAACGCATAACCTTCCGCATGTTTTCTTTTTGTTCGGTTTTGTAACAATGAACAGGGCACATGCGGCAAGTCGGTTTCTTTTCGCCAAAGCGACAATGCGACAGGCGCAAATGAGCATACTCTATCAACTCCGCGCACTGCGGACAAAGGTTGTCATTACCCTCCTTCTCCCGACAGTACAGACGAATCATTTGCTCAACCATCCATTGTTCCCGCTCGATGCGGGACGAAACGGCATGCGAACCTCTTTTCACGGTCGGCAAATTCTTTTTATTGCCCGGGAGCACTGAGTTTTTGGCGGTATTGAGCCGGATCGGACAAGATGTTCAGCGCCGCTTTCAAATCATCATCGTCTTTCAATTGCTGGATGATGCCGCCGCGCTGATAATAGTAACGTTTCACTATTTCGTTAGCCATAAACCTCTTGATGTCTTTGGAAAAATAATCGAGATCGCGGTCAAGGTTATGCGTCAGCTTTTTCTCCAATGCTTTAAACTCTTCTGCGGTTTGGCTCATATAGCCCTCGAACTCTGCGGCCTCTTTCAGCGTTTTCAGTATTTTCTCGCTCTGTTGGTCATACTTAAAATCCGCTTTCCTGACCATCTCCTTAAACTCCGCATAATCGGCATCCGTCAGGCCGAATGTTTTGGGCGAAGCGATGTCGGCATGCTTCAGACAGTATTGCGTGGCATAATCGAAAATCAAGTTGTCACGTACAAGATAATACAGAATGTTAGGGGTCTTTTCCTGTTTCACCGTGATGTCGGGCGTGATTCCTCCTCCGTCGCGCACTTCCCTTCCGGCTGCCGTATGAAATACTTTGGTCAGACTGTCGGGGATGGCGCCCACGCTGCCGTCTTCGTTACGGCGTTTATAGTCGATGGCCTGCACGCACCGTCCGCTGGGAATATAATATTTCGAAGTGGTCACCTTCAGCATGCCGCCATAAGGCAACGAACGGGGTGTCTGCACCAGACCTTTGCCGAAAGTGCGGTTTCCCACGATGACGGCACGATCGAAATCCTGCAAAGCCCCGGAGAGAATCTCGGAAGCAGAGGCAGTGGCACTGTTCACCAAAACGGCAATAGGAATTTCCTCGTCAATAGGCTCCCTTAACGTTTTGTAGACGCTGCTGGCTTGTGCCGTTTTCCCCTTGGTCGTCACAATCACTTTGTTGCGCGGCAGAAAATAGTTCACGATCTCCACCGCCTGATCAAGTAACCCACCTCCGTTATTGCGCAAATCGATAACCAATGAAGTGGCTCCACGCTTCTTCAGGTCGAGAAAAGCCTGTTTAAACTCTTTGGCCGGATTGCCGGAAAACGTATGCAGATTGATGTAGCCCACATTTCCCTCAATCAAGTCTGCATAAGGTATGCTCGGCGTCTGAATGGATTTCCGCACCAAGACAAATTCCATCGGTGTGCGTCCTCCCTGTGCATTGGGGCGTTCAATTTTCAAACGGAAATCCGTACCTTCCTGCCCTCTCAACAACTGGCTGACTTCGCTCGTCGTTTTCCCGGCAAGGTCGATGGTATCAATCATCATCAAAATGTCTCCTGCCTTCAGACCGGCTTTCGCGGCGGGCGTGCCTTCATAGGGTTCGGCAATCATGGAACGCTTCAGCTTGCTGTCGTAAGAGATCAACGACCCGATTCCCCCAAACGAACCCTTAATCATCTGCTCCAACTCGCTCTGGTCTTCTTCGGGATAATACTCTGTATAAGGGTCGAGCGAATAGAGCATATTTTCAATGCCTTCGCGAATCATTTTGTCGGGCTGAATCGTATCCACATAAAACAGATCCAACTCTTTCACGAGAGCATTGAAAATATCCAGATTCTTTGCAATTTGGAAGTTGCGATTATTCCCCATTTGAAAACCAAGGAATGCAACCACAGCGATGACACAACCTGCAACAAACACGGCTCTTCGGCCGCTCAGCCATTTTTTCATATTTTTTCTTTTTAAACAGACCTCTAAAATAGGCCTAATCGGTTGTTAGTTGGCCAAAATCTCGTTGATATTTAACTTTATTTGATTCCAGCGTTCTTTCGGGAGTGTGGTTCCGATGACCTGAATGACATGTCCCGACAGGAGAGAACCGATTTTCCCGCACTTTTCCAACGAATGTCCGCAGGTAAGGCCGTAAAGAAAGCCGGAAGCGAAGTAATCGCCCGCTCCCGTGGTATCGACGACCCGCTCCACCGGAACGGCCTCAACCTTAACCTCTTCCGTACCTTTGCGAATATAAGAACCTTGCGAACCGACTTTCACAATGGCGATACTGCACTTCTTGCTGATTTCTTCCACAGCTTCCCGAGGTTCTTTCCCCGTAAATGCTCTTGCCTCTTCTTCATTGGCAAACACAATGTCGACGTATTTGTTGACAAGCAAAGAGAAAAAATCGAGATCGGCCTCCACGATATTATAACTTGCCATATCGAGACAAATCTGCAAGCCGGCTTCTTTAGCCAGTTCGATGGCGTGCAGAATCATGGCATGGTCTTGCACCAAATACCCCTCGATAAATAAATAAGCATAGCCTCTGAACAGGTCGAGGTTAAGGTCTTCCGCCTTCAACGACGACGCGGCTCCCAAGTAGGTTCCGAAAGTACGCTCGCCATCGGGGGTGATAAAAGTAGAGGCCACTCCCGAAGGCAATTCGGAAGAGAGTAAGAGTTTGTCCTCAATGCTGTTTGTTTTCAAGTTGTCACGAAAGAATTCCCCATATTTGTCGGTGCCTATTTTGCCAATAAATCCGGTAGATGCCCCCAGACAGGAAAGACCGAGTATCGCATTGCCTGCCGACCCTCCGGTGGCCAGATGCGTGTCCATTTTGGCGAATTGCGCGTTGATCAATGCCAGTTTTGTTTCATCAATCAGCTGCATGCTTCCTTTAGGTAATCCCATTTTATCAAGTAGTGTGTCGTCTTTAAGGGTTACAAGTACATCTACAAGGGCATTGCCCATCCCTACAATTTTGTCCATCAGTCTAAAAATTTGCACAAAGATATTGCATATTTCAAAATATCCTATTACTTTTGCCCCGCAATTCAACAAAACAATCTTCCTTAGCTCAGTCGGTTAGAGCATCTGACTGTTAATCAGAGGGTCCTTGGTTCAAGTCCAAGAGGAAGAGCAGATTAGAGGAGAATTGCTTATTCTTCCTTAGCTCAGTCGGTTAGAGCATCTGACTGTTAATCAGAGGGTCCTTGGTTCAAGTCCAAGAGGAAGAGCAGAAACGAAAAGGAATCGTCCGATAAAAGGCGGTTCCTTTTTTTATTTCCGTATTCAACCAAAGAATATCCGCAAGTCAGCCATCGCGTAACGCAATGGTCAGCACACTCACACGCACACCTTCCACGGTTGCCAAGGCGGAAGCACAAGCCGTAACGGTTGCTCCCGTAGTCAACACATCGTCGATGATGAGCACATGCTTGTTTACACAGGCTTCCGGTTTTCTCAAGGCAAACACTCCCTCCATGTTCTCCCAACGTTCACTCACCGATTTCCGGGTTTGTGTGTCCGTATGTTTTATACGCGACACTATTTCGGTGTCTATCGGTATATCGGTCTTTTCGGAAATGCCACGCGCCAGCCATTCGCTTTGATTATAGCCTCTGCTCCGCTGTTTTTTGGGATGAAGCGGCAAGGGAATCAAGATGTCTATGCCCGTAAAAAAGCCCGAAGGAAGAAGTTCCGCAGCATACTGACGCCCCAGAATGAGGCCCGATTCTTTCTGCCCGCCGTATTTCAGCCGATGAATCAAAAAACGATAGGCACTCGACTTGCGATAGTAGAAATAAGCGGAAGCCCGTTCCAAAGGAAATTTCCCCCAAAAGAGACGTTCCATGCGATTGTCCGGCTGAAGATGAAGGTCCGTACGCGGCAAGTTGATGTTGCAGAGTGTGCAAAGACATTCCTCTCCTCTGCCCAATGGGAGACCGCACACCGGACAACAGCGAGGAAAAAACAACGAGACAAACGATTGTAAGGCTTCCCGCAGAAATGAAATCAGATTCATGGCCAACTGTTTGGGTGCAAAGATAAGGCCTTCGGCGACACAACGCAGTTTTCTCTCCGCATTTCTACTTGAGGCCGGGGTAATTTCTTCGATAAAAAAATCAACAAAGAAATCTTCTTCAAACAAAGGCAGCCTGTTCTTTTTTACCGGACAAGGCGTTTTTCTCTTCCGTAAAAAAACGGACTTCGACTATTGCCGTTTGAACTCCGAACAGTATATTTGCGAAAGTATTCATCATTAAAATCTCTTTCTCATGAAACTACGCTTATTTGTCATTGCGCTGTGGTGTTGTGTATGCTCCTCCACCCAAGCTCAACTTCTTTGGAAAGTAACGGGAAACGGCATTGAAAAGCCCTCGTACATCTTCGGGACTCACCACATTGCCCCGCTCAACATTATGGATAGCATTGCAGGATTCAAGGCGGCTTTCGAAGCCACCGAACGCTTGTACGGCGAGGTTGTCATGGACAGCATGGCCGCTCAGGCGCAACAGATTATGGTGAAGTACATGATGCTGCCGCAAGACAGCCTGCTGCCCACTCTCTACACTCCCGAAGAATATGCCCGGATAGACGAACTGATAAAGACCTACTTCGGTGTCGGCGCCGAACAGGTGAAAATGCTGAAACCTTCCGCCATCGGGGTTCAAATCGCGGTTTTTGCCACCATGAAAGCCTTCCCGGACTTCAACCCCCAACAACAGTTGGACGCTTCCCTGCAAACGCTTGCCAGACAGTCGCAAAAGGAGGTGGGCGGACTGGAAACCATAGAATTCCAATGCCGTCTTCTGTTTGACACTCCACTGAAGAAACAGGCGGAAAATCTGCTGAAAACGACGGAAATAGACCTCGTCAAACAGTCGAAGCAGATGGCCGAATGCTATATGCGTCAAGATTTGGAAGGGATGGCGAAAGTCATGGAGTCCTCCGAAGGAGGCCTCACTGCCGAAGAAAAGCAAGCCTTGATTTACAACCGTAACCGTAATTGGGCGGAACGAATGAAAACTCTTCTGCACGAAGCACCCGCTTTCTTTGTGGTCGGCGCAGGCCATCTGATCGGGAAAGAAGGATTGCCCGATTTGCTCCGCGGAATGGGCTATACGGTAGAAGCCGTGCTCTGAGCCTGAAATTCAGGCAGGAAATAAGTTGACGGGCAAACAAGGTTCTGTTCCTCCTTGTTTGCCCGTCATTCTTTTTATCGGCTTTCGTCGAAGCGACACATCATGCGGATGCGCTCGCATCTCTTTCGTCCGGCCCCGGAATGATGCCGTGGGCATGGCGATTCACAGCCCGCGTATCCGGTCGTCGAATGCGGAAAGCGCAGCTTTCGCCCCCTCGCCCATCGAAATGATGATTTGCTTATAGGGAACGGTGGACACATCGCCCGCGGCATAAATGCCCGGCACTCCGGTGCGACAATGTGAATCGACCACAATTTCGCCCATGCGGTTGGTTTCCACGACGTCGCGGAAGACAGCACTGTTGGCCGAAAGGCCGATTTGCACAAACACTCCATCCAGTTCGACCAACCGCTCTTCGTCCGTCTTGCGGTCTTTCACGCGCAGGGCTGTGAGTTTTTCGCCGTTACCCAAGACCTCGGTTGTCTGCGAACTGAGAAAGACTTCCACATTGGGCAGGCTGCGCAAACGTTCCTGCAACACGCGGTCGGCCTTCAGCTCGTCCATAAACTCAAACACGGTGACGCGCGAACAAATGCCGGCCAAGTCGATGGCGGCTTCCACCCCGGAGTTTCCTCCTCCGACCACCGCCACATGTCTGCCTTTATAGAAAGGCCCGTCGCAGTGGGGACAGAAAGCAACGCCCCTGCCCAGATAATCGGCCTCGCCCGGCACATTCAACTTGCGCCAGCTTGCACCCGTCGCGATGATGAGGGCCGGGGCAAGCAACACTTCACCGACCGAAGTCGTGACCGCCTTTTCTTTGTCGCGCAGCTCCACACGTTCCACACGGCGATGCTCCAATAAATCCACGGGATAATGAGAAAGATGCGTGCGCAGATTGTCGGCCAAGACGCTGCCCGTGGTTTCGGGAACGGAAATCAAGTTCTCGATGCCCACCGTTTCTTTCACCTGACCGCCTATTCTCTCGGCAACAAGAGCAACCTTCAATCCTTTACGGGCGGAATAGATGGCCGCCGAAACTCCTGCCGGTCCACCGCCGGCCACAATCACGTCGTAAGTTCGTTTCGCCGTTTCCTGTTTCGCGGGTTCGATGCCGTACTGTGCTTCGAGCTTGCCCAGCAGTTCGCCGAACTCACCTCGCCCGACATGCAACAAATTGCCGTCGGCATAGACCGAAGGTACGCCCTGTATGTGCAAATCTTCCACTTCCTTTTCGTAGAGCGCACCGTCCACCATTTCGTGAGCAATGGCCGGATTGAGCGTAGCCATCGCATTGAGGGCCTGCACCACATCGGGGCAATTCGTGCAAGTCAGGGAAACGTACGTCGTCAGGCGAATGGGGCCTCGCAGCGCACGCACACGGTTGCAAACGCCCTCATCGGGGAAGTTTTTGCCCTTACCGTCGAGATTGAGCACGGCCAGCAACAGCGAAGTAAATTCATGCCCGTTGGGGATGCCGCGGAAAGAAATGCCGGTGGCGACACCGTTTTTCAGAAGAAAGAATTCCGGACGTCCGCCCTCGGCAACGGTCAGCGAAAGTTTTTCGGAAGTGCTCGCCACGGCTTCCAGAAGTCCGATGAGCTCGCCGCGACTTTCATGATCGGCCGGCACACGCACATCGAATGTATAGTCGGCATCGAGTGTGGCAAAAATCCCGGCCAATTGTTCTTTTAATGCGGGTTCTAACATATTCTGTGTTTTCTTTGATGTTATTACTGCGTATGCAAAAAAAATGGGGCTGGCGGAAACTTCCGTTTCGGCTCAGCCCCTCGGGGTGTGTCATAAAAGGATGAAATGCGAGGCACCGCCTTTCATGACACACTTTTCTTGGTCTCTTTCTCTTAGATCTTACCTACGAGGTCGATGCTGGGTTTCAACGTAGCCGCACCTTTCTTCCACTTGGCCGGACAGACTTCACCGGCGTGATTGGCCACAAACTGAGCGGCTTCCACCTTGCGAAGCAATTCGTCGGCATCGCGTCCCACGCTGTTGTCGTTCAGTTCGACAATCTTGATCACACCTTCGGGGTTGACCACGAACGTGCCGCGATAGGCCAAGCCTTCAGACTCGATGTACACGCCCAGTGCACGGCTCAGCGCGCCGGTGGGGTCGGCCAGCATGGGGTATTGAATCTTGCGAATCGTTTCCGAAGCGTCATGCCAAGCCTTATGCACGAAATGCGTATCGGTGCTCACCGAATAAACTTCCACGCCCAAAGCCTTGAACTGTTCGTACTTGTTGGCCAAGTCTTCGAGTTCCGTGGGACAAACAAACGTAAAGTCCGCCGGATAGAAGAACAGCACGGCCCATTTGCCTTTGAGATCTTCGTTAGATACAGTTTTGAAAGCTCCGTTGTGGAAAGCCTGCACACGAAACGCAGGGAGTTGAGAATTCAGAATAGGTTCCATAATCTTTTTATTTTAAGATGGTTATTGTTTTGTTGACGCAAAGGTAAAACCATCGCTTCCGAACTGCAAACAAAAGTCTATCGAATAAATCTATGCGATGATAGACAAAAACTATGAAGAGAGAATGAATCGGGCAAAACGCTCTTCAATTCGGGATGAAGCGAAATTCCCTCGAAAAAAATGATTGACATCCGGCAAATACCCCATGCGCCTGCACCTTCGCGCATCGGCCATCTGTAAAACTATTTCAACATTCTTCGCGAAGACGGTTCCGGAACCGGTCGGGATTTCGCCCCTCTCCAAAGCCGCATGGGAAGGGCTTTTCCGAAATGCGCCCACTTGACGTCTGAAATGCACGTGTCTGACGTCTGAAATGCACGTGTTTCAGACGTCAAATGCACGCAGTTGTCGCGTGAATCACGCGCATTTCGGAAAACCGTAGAAATCGTGTAAGGAAAAAAGAATGCCGAAGACGGGATGAAGCAGGCGGAAAAACGTTCAAGCGGGGGCTTGTTTTTCCCGAAGAGAATCAGGAGGGTTCAAAAGCAAAGAAGAGTTTTACAGAAAAACCAACGAATTTTGCACTTGCCGGCCGACTCTGCGCGTTCGGATTTTGAAGCGGTTGCCCCGCATAACTCTCTCCTTTATTTTCATAATTCGGAAAAAAGCGCGAAATTTGTGCTGTTTTTCAAGCCTGTATATCAAAAACTATTTTACACCTTTAAATACAAATAGAAATGACAAAGAGTGCATTGCAAATCGCAAGGGCTGCCTATCAGCCCAAATTGCCCAAGGCGTTGGCAACGGGCGCAGTGAGCATCGTCGAAGGTGCCGCCACCCAATCGGTAGCCGACCGGGAAGCCATCAAAGCCTTGTTTCCCAACACGTATGGCATGCCCCTGATTACGTTTGAAGCGGGAAAGCCCGCAGACATGCCTCCCATTCACGTGGGAGTCATCCTCTCGGGCGGACAAGCTCCGGGCGGACATAACGTGATCTCCGGCCTGTTCGACGGACTCAAGAAACTCAATCCGGAAAGCAAACTTTACGGCTTCATTCTCGGCCCGGGCGGTTTGGTGGATCATAATTACATGGAGCTGACTGCCGAAATCGTGGATGAATACCGCAACACCGGAGGTTTCGACATCATCGGTTCCGGACGCACGAAACTCGAAGCGGTGGATCAGTTTGAAAAAGGATACGAAATCATTAAGAAACTGGGCATTAAAGCACTCGTCATCATCGGCGGAGACGACTCCAACACGAACGCTTGCGTGCTGGCCGAATATTATGCGGCGAAAAACTACGGCGTGCAGGTCATCGGTTGCCCCAAAACCATCGACGGCGATCTGAAGAACGAGATGATCGAAACGTCTTTCGGATTCGACACAGCCTGCAAGACCTATGCGGAAGTGATTGGGAACATTCAGCGCGACTGCAATTCGGCACGCAAATATTGGCACTTCATCAAGCTGATGGGGCGTTCGGCTTCGCACATCGCTCTGGAATGCGCCTTGCAGGTACAACCCAATGTGTGCATCGTTTCCGAAGAAGTGGAAGCGAAAAACATGTCTCTGGACGATGTGGTGACGTACCTCGCGCAGGCCGTAGCCAACCGTGCGGCTCAGGGACTCAACTACGGCACGGTGCTCATCCCCGAAGGACTGGTGGAATTCATTCCCGCCATGAAGCGTCTGATTGCCGAACTGAATGACTTCCTTGCCGCCAATGCCGTGGAGTTCTCGCACATCAAGAAGTCGCATCAGCGCGAATACATCATCGGCAAGCTCTCGCCCGAAAACTCGGCGATTTATGCCAGCCTGCCCGAAAGCGTGGCCCGTCAGTTGACCCTCGATCGCGACCCCCACGGCAACGTACAAGTATCGCTCATCGAAACGGAAAAACTCTTGTCCGAAATGGTGGCCACGAAACTCGCCGCTTGGAAGGAAGAAGGCAAATTCAAAGGTAAATTTACCGCTCAGCACCACTTCTTCGGCTACGAAGGACGTTGCGCCGCTCCGTCGAACTTCGATGCCGACTATTGCTACTCGCTGGGCTACACGGCATCCATGCTGATCGCCAACGGCAAGACAGGCTATATGTCGTCCGTACGCAACACGACCGCTCCGGCTTCGGAATGGATCGCCGGGGGTGTGCCCATCACGATGATGATGAACATGGAACGCCGCCACGGAGAAATGAAACCCGTTATCCAGAAAGCCCTCGTCAAACTCGACGGCGCACCGTTCAAGGCATTCGCCGCACAGCGCGACCGTTGGGCCTTGGAAACGGCTTACGTGTACCCGGGCCCCATCCAATACTTCGGCCCGACCGAAGTCTGCGACGAACCGACGAAAACGTTGCAACTGGAACAAAAGAAATAAACTCATCAGTGATTGCGGAGGTCGGCGATGAAGAGAGCTTTCGTCGCCGGCCTCTTTCTCTTTATGAACTCATCGCTTAACAATTCGGTTTCTTGAATGCCGTACGACACCGACCGGCAACTTCCGCTTTGCGCAGACGGAAAGCCGGTGTCCGAAACAAATCCGGACGCAGACGCAAACGGACGGGTAAGCAGAACGGCATGTCCGCATGGCTGCGGAATCTGCTGGCCTTACTTTTGATTGCGGCCTTCTGCGCGGGATTTTACTATTTCTTCGTCCGCCCCTATCGCTATCGGTGGATGCCGTGCAACGGAGTGCAGGCCTACGGCACATGCGTTCCCGAAGGATACGACGTGCACGGACTGGACGTATCGCACTATCAGGGCGTCATCAACTGGAGCGTACTGATGCGGCACAAAGAATCCGAAACTCCCCTGCATTTTGTTTTCATGAAAGCCACGGAAGGCGGAAGCCTGCTCGACGATACCTTCGCAAAGAACTTTGCCGGCGCACGTCGACACGGTTTCATACGCGGGGCATACCATTTCTATATACCCACCACCGATCCGCTGAAACAAGCCGACTTCTTCATCCGCACCGTGAAGCTGGAAAAAGGCGATCTGCCTCCGGTGCTCGATGTGGAGGTAACCGGCCGGAAAAGCAAACGTGAACTGCAAAAGGGGATTCGCCTCTGGCTCAACCGGGTCGAGAAACACTACGGCGTGAAACCCATTCTTTATACGTCACACAAGTTTAAGACCAGCTACCTGAACGAACCTGAGTTCGATGCCTATCCGTACTGGATTGCACATTATTACGTCGACTCCGTGGCCTATCGCGGCAAATGGCACTTCTGGCAACACACGGATGTGGGACTTGTCGAAGGCATTGACAAAAAAGTCGACTTGAACGTGTTCAACGGCACGCTTGCCGAATTGAAACGGCTCACCATCGGGCGGTGATTTCCGGTCAACAAATATGCGGGCTGTCGAGAATGGGACACTAAAAAAACCGGCGATATTGCCGGTTTGTATGTCATCTCCGTTTTCTCGAAACCGACATTTTCATATTATCATAAGTCGGTGTGGGGGCGGCAAGTGTCAACGTTCCAGAAGTTCTTTCAAGAAATCGTCCAATTCCTTGTCCAATCCTTTGAGAAGCTCGTCGTTCACCAGCAGTGTGTCGTCATCCATCAGTAAAAGTTCGGCTACCGTTTCTTTTTCTTCATCAATCAGAACGAACGAATAAGGTTTTATGATGGTCAGTTTATCAAAGCAACCTTCCTCCTTCAGGCGATTGAGCACACCGCGCAGGACGGATTCTGCCCGGCTGAGAAAATCGTCGGCTTCGTAGCTGCTCCATTCGCTTACCATTGTTTCGGCGAGTTCGCGATCGTCGTCATCGTAAATATACAACCGGCCCGATGCCTGATCGGGTTGCAAGTGCAGGTCGGTGACGGTGGTCGGTTCGCATCCGCAGCCATATCGGCTTACGGCTTCCTTAATGGCCGACTCGATGAGTGACTGCGAAGATGAGCTTAGTTTCATGGGTATTTCTTGCTATTAGTTGTTCAAAGGTAGAAAGAAAAACGGGAATCGGTGCACAAAATGCTAAAAATCACGTTTGAAGCGACTCATTTGCGCGTCCAGCTTACTCATTTGTTCATAGCGTTGTTTCAATTCCGCCAGATAGAGTGTGATCAGCCTGTAATTAACAGACTGCTTCAACAAAGATGCTTCCGAGCCCTCTCCGGCAGGGAGTTTTTCCGCCTTGCGAGCAAACTCCTGCGCCTTCAAAGCCCATTCCTGCGCCCGGTTCAGGCTGTCTTTCAATTCGTGATAAACGGCGATGTTTTGTGCGGCGTACATCTTTTTCTTATCGCTCCGCGCGTTATCAAAGAACGTTTTCCAGTTTCGGTAAGCCTCCTCCCAGCGGTTTTCACGCACATAGACCATGGCGTCGCGCATCAGCGAAGAGCCTCCGGAATAGAGGTAGCGGTCTTTCTTTACCCAAGACGGGATGAAATGCCTGACCGGAACAATCCCCGCAAATTCGGAAGATTCTTTGATCAGCCGCTCGTCGGAAATCAGCTGCGCATGCGTCTCGGCGACCGAATGACCGAACGTTTCCCAAAAGATGCTGTCAACGGGCTGTATCGCTGCTATCGGGCGGGCGCGTTCAGGGAGATAGAATTTAACGAGGGGATATACTTTCACATCCGTAGTGCCTCGAAAAACACCATATTCGGGAAGTTCGGCTATGACTTTTTTCGCACTGATCGGCAGATTTTCCAGAGCAATCAGCATGTCTACCCGCAAGCCGGAGGTCAAGTTTTCCACTTCTTCCTGCGTGAGCGTGCTTTCGCGCGGCAGGATGTCGCGGGCGCGCAGCGCCGAGTCGCAGATTACCACTTCGTCGAAATAGTTTTGATTGGCTATTTCCTGCGCCATGGTTTCGATGGCCATAGCCGCATCGCCGTTTGTGTAAGCCGTGGCCTGATTGGCATTGCCGATGGGTTGCGAACCGTCGATCAATACCTGCGACGAAGTGTCGGGTTGCACACCGGTATTGTTCACTATCGCCACACGTCGGAGCTGAGCGGGAAAACTCAATTCCGCAGGCTGCATGTAATCTATGGAAATGACTTCCAGACTCTGGCAACCGCTCAAGAACAGCAGAAAAACGAAAAGTGAAAACGTCGCACGCATCATAGGTCAAACGGTATTTCGTTATGAATTCCTTAATGTGAGTCAGTGATGAACGATCGGGTTGACTTATCGTTCATCACTACACTCATTGTCCACGGCTTTATTTCCCGTGGCAGTTT
The DNA here is from genome assembly GCA_041855645.1 of Bacteroides sp. Classification (GTDB taxonomy): domain Bacteria; phylum Bacteroidota; class Bacteroidia; order Bacteroidales; family Bacteroidaceae; genus Bacteroides. The sequence continues at coordinate 19,026 of JBHAEN010000235.1, read as the reverse complement.
TTATATTTCTTACCGCTACCGCAAGGGCAAGGATCGTTTCGTCCGATGGTCTTCTCCGTGCGAATCGGTTCGCGGCGTTGCGGTTCCCGGGTATCGCGCGCGGCGGCAGCCTGTTGGTTGGGATCGTTCAGACCTTGCTTTTGTTCGCGGTATTTACTCATGTCCTGTCGCTGTTCGGGGGCGGCCTGACGAACATCCACGCGGCGGTTTTGTTCTCCGCCTTGTCCTTCCTGAACGGGGATTTGCCCGCGCATCAGGATAGAAACGGTTTGGTTATTGATCTTTTCCACCATGGAATCGAACAGAGTCACCGATTCCAGCTTGTAAATCAACAGCGGATCTTTCTGTTCGTAGCTGGCGTTCTGAACGGAATGTTTCAATTCGTCCAGCTCGCGAAGGTTCTCTTTCCACGCCTCGTCGATGACGTGCAGCAGAATCGACTTCTCGAAAGCCTTCACCACTTCTTTCGATTCCGATTCGTAAGCGGCTTTCAGGTTGCAGGATATGTTGTACATGCGCTTGCCGTCGGTGATCGGAATCAGGATGTTTTCATACAGATGTCCCTGATTTTCGAACACTTGTTTGATTACGGGATTGGCTATTTGCGCCAAACGTTCCGTTTTCCGCTTGAAATTTTCCATGGCTTCCGTGAAAGTTCTTTCAATGAGGATGTCTTTCTTTTCGTTGCGAAGTTGTTCTTCGGTGAAAGGGCAGTCCATGGCCAAGGTTTGGAGCATTTCCATCCGGCAACCGTCGTAGTCGTTATTGACTATGGCATTCGAACAACGTTCCCAGATCATGTTTACGATGTCCATTCCGATGCGTTCGCCCATGAGCGCGTGACGTCGTTTGGTATAGACCACGGTGCGTTGCTTGTTCATCACGTCGTCGTATTCCAGCAGTCGTTTACGGATGCCGAAGTTGTTTTCTTCAACCTTTTTCTGCGCACGCTCAATGGAGCTGGAAATCATTTTGGCTTCGATCATTTCGCCTTCCTTGAATCCCAGCCTGTCCATCACACGGGCAATGCGATCGGAGGCAAAGAGGCGCATCAAGTCGTCTTCCAGCGAAACGAAGAAGACCGAAGAACCCGGGTCGCCCTGACGCCCCGCACGACCGCGCAACTGACGGTCTACGCGCCGCGACTCGTGGCGTTCCGTGCCGATGATGGCCAAACCGCCCGCAGCTTTCACTTCGGGGCTCAATTTGATGTCCGTACCGCGACCGGCCATGTTGGTGGCAATGGTTACCGTTCCGCTCAGCCCGGCTTTGGCCACGATGTCCGCTTCGCGCTGGTGTAACTTCGCGTTGAGCACGTTATGGTCTATCTTGCGCATGGCCAGCATCTTGCTCAGCATTTCGGAGATTTCCACCGAGGTGGTACCGACCAATACGGGACGGCCGGCTTTTACCAGTTGTTCAATCTCTTCGATGACGGCTTTATATTTCTCGCGCTTTGTTTTGTACACGCGGTCGTTCATGTCTTTGCGGGCGATGGGGCGATTGGTCGGGATCACCACCACATCCAGCTTGTAAATGTCCCAGAACTCGCCGGCTTCCGTTTCGGCCGTACCGGTCATTCCGGACAGTTTATGATACATGCGGAAGTAGTTTTGCAACGTAATCGTGGCAAACGTCTGTGTGGCGGCTTCCACTTTCACCCGCTCTTTGGCCTCGATGGCCTGATGCAGTCCGTCGGAGTAGCGGCGTCCTTCCATGATACGTCCGGTCTGTTCGTCCACAATCTTCACCTGTCCGTCGATAACGACGTATTCATCGTCTTTCTCGAACATGGTATAGGCCTTCAGCAACTGGTTGATGGTGTGCACACGTTCCGACTTAATGGCATAGTTCGTCAGCAATTCATCTTTCTTCTGCAACTTTTCTTCGTCGCTCAGACCGGCAACGTTTTCCAGTTCGGAAAGTTGCGAAGCGATGTCGGGCAGAACGAAGAGTGTGGGGTCGGAAGAGTTGCCCGTAATCAGGTCGACACCTTTGTCGGTAAGATCCACGCTGTTGAGCTTTTCGTCGATAACGAAGTAGAGCGGCTCGGTGACTTCGGGCATGCGTTTGTTGTTCTGCTCCATGTAGATCTCTTCCGTTTTGAGCATGCCGGCCTTGATGCCTTGCTCGCTGAGGAATTTGATCAGCGCCTTGTTCTTGGGCAAAGATTTGTGGCTGCGGTAGAGGGCAAGGAAGCCTTCTTCCACTTCTTTCTTGTCGTCGGAGGCAATGAGGCGTTTGGCATCGGAAAGGAACTTCGTGGCCAATCCTTTTTGAGCTTCCACAAGGCGTTCAACAAGCGGACGGAGTTCTTCAAACAACTGATCGTCGCCCTTGGGGACGGGACCGGAGATAATGAGCGGCGTACGGGCGTCGTCAATGAGCACCGAGTCCACCTCGTCGACGATGGCATAGTTGTGCTGACGCTGTACAAGGTCTTTCGGGCTGATGGCCATGTTGTCGCGAAGATAATCGAAGCCGAATTCGTTGTTCGTCCCGAAAGTAATGTCGGCCATGTACGCCTGACGGCGTGCGTCGGAGTTGGGTTGATGCTTGTCGATGCAGTCCACGCTCAGTCCGTGGAACATATACAGCGGCCCCATCCATTCGGAGTCGCGTTTGGCCAGATAGTCGTTCACCGTAACCACATGCACGCCGTTTCCGGTAAGCGCGTTGAGGAATACGGGGAGTGTGGCCACGAGTGTTTTACCTTCACCGGTTGCCATTTCGGCGATTTTGCCTTTATGAAGAACCACACCGCCGAAAAGCTGAACGTCGTAGTGCACCATATTCCACAGCGTATCGTTCCCGCCGGCTACCCAGTGGTTGCTGTAAATGGCTTTGTTTCCTTCGATGCGCACGAAGTCTTTGGAGGCGGCCAGCAGGCGGTCGAATTCCGTGGCGGTGACCACCACCTCTTCGTTGTCCGTGAAGCGTTGGGCGGTGGACTTCACGATGGAGAAGGCTACGGGGAGCACTTCGTCGAGTGCTTTTTCGTATTTCTCCAGAATTTCCTTTTCTATTTTGTCTATCTGCGCAAAGACGGCCTCGCGTTCTTCGAGTTCGACCGCCTCGATGCCGGCCTTCAGTTCGTCCGCTTTGGCGCGTTCTTCAGCGGCCGATTCGCGGATGTAACGTTTCAGCTCTTCGGTTTTGGCACGGAGGGCATCGTTGCTTAGCGCCTCAATTTCCGGATAAACGGCTTTGATTTTCTCCACCCACGGTTTGATTTCTTTCATGTCGCGCGTGGACTTGTTTCCGAAAATCGAGCTTAAAAATTCATTGAATCCCATTATCGTTTGTTTGTTTATGATTGTTCAAGTTGAAAGAAGTTTGTGCAAAGTTATATTAAAATGCTGATTCATCAGCACTTTGCCTCCGGTTTTTGCAAAGGAGGGGACGAAACGGGTCAGCGCAACCCCACGAGTGGGCTCGCTTTGCAGGCGTTGGGGGCGCGAATGCGCAGGAAGTGCGCAACGGTGGGTGCTATGCGGTCGACCGTCACGGGTGTCCGGATGACATCGGGTTTGATGCCGCTGCCCATGAAGACGAGCGGAGCCGGCGGCGAGGCATAGCGCACGGTTTTGTCGGGCCGGCCGTTTTCGCCGACGACGGTCCATCCCGGCAAGACCTCGATGACCAGGTCGCCCGAATGCTTGCGGTGATAGCCGTTGCGTATCTTCTCATTGTCGGGAGTCCACGCACCCGTCAGCAACCGATGGGCCGAATAGACTTCATTCACGCCGCTGAACTGCATCAGAAACTCCGTACACTTTTCTTGCACATCGGCCGCGTTAAGTTGTTTCTGCTCGATGAGCTTATGGTTGAGGTAGATTTGACTGTCGTTGTGGGTTTCGATGTACTTTCCGTCGCCGTAGGTCGCCATGAGATACATGTTGAGCAGCGCGGCGCAACGGTTCAGATGAAACTCTCCGCCCGGTATCTTGTACGTGGCGCTGTCGGATACCGAGTTGTCTTCATAGCCGGTGGAGGTGAGGAAAAAGAGTACATGCTGCAAACCGATTTTCCGGTCCAGCTGTTCCAAAAGTTCGGCGATGCTACGGTCGATCCGCACGTAAGCGTCCTGTATTTCCATGCCTCCGCTTGCCGAAGACGGCGATGAGGCGTAGTTGCCCGCATAATACGTGAGGGCCAGAAAATCGGTTGTGTCATCCACGCCGAGCGGACTGCGTGTCAGGGCTTCTTTGGCCAGCGCATTCACTTCGTCGTTGACGAGCGGACTGGTCAGGAAAAGGCGGTATTTCAGCAGGCGGTCGTTGTCGAATTTATGACGGAATCCCGCTGTCCGGTCATCGGGAAGAAGCGTGTACATGCTGCGCGGAAAGAACGGTTCCCAGACGATGTCGCTCATGCGGAAGTCGACGGCTTTGCGGTCGTTATACTGTGAGGCCCAGTAGGGAAATTCGCCGTAGTAGGTCGTTCCGCTCCATTTTCCCGTGTAAGGATTGAGCCAGAAAGCTCCGTCGGCCGCATGCCCTGCCGAGAAGAGGGCGGCGTCGCAATGCGGAGCGATGGAGTAGACCAGCCCTTTGCCCTGCGTGGCCGCTTTCAGCTCGTCGGCAATCGTCGAGGCGAGCAGGCGGGTGGGCGCATGATTTCCCTCGGTGTAATAACCCATGAACTGAGGATCGTCCGTACTGCCGACGACGCGCAGTTTGGCCGTGTCCATCCATTCGTTGCCGATGATGCCGTTGAGCGACGGCGTTGTTCCGGAGTGAATGGCCGCGATGGCCGAGGCGCGATCTACGCGGGCAAACGTGTGCTCCACGTGGCAAAACATTCTTCCCTCCTTCCACAGCCGCTTGAATCCGCCCTCGCCGTAGAGCGAGGCGAAGGCCTCCAGATAGTCGCCGCGCAGCTGATCGATGGTCAGCCCCACGACCAGGCGGGGCGTGGCAGGCGACGATTGCGCCTGTATTCCGCCGAAAGTCAGTACGGTGAGGAGGGATGTGAGAAGTCCTTTCATGCCTTGCGTGTATAGGTCAATACGAGATTGCTTACCGAACGGACAAGCAAACACAGTGCCAAAGGTACTACGGTTATATCGAATTTCTGCGGGAGGGCGGGCAAAAGGAGTATAAAAAGTGTTAACGACAGAGCGACAAAGACCAGATACGCGCTTCGTTTTTTTCTCCGCACTCTACATATAATAAAAGGCGTGGCAAACAGGTGAAGGGGATGGAGCATCAGCAGCATATAGTTGCTGCCCACGGTGGGGTGTTCCGAGAAAAGGGCCAGAAACGCGAGCAGGCAACCCGCCAGACCGGCGACGGAAAACAGCACAAGGTCGATTCCCCACAGCCCTTTCCCGCAGCGGATACCGTAAAGCGTGGCCGCGGCAGTTGCAATCAGCAGCAACAGGGCGCATTGAAACGGGGTGAAATACTCGGCCGCTCCCGCCTGCGGGTTCGGAATGTCGACGAGCGTGACCGTCTTCGCCACCAGCGGCTGCCGTTCGCCGGCCGATTCTTTCTTCGCTCCGTCGAAGGCATTCATCAGGTAGAAGGGGGCGAACATCATTTGACGCCGGGTGATGGGAAGATCCGCTTCGCTGCCGATGCAAAGGTCGATTCCGAAACGCGCCCACGAATGTCCCTTGCAATATTGATGAACGATGTCGCGGTAGCTGTACGCATAATCGGCCGGAGTGTCGGGATAAAAGACTTTGCCGCCCAGAGCTTCCTCTATCCGGTCTCGCGGACGGGTGGAACAGTTGTCGTAGAAGTAATTGTACCGATACACGCGATTCTGCGGCCGGTAATTCTCTTCCAGCAGACCGAGCAGCCGCCGTTTCTCTTCCGGCGTCAGGTTCAACGTCTGCTGATAGACGCTTCGGCCGTAACGGCGGTATTCGGCCTCGAACTCCGCATAATCTTCCGCCCCCAGCCGGTAGTCGGTTTCACCGAGCGCAAACCTCATGACGAAGTGGGGCGAATCGAAGCTGAAGATTCCGTAATTCAGCACCATGTCGATGCCTTCCGCGAGGTTCTCATAACGGATGGCCGTATGCCCGAAGAGCGAATAGATCGCTTCGCCCGGAGCGCAAGTCAGCAAACTGAAACGAATCGAATCTTCCGGCTGCGTCGATGCCCTGCCGGCATGGGGCAACAGCCCGAGAAGAGCGAGAAGAAAAAATGCCCAAGTCTGTTTTTTCATAAAACGAGTGTAAGCGTGAATATTGTTTCGGCAGGCGAAGATACGAATTTTTTGCGTCGGTTCGGTGCAAACGGCGAAAAGAGTCCGCTTTTTTTACCATTCATGAGCCGTTCGCTTCCACGCCGTGCCGCTCGCGGTAAAAAATGCGGAAACTCTTGTTGCAATGAGAAAAAATCGTTTTGCTAAAAAAGAGGGGTGTTTTTGCAAAAACGTCCTCCATGTTTTTGCTAAAACGAAAAGTGCGCCGTTTCATCGAAAAACTTCCGTTTTTTCAACAAAAAAGGCCGCAAAACCCCGCAGGGTTTGCAGCCTTTCAGCGTATGTGGCAGCTTCTCATGCAGGTCGTCAGCCTGGATGAACGTTCGTTTTGTCTAATTTAATTACCGTTTTTATCTTCATGAATCACAGGGTTCGGATGGATTTCACCGACAAATATAGGAAAATTACAGCAAATTGTATATCCAATAATACGGACTTGCTCCCATAACGTCGAAAAAAGCATGCGCCGGAACGAAAGGGGTGATTACGGGCAAGAGGTTTATTCTCACTTTCAAAACGACGCTTTTAGCTCCGTGCACATCCTCCTCCGCAAACCGCACGAAAAACGCCTGTGTTTCGCCGAAACACAGGCGTTTTTGAAATGAAGAAAAGCCGACGGATTTCAGCCGTCTTCCCTCGCGCAGGTCTTTATAATTGGATGGTGAGGAATATGTCTACGTTCGAAGAGTCGTAGTTATACTCCGGAGTGACGATCTTTCCGTCCACCTCGCATTTTTCCACTTCAAGTAAAGGGTATCCTTTATTTTTGATATAGAATTTCGCGGTGTGTTCCTCGTTGTCTCCAAACAGCATGGGGCTGCGCATGGACAAGGTGTAAGAGCCTTTCAGATTTTCGTCTTGGGGTATTTCTCCCCAGTGAATGTTCAGTGTCTTCGCCCAACCTTCCCGGGCGACTGCAGGTGTTCCTTCCTTGAGAACTCCCCAAGCCCACGGTTCTTCTCCCGAGTTGCCCCAAAAACGAATCGACAGTTTGTCGCTGTTTGCTCTCGCATCGGTTATCCAAAGCTGTTCGTATGCTCCCGTTCGCTTGAGCGAGTCTATCACGTCGGTTCCTGCGGGAGAGAGAATGCGAATATAGGTGTTAAAATGATAAGGCACCCTACCGCCCTCTACTGTTTTTACACACGCACTTGCCAAGAGCAGTAGCGAACAAGTAATAAATACGAGACAGATTCTTCTGTTCTTTATTTTTTTCAGAATTGTCCAGTCCATGCTTCTTACATTTTTAGTTTATACTGATAGTAATCTTTTTCACCACCTCGTGTGGCAATAGCATCGTCGTTATAAGGAGCCGCCTGCCTCACATCAAAAGCATTTGAAAGGAAGTATCCGTTTTTATCTCCATACCATCCCCAATTACAATGAAAACAAACAGCCTCTTGCCCGTTTTTCTTTCATGAATAAAACCGTCTATCACCCATGCAGCCCTCCTTTGCAGCATTTAAAAAGGCAGCACTTTGCAAATATAAAAAATAAGTCAACAAAAAGCAATTATTTTTACAATTTTATTTTACAATTCCAAACACCGACTACAAAATTTGTTTGGCGACCACATCGTCAAAATGCCGTTTGGCCCATTCTATGAGCGAAACGATAGAGGGCATCAGGGATTTTCCCGTTTCCGTCAGGGAGTATTCCACACGCGGCGGCACTTCAGGATAGACCTCCCGATACAGCAGATGGTTCTGCTCCAGATTTTTCAGTGCCTGAGAGAGCATTTTCTGCGAACAGTCGGACATGTGACGTCGAAGTTCGTTAAATCTCATTACGCCATTCTCGCTTTCATTGATGACATAGAGCACCAACAATGACCACTTGTCGCCGAAACGACTGATGACTTGCCTTATGGGACAGGCCAAATATTCAACTTTAACATCTGCCATACTACTATGATTTTAAGCAAAGGTATCGAAAAGTTACTTGGTATAAATATTATACTGTGTTGATTTAGGTTAAATCTTATTTTTCCAATTCCTTGTCGGTCAACAATTCCTACTTCCGGGTAACTATCCTACCCGAAAGTGCCTTCTTGCGGGGGTGTAAAATACGCCGCATCTTTGCCTCAACAAAACAACAAAGAAGTTTAACCCAAAAACAACAGAAGAATTATGGCAAAAAATGTGTTATTGATCGGCGCAACGGGTTTCGTTGGTTCTGCCATCCTGAACGAGTTGTCAAATCGCGGTCACAAGGTAACCGCAATAGTTCGCGACGCAAAAAGTCCGGCCGACCGTCAAAATGTCGAGACGGTGAAGGCCGATGCCACCGACCCCGATACGCTGGCACGTTTGGCCGCAGGCAAGGATGCCGTCATTTCGGCATACAACCCCGGCTGGGCAAATCCGCGTCTGTATGAGGAGACGTTGGAGAACTACCCGAAGATTCTGGAGGGTGTCAAGCGTGCCGGCGTCGGGCGACTGCTCATCGTGGGCGGTGCAGGCACACTCTTCGTCAAACCCGGCCTCCGTCTGGTCGATACGGGTACGCTGCCCGAAGCATGGCTGCCCGGCGTAAAGTCGTTGGGCGAGTTCTATCTTAACGTTCTGACGAAGGAGAACGACCTCGACTGGATCTTCCTCTCGCCCGCCGCCAACCTTGGAAATTTGCAGCCCGGCACTCGCACGGGAAAATACCGCACGGGAAAGGACGATTTGTTAGTCGACGAGCATGGCGAGAGCTTCATCTCTGTCGAAGACTATGCCGTTGCCATGGTCGACGAGTTGGAAACACCCAAGCACCACAAAGAACGCTTCACCGTAGCCTATTAAGCCATGTTGCAGCAAGCTCTTGATTTCCTGCGCAACCACAACGAAGTTGCCTTTGCCACGTGCAAGGGCAATCTTCCCAAGTTGCGCACCTTCCGGATCATGATGCAGAAGGGCACAGTGTGCTATTTTGCCACTTCCCCGAAGAAAGCAGTTTGGGAAGAATTAAAGAAGAACCCCAACGTGGAGTTGCTGGCTCAGGCCGACAAGGTTTCCGTCCGTTGCGCCGGAACCGTCAGCTTCGAGGTTCCCGATGACATCCGGCAATGGATCTACGAGAACAACGAGGTGCTGCCCAGGCTCTACACCGGCTACGACAAATTAGAATATTTCTCACTGAATATAGCTGAAATGGATTACTATGACCTTCGTCCCACACCGCCCGTTTTGAAGCATTTCGACCTGATGACAGGCGACATGAGTGACGGTTTCGTGGGCGAACGTTTCTCATAGAAATAAAAAAAGACATGATGGACCGGACAGAGAATCTTGACTACATCTTGCGACAACTGATGACCGACAATGGACAGCAATATGTGCTTCCCGCATCACTCAAAGAGAAGCAACGGATGATGCGCGCCCTGATGAACATTCGTCAGCCCGTCCCTGCCACAAAAAAGTTCCTCGACGCACAAGACCGGGAACTCCGCATGCAGGCAGAAGAGAAAGGAATGGTTTCTATTGAAAAAGAAGGTTTGCAACTGTGGCAGGGCGATATTACCCGTCTGAAAGTCGACGCAATCGTCAATGCGGCCAACAGCCGGATGCTCGGATGCCGGGTTCCGCTCCATGACTGCATCGATAATTGCATCCATTCGGCCTCCGGCATACAGCTTCGGCAAGAATGCCATGAGCAGATGAAAGCACAGGGACACGACGAGCCGACGGGGGAAGCCAAGATAACGCCCGGCTACAACCTGCCGGCCAAACATGTCATTCATACCGTTGGCCCCATCATTCCGCAAGGCTTGCCGCCTACCGAAAAGCAAGAGGAGCAATTGGCTTCATGCTATCGCTCGTGCCTGAACACGGCAGCAGCCAACCATCTGCGGAGCATAGCCTTCTGCTGCATCTCCACAGGTGTGTTCAACTTCCCGAACAAACGTGCGGCAGAGATCGCTCTCGCCACAGTGAGGAAATGGCTCGCCACGCATCAATCGTCATCCGTCACACAAGTTGTTTTCAATGTTTTTTTGGATAAAGACTATGACATCTACCGCCAACTTCTCTGAACGTACAGACCATGTACGCAGACTTATAGCCGAAGCCGACAGTGTTTTAATCGGTGCCGGTGCCGGATTGTCGGCAGCGGCATGCCTGGAATATTCAGGAACCGCGTTTGAACGGGAATTTCGCCCGTGGATAGAACGCTACGGCATCACCGACTTGTATTCTTCTTCATTCTACCCTTTTCAGACAGAGGAAGAACGATGGGCATATTGGGCCAAACACATTTGGTTTGCACGCTTCCGCCTCGGAGGGACAGAACTTTATTGCAAGCTGAAACAACTTGTGGCAGAAAAAGAATATTTCGTGATAACCACGAATGTAGATGCACAGTTCGAGAAATCAGGATTTGCCCCATCCCGAATCTTCGCCACGCAAGGCGATTATGCTTACCTGCAAGCGAGGAGCGGCAAACCGCAGACACTTGTTTACAACGAACAGTGGGTGGAAAAGGCCATAGCCGCGACGCACGATTGCAAAATACCGACAGCGCTCGTGCCACACCATCCGCAAACCGGAGAGCCGATGAGTCCCAACCTGCGCTGCGATGCAACATTTGTGGAAGACAGCCATTGGCATCGTCAGGCAAATGCCTATCGCCACTTCGTGGAACGGGCATGGAACGGCAAACTGCTCTTGCTTGAATTCGGCGTAGGTTTCAACACTCCCGACATCATTCGTTTCCCTTTTGAAAAAATGCTGGCAAGCCATTCGCACATCAACCTCGTTCGCTTCAATCGCGATTATCCGCAGTTGATGATGCATCAAGATTCACCCCGGTTTACCGGCTTTGCCGAGAATTTAATCGACGTTGTGGACGGATTGCTTCGGAAATGATTTTCTGACTTTAAGCGGCCAATCGCACGGAACATCCATGCACAAAGGTTGGCCGCTTTTTTATCCGAACCTTTCTTCCCCTACTGTTTGGCCTTTTCTTTATCGTCTTTTTCCCCGTCTTTATTCTTGTCGAGCACGCCTTCCACGTAGCCCGACACCGCGGCCCCCGTCTCTTTGATTTTCTCGCCCACTTTCTTGGCCACCTTATCCACCTTCTTGCCTACTTTTTTCATCTGTACGCCCGCTTTGCGCTTGTCGTACTTGGCTTTATAAGAGTTGTATTTCCGGATTTCCTTGTTGGTCATCTGAGGTTTATACTTGCCGTATTCCTCTTTGAACCGCTCGTATTTCACGTCGAGTTCGTCGAATTCCTTTTCCGTGATTTCTTTTCTTGCCGCCACCTCGTCGGTGAAGGTTTTGAAGCGTTCCAGAAACGCCGTGGTGGTCTGTGCGTGCCCGCTTTGCAAGGCCGACGCCACAAACAAAGAGCATAGAATGATCAGTTTTTTCATACGCTTTTCTGTTGGTTTACCGACGTAAACATAGCGAATAGTCCTCATTCCGGGATAGTTACCGAAGGATATTTATCATAATTTAGAGGTTCTTCGCCCGAACGGAAAGTCAGATTTTCGGGCAGTCTGCCGCACTTCGAGGCCAACAGGCGCAGCCAATCCGCAGCCTCAACGGACACGATGCGAACATGAGGATGCACCAAGGCAAAAAGCAAGGCCGCACATCCCATGGAGTCGCCGAACACGGCAAGCGTTTCCCCGGACAACGGAGGATCCACACAGGCCGAGAAGTTGTCGTTCGCATCGAGCAAGCGGCGCACCCTGCGTTTGGCCGAACGGCCGATGCAGCCATAAAGCCCGACAACCAGATGGCGGAAATAAGCGGCACACTCGATGCGGCGGCAGATTCCGGCATAACATTCCCGATAACGATGCCCGATGTTCTTCGTGCGTTCGGAATAGTTCGTCCCGAAAGTCATGTCGGCCGATGCGACGCGTCGGCCGATTTCGGTCGTGATTTGTCCCCGGTTGAGCCAAAACACACCTTTGGGAACGACATGGCCCACGCCGTGGTTGAATACCGGGAGTATGTCCACGCCGAGCTGTTCGGCCAGATAGAAGGCTCCGCGGTGAAAACGTCCCACGGAACAGTCGGCGGATATTTCTCCTTCGGGGAAAACAACAATGTGGTAGCCCTTGTCGACAAACGGACGGAAGAAATCGACGCTGTGTTCGATGCCCTGTGTAACGGGATAGTAATCGGCAAAGCCCAGTATTTTATGAATGATTTTGTTTTTCCACACAAATCCGCTGGTGACAATCAGTATCTTGGGCGAAAGCACCATCATCGTCACCGAATCGAGAAACGACTGATGATTGCAAATGATGACCGAAGGCCGCTCGAAGGTTTCGCCGTGGGGATTGTTCAGCCGATAACTCACGCCGGGCAGGTGACGCAGGTCGAAACGGTAGTGAAAAAGGATGTAACGATGAAAGAAAAGACGCTTGCGCTCGGTTTTCTTGCCGAAAGAGAAGAGAAGGTAGCCCAACACCACTGCCGTGAACAGCTGCGACAGATAGACCGCAGCCGAAAACAACGAGCAAGCCACCCGCCATGCGTTGAGCGGCAAGCGGCCGTACAAGTTGGCGCGTTTACCCGTCGGCAGTGGCGACTGTACGGTTTCGTTCATGCGGATTCAGTCTTTGACGGGGTTGGCGTAAATATTCAGGAAGATTTCGTTCATCACGTTCATGTCGCAGTCTGCCTTTTCTTGGAGCATGCTCATGCGCTCGACAAAGGCGTTTTTCTGCTCCGTCGTGTAGCGACCGGCATACTCCGCCTGTCCGCTGCGCAGGTCGTGCGCGATGTAATTGGCAGGCATCAGGCGGTAATTCCGGTGAATGCGTTCATCGATCAGAGCGGCCACCTGCTTGTGGTATTCATTGCTCGCCGAATCGGAAAAAGGCATAAGATCGGCTTCCGTTATCTGCGGGCAGAACTCGATGTGTACCCGACCTTTCGGCTGCGCGATGCCGGTGAGGATGCTGTTCAAGTCTTCGCCGGGCTTCTTCACGTAGGGAGCTTCGCGCGACTCGTAAAGTTCCCGGCATTTCAGCATGTCGCACGGCTCCCACTCGTAGGACACGGCCACGGGCACAATGTTCAGTCCGGCAAGAGCCGCCACCTTATCGTCCGGCTTACTCATGCCGAACATTTTGATGATGCCTTGGTCGGTGAGGTCGTTTCCATCCTTCGTGCGGCCGTTGCGCTGGGCTATCCAAACGGACTGTTTCTTCTCCGTGAGCACATGGCGGATATAATCCGACAGGTGCATGGAACTGCGGTAAAATTCCTTCATGTTGCCGCCTCGCTCCACGCGGAACATTTTATTGGCCTTGCCAATGTCGATGACCAAAGGATGGCACATCAAATTGGCCCCGAAAGTGATTTCGGTGGTTTCGTGCCCGTTCCGATAAAGAATGTATTGAAGCAGACAGGAGTCGAGCATGATGTCGCGATGATTGGAAACGAAGAGGTAGCGTTTGTCCGTGTCCAGCCGTTCCACGCCGCCGTATGTGAATTCGGTGACACTGCGTGCCAGAACCTGCTCGTTGACACACCGCATGACTTCCAGCTGAAAGTCGCGTATGGTGCGGAAACCGCGAATCAATGCACGCACACGTTCCACGTCTTCGCCGGGATACACGTAAGAAGCCAGCAAAGGGAAATATTCACTCTCGGCAATGCGCCGCATGGCGGCGGGTATCTCTTCGTCGCGATAGGGACGAATGTCGTCGAATCGGGTCACATCTTTCATAACTTACTCTTTTTACGGTTATCGATAAATTTCACCGGCTTACGGTTGTCGGCGGGGAAATTCAGCCGCCTGACCTCTTCGACCGGCAGAACTTCCAGCAACGGCGCCACACGGATACGGGATCGGAACCTGTCTTTGAGGTCTTTCACGACGTCGAAGTCGGGAGTATGTTTCAACCCCACTTTAACCATAACCTCGTCGGTTCCGGTTTCGCTTTCCTGCACGAAGATAATGTAATTGTCCACATATTCGGTATTGTCGAGCACATCGTTGATGGCAGGCGGATAGAGGGTGGTTCCTTTCAGTTTGATGAGATTGTTCTTTCGGCCCACCAATGGCGTGAGCCGGTACGAATGTCTTCCGCAACGGCACTGTTCGATGCGCTTTGCGGCCATGTCGCCCGTTCGGAAGCGCAATAAAGGCATTCCCTCGACCCCTAAGGTGGTAACGACAATCTCGCCCACTTCTCCGTCGGGCACAGGGAGATCGTTCTCTCCGATGATTTCGACGATAATCAGCTCCGGATGCACGTGCCCGCCCATGCCGTACTGACACTCGGAGAAAGTGGCGCCCATCTCGGTGGAGGAATAAGTGGCGAATAATTCCACGTCCCACTTCTCTTTGATGCGCCGTCCCAAAAGATTCAGGCTGAAATCCTGCTCACGCAATCCCTCTCCGATGCCGATGATGCGCCGTACGCTGCTGTTGCGGTAGTCGATACCGTGTTCTTCGGCATACTGAATGAGCCTCAAAATAAACGAAGGCACACACATCAGCGTGTCGGGACCGATGCGCCGGATGGTGTCCCACTGCAATTCCGGGATGCCGTTGCCCACCCGAATGATTCCGGCTCCCAGCTCTCTGATACCCAGAAAGTAGGCGAGGCCGGCCATAAAGCGTTTGTCCATGGTCGTCATCAACTGCAGAATGTTTCCGGGATGCAGACCGGCACAGGCAAAAGACTTCTTCTCGTTATAGGCCAACCGCTGCAAGTCTTTCTCCGTACAGCCGAAGGTCACGGGATCGCCCAACGTGCCCGAAGTTGTGATGTAATCAATGATTTTCTCTTTCGGGCAACAGAGAAATTCTTCATTGAAAAGCTGCAAGTCTTTCTTCTCGGTGAACGGAATCCTGACCAAATCTTCCAGAGCGTTGATCTTCGTCACATCAATGCCGTACTTGCCGAACATGCGCCGGTAATATACCGAATTTTCATTCAGATAGGCAAGTGCCTGCCGCAACAGGTTTTCCTGAAAGGCCTTTATGGCTTCGGGCGACTGAAATTCAATGTCGTTCATAGGCTTTTCCTTTATTCAAACAACGTGTTCAACCATTTCAAAAACTCATTTCTCCACAAGGCCGATTCGGGGCTTCCCTTGCGCGGATTGGCGCCGAAACCGTGTCCTCCCGTTTGGTAACGGATATATGTGTGCGGTATATTCTGCGCCGTGAGAGCGGAATCGAGCAGCATGGAGTTGCCGTACTTCACCACAGGGTCGTCCATGCAATGCAACAGAAATACGGGAGGACAATCCGGACGGACCTGCTTCTCCACCGAAAGAGAATCCTGCCACATCCGTTTGCTTTTCCGCCATTCTCCCAGCAAGCCGCGCCGCGAACGTCGATGCGTCAGCGTTTCGTCCGAAAAGGTCACGACCGGATAAATGGGAGCGAGGAAATCAGGACGTAACGGCACTTCCGGCGTAAGCCCCAGAGGGGTCAGAAAATCGGTGCGGGAAACACCGGCCATCATCGCCAGATGTCCTCCGGCCGAGAAGCCCATGACACCTACCCGATCGGTAAAGACGCCATAACTTTCCGCATTTTCACGCACCCACTGAATGGCGCGTTGCAGGTCGCAAAGCATATCGGGATACTGATTACCGCGCACCAACATACGGTAGCGGGTGACAAAGGCGCCGATGCCGGCCGTGCGATACTTCAGCACGAAAGCCGCAACGCCTGAGGCTTTCAGCCATTGACCCACCAACTCTCCCTCGGATTCCCGGTCCAACCAACAATAACTTCCTCCCGGACACACGATAACGGCCGTTCCGGTAGGGTTGTGCTCGGGAAGATAAGGGGTCAGCATCACATCGTCGGCGCGCACCGTCGTCCCCTGCCAAAGAGCCACGGGCAGTTGAGCATGCGACGGCAGGGCGATCACCGCCAGCAAAAACACGATTGGCAAGATGACCCGCCGCAGTTTTCTTTCAATTATCGTTTCTCGTTCTCTCATCTTTCATTTGATTTATGGCGTCAATAATTCGCCCCTCCCCGACAATGGCTTCTGCCGTTTGGAGGGCCGTGAGCGGAACGCCGCAGATACCGTGCAGATTTATGTTCTGTCCCGTCAGAAGCAGGTTGCGAACCTTCGTACCGATGGGGACTTGCGAAAGAGCGATGTTCCGGCAGTCTTTCCTGAATCCGTAGAGCGCACCTTCCTTCACACCGTAATAATCGCGAATGGTGAGCGGAGAAGAAGCGAAAGCGTATGCGATTTGTTCCCCGATTCCCGGATGTAAACGTTCGAGTTTGTTCAGCACGCACTGTAAATGATATTGCTTCCAAGCCTTGTAGTCTTCTCCTCTTCGTCCCACCTGCATATGTTCCCAGCGGCGGACGCAGTCGAAGTCCATGATGCAGTTCACTATCATTTTGCGGGCATAAGCGGATTGATCGCGAGCGGGCGGCGTGAGATACATGAATCCCCGCGGCCAGTTTGCGGCATCGTATTCGGAATGATTCCACACCATGCCGTAATCTTCCTGATAATAACAAGGGTGATTGATGTAAGGGAAAGTGTTTTTCTTGAAGCCGATGTAGACCGTAAAGGCCGAGTAAGAATTGGGAATCTCTTCCAAACGGTTGCGGTACGAACGTGTGAAAGCCTCTTCCGGCAGCAGTTTCACCAGCGTACAGGGATGAATGTCCGATACGTACATGTCTGCGACATACTTCCTTCCCTGCTGTGTGACGACGGATGTCACCCGCCTGTCTTCCACATGGATCCTGACCGCCGGATCGCCGCAATGCACACTGCCGCCGGCATCGCGTATCAACCCGATCAATGCTTCGGCCAGCTGCCGGCTTCCGTCATTAAAGAAACTTGAGCCTTCGATATACAAGACATTGATCAGCGCATGAATATAGGCCGGGGTATGCCCGGACACTCCTCCGTACATCGGATTCATATAGGCCAGTACGTCACGCAGTTTAGGGTGAGCGACGTAATGCGCTATCAGTTCGTCGGCCGCCCATAAGAACTGTTCGCCGTGCGCAAACAAATTATCCGCGCCACGACGAAGATGAAACAAATCGACCTCATCGGCCAAAGCGTACAAAGCCTCCACATAAGCCCGGATACCCGTTTCTTCCGACGGGAAACAGCGAATGAAATAGTCGGTGAAAGCCTCTCTGCCGCGAGGGACCGAATAAGTTTTACCGTCAGACAGATAAGTAACGGTGTCTATGGCTTCCTCATCGGTATGGCGTATCGAAAGTTTGCCTGCAATGCCAAGGAATGAGCATATCCTGAACAAAGAGCCACCGGGGCGGAATCCGCCTAAAATGTGCATGCCCGTATCGAAAATTTCTCCTCTTCGGACGAAGCTCTGTAAGCCTCCGCCGGGGATGGTGTTCTTCTCCAGCACGGTCACCCGATGTCCTTCTCTTGCCAGAAATGCACCGGTAAACAATCCTCCCATGCCGCCTCCTATGATCAACACGCTCTCTTTCATCGGTTTGCCTCCACGATCTGATGATAAATCCGCTCCGCCCCCAACAGTTCGGAACAAGTCACAATACTGCCTACCAACACGCCCAGCATACCGTGCGAATTGATGTTTTGTCCCGTCAGCAGCAGATTGGGCACTTTGGTTTTGTGAGGAATCCGGCAGGCCGCCCCTTTCGAGATGTCTTTCACGACGCCGTACATAGAGCCGTCTTGCGTCCCGGTATAATCGCGATAGGTCAGCGGCGTAGCGGTATAATAGCCTGCAATGCACTCCCGAAGGTGAGGAAAGTCTTTTTCAAGTTCATTGAGCAGACGTTCGGCTTTGAGCCGTTTGAAAGTTTCGTAGTCTTCTCCACGTCTACCCACACGGGTGTCGCTCCAACGTGACACTTCATCGGCCGTCATGTAAGAAAGCACCACTCCGCTCTCGGCAAAGACCGGTTTTTCGCTGTGGCAAAGGTGCATGTAGAGGTAACCTTTCGGCCATGTTTCGGGTGTGTAGGCCTCGCACCCCCAAGGCGTATCGCCCCGATAAACATAATAGTTGGCGTTCATATACGGGACGGTATCGGGCTTGAAGTGCAGATAGACGGAAAAGCCGGAAACGGTGTTCGGTATGGTCTGAATACGGCTACGGAAAGCCGGACGAATGAGTTTGGAATCTACCAGCTCCATCACACGCACAGGATGTATGCCTGCAATGACCACGTCAGCCGGAAAGAATGTGCCGTCTTCCGTTTCCACGCCGGTTGCCCGGATGTCATTGCAATGGATCTTCGTCGCCCGGTGTCGAGTCAGCACCCGACCGCCGGAAACCGACAAGGTTTTAGCCAGCGAAGAGGCTATGGCATCGCTTCCTCCCACCACACGGAAAGCACTTTGATTATAGAAATCCATGATGAAGGCATGCGAAGAAAAAGGCGTTTTCCCTTTTTCGGCTGCATAAAGGGGCAAGTTACCCACCAGCACCCGTCGTAGCAATTCGTCCTTGAAAAGCGAGTTCAACACGTCATCAATGCTACGCAACTGATATTCCGTATTGACAGACATATCCGACTCCGCATAACGGAGCGAATGCAGGGAAGAGGCTTGGGCGATGGTTTGTATCAGGTCGTAATAGCGAACGATATTGTCTTTCTCGGCGGGGAAACGGGCCGCCATCTCTTCGATGAAAGGCTCGCGGCCGTTGGCAAAACGAAACGTTTCGCCTTGCAATGCCACAAGGTCATATCCCGTTGTGTCGAGCCGGCTCAGGCGAACATCCATGCCGATTCCCAGATAATTCATCAGCCGCGAAAGGGTTTGCCCCTTATCCGCACTCCCGATAAAGTGCATGCCGGTTTCAAACTTTACGCCCCGGCGGGAAAAACATTGCAGGCATCCGCCGATCT
>JBHAEN010000234.1:0-3305 GCA_041855645.1 Bacteroides sp. | reverse complement strand
GCTCCGGCCTTGTTTATCGGCCGATTTGTTAAATCCTCTTTTCGAGTGAATATGAAGACGGTGCGTGAACCGTGAGGTGGGCATGAGTCGGTCTGCCTCTTAATATCGAACCGATATACTATAAAAAAAGCATGCCAACCTCGTTGACATGCTTTTTTGTTGCTTGTTATGACGCGTTATTCCTTCAATGGCGTTTTAAGCGTCGATATTGGCATACGTTGCGTTTTCTTCGATAAATTCGCGGCGCGGGGCAACTTCTTCGCCCATGAGCATGGAGAATACGTAGTCTGCTTCGGCTGCATTTTCGATGCTGACTTGTTTCAGCATACGGTTTTCAGGGTTCATGGTCGTTTCCCAGAGCTGTTGAGCATTCATCTCACCTAAACCTTTGTATCGCTGTATGTTTACGGCATTTTCCGAACCTCCGCCGTAAGTGTCGATGAATTTTTGGCGTTGCGTGTCGTTCCAGCAATATTCTTCCACTTTGCCCTTTTTGCAGAGGTAGAGTGGGGGGGTGGCCAAGTACAGATAACCGTTCTGAATGATTTCCGGCATGTAGCGGAAGAAGAATGTCATGATCAGCGTGTCGATGTGCGAACCGTCGACATCGGCGTCGGTCATGATGATAATCTTGTGGTAACGCAGTTTCTCGATGTTGGCGGCTTTACTGTCTTCTTCCGTGCCGATGGTTACGCCCAGCGCCGTATAAATGTTGCGGATTTCATCGCTTTCCAACGCTTTGTGGTACATGGCTTTTTCCACATTCAGAATCTTACCGCGCAAAGGCAGGATGGCTTGAAACAAGCGGTTGCGTCCTTGTTTGGCCGTACCGCCTGCCGAGTCTCCCTCGACGAGGAACAGCTCGCATTTGTGCGGATCTTTGTCCGAACAGTCGGCCAGTTTGCCCGGAAGTCCGCCGCCGGACATGGGCGACTTGCGTTGCACCATTTCGCGTGCCTTGCGTGCCGCATGGCGGGCTTGTGCCGCAAGAATCACTTTGTCGACAATGGTCTTTGCCTCTTTCGGATGTTCCTCCAGATAATAGGAAAGCACTTCGCCCACGGCTTGGTCGACGGCTCCCATCACTTCGCTGTTGCCGAGCTTCGTTTTGGTCTGTCCTTCAAACTGCGGTTCGGCCACTTTCACGGAAATCACCGCGGTCAGCCCTTCGCGAAAGTCGTCGCCGGCAATTTCCACTTTCACTTTCTCCAACATTTTGCTGTCTTCGGCATATTTTTTCAGTGTACGCGTCAGGGCGCGGCGGAAACCGGCCAAGTGCGTACCGCCCTCGATGGTGTTGATGTTGTTGACGTAAGAGTGTATGTTTTCGGAGAATCCGGTGTTGTACATGATGGCCACTTCGATGGGCACGCCTTGTTTCTCGGTGTTGAGGTAGATGACGTCGTTGATGAGGTGTTCGCGCGTGGATTCGATATAACGCACAAATTCCCGCAGTCCTTCTTCGGAATAGAAGCGTTCGCTCTTGAAACTGCCGTCTTCTTCGTTTACGACGCGACGGTCTGTAAGCGAAATATGGATGCCGGCGTTCAGATAGGCCAATTCGCGCAGGCGTGCGGCCAGAATCTTATAGTCGTACACCGTTTCGGTGAAGATGGACGCATCCGGCCAGAACTGTTGGCGTGTTCCCGTATGATCGGCCGTACCCACTTCTTTTACGTCGTAGAGCGGTTTGCCTATTTGATATTCTTGCTGATAGACTTTTCCGTTGCGGTACACTTGCGTAATCATGTGGGTCGAAAGCGCATTTACGCAGGACATGCCCACGCCGTGCAGACCGCCCGATACTTTATAGGAGCCTTTGTCGAATTTACCGCCGGCATGAAGTACGGTCATGGCCACTTCGAGTGCCGACTTCTTCTCTTTCTCGTGGAAGTCTACCGGAATACCGCGCCCATTGTCCTGAACGGTGATCGAATTATCTTCGTTGATGGTGACATCGATGCGGTCGCAGTAACCGGCCAAGGCTTCGTCGATGGAGTTGTCGACGATTTCGTAGACCAAATGGTGAAGACCTTTTACGCTGATGTCTCCAATGTACATCGCGGGGCGTTTTCTTACTGCCTCGAGCCCTTCGAGCACCTGAATGCTGTCGGCGGAATAAGACCCGTTATTGGGGTTGAGTTGTTCTTCGCTCATAATTTCGTTCTTTCTTATAAAAGTAGGCAAATATACTCATTTCTGCCGATTTGGCGAAGAATAAACTTCTTTTATCAATCCGTATGCCTTTTTCGGGATGAGGATGGAGAAAGAGATGATTGTGTCTTGTTCGAAAGGGCCGGAAACGCAAAGAGTCCGACGTTTTGCCGGACTCTCTGTTAAGATGCGTTTGCGGATGTGTCAGAATACGAAACCAATTTTGAAGCCTGCGAACAGTTCGGTGCCGAGTTTGAACGCTGAGCCTTTTTTCTCGGATTCGGTGGTAGTTCCTCCGACTGTCGATGAAGCTTTTCCTTCTGAAGCATAGGATAATGCCAAGCCGGCTTCCGCTCCCAGATACAGGCTTTTGGCGATGTAATAATCGGCGCCGAAAAGCAGGTTGCCGGTAATGCCGAAAATGGGAGCCGTCTTTGTTTCGACGTTTAACGAGCTGTCGGTGTCGTTTGTCACAGAAGTTTTGGAACTTTGAGAAACAATGCCAAGGTCGGCACCTACGTACGGTGAAAGTCTGTCTGTTCCGCTGAAATGTTTTTCAATACCGGCGGCGAGAGAAAACGCGCTGCTGCTTTTCTTGCTGGTCACGTTTTTCACGCTGGTGTCCGTGTCCGATTCGTTCTGGATGCCGAAAGCTGCGCGTATGGCCATGTCGTCCTTAAAGAAATAACGTCCTTTGAGCACTCCGCCGTTCAGGCTCAAGGGAGATTTGGAGTCGTTGAAGATACCGTTCTCAAACAAACCGAAGTCGGCCGTTACTTTTCCCTTTTGCGGTTTGAAATCTTGTGCATTGGCCACGCTGAATGCGAATAAAACGGCAAATGCCGATAGAATTACTTTTTTCATTGTTCTAAACTTTAATTAGGTTAGTAAAAAACTTTCGGGGCAAAGTTATAATAAGAGTTTGTTTAAGGGGCTTTTATTAAGTATTTTTTACTTGCTTTTTCAGGTTTCTTCATTCGTTAAAGGCGAGAGAAAGGAAACGAAGTCTGCATCCGGATGCGGTTTGGGTAAAAACGAAAGG
This sequence comes from Bacteroides sp., assembly GCA_041855645.1. Classification (GTDB taxonomy): domain Bacteria; phylum Bacteroidota; class Bacteroidia; order Bacteroidales; family Bacteroidaceae; genus Bacteroides. Next base: position 109 of record JBHAEN010000234.1, on the reverse strand, counting down.
AGGTGTGTCGTAATGCACGATGCACTTCCTTTTTTGTTCATCGCTATACAAATCGGTTCATTATCTTTAAGCTGCGATATTTTGAAGATTTCTTTGATTTATGTGTTTG
>JBHAEN010000233.1:0-16906 GCA_041855645.1 Bacteroides sp. | reverse complement strand
CGGGCGACGGTAGTGAATACGGACGCCCCGGAGGCGGAGAAGGCATTTCCGATTTTAACCCTGAAGACATAGAGTCTGTTTCTGTTCTGACAGGCCCGTCCGCCGCTGCCCTTTATGGAGCCGCCGCAGCCAATGGGGTAATCATCATCAACACCAAAAAAGGAGAGGCGGGAGCCTTAAAGGTGAACTTTTCTTCCAATACGGAGTTTCTCACTGTCGGTATAATGCCTGATTTTCAAAACACTTACGGCACGGAGAAAGACACTTATCGCAGTTGGGGCGAGAAACTTTCGACCCCTTCTAAATTCAATCCTAAAGACTTTTTCCAAACCGGTTACAGTACGATTAACTCACTGAACATTTCCGGCGGTACGGAGAAAAATCAAACGTTTATTTCCGTTGCGACTACTCATTCGGAAGGTATTATTCCCAATAATGAATATTACAGATACAACTTCAGCGGTCGTAATACGTCAAATCACTTCGATAACAGGCTGCATCTTGACATCGGCGCAAGCTATATCGTCCAAGGCGATCAAAACATGATGTCGGGAGGGCGTTATTTTAATCCGCTTCGTCCTTTGTATCTTTTTCCTCGTGGCGATGACTTTGAGAAAGTGAAAGTGTGGGAACGTTATGATTTGGGGCGTCGTTTCCCCACTCAGTATTGGCCCTATGGGACTCAGGGAGAAGATTTCGAGAACCCCTATTGGATCATCAACCGTGAAATGTTCACGAGCCGCAAACACCGTTACATGTTCAGTGCCCGTGCGCAATACGATGTCTTCGATTGGCTGAATGTGGCCGGTCGCGTACGCCTGGACAATACTTACAACACCATTAAAAACAAATTCTATGCCACTACGAATCCCCTGTTTACAGGTGATGTTGATTTAGAAAATGCCAAGGGAAGTTTTGCGCTTACCGAACAACGCTACAACCAGACTTATGCGGACTTTATGGTGAATATCAACAAAAGATGGGGAAATGATTATTCATTGACGGCCAATGTCGGTACCGGTTTTGAAGACCATTATACGACGGGAGTCAGTGTCGGAGGCCGTTTGAAGACCGTGCCCAATCTCTTTTCCACGGCCAATGTCGACCCTGACGTTACGGGTGGAGGCGGTCAGGAATATCGCAGGACACGGAACGTCGCTTTATTTGCCGGCGCGGAATTCGGGTGGAAAAACATGCTGTTTTTAACCGCCACCGGACGTCTTGACTGGGCTTCGCAGTTGGTGAGCTACGGAAAGACCCCTGTCATTCCCTATCCTTCGATAGGACTTTCGGGCATCCTCTCCGAGATGATGAAAATGCCGGAATTCATTTCCTACCTGAAACTTCGTATGTCGTTTACGGAAGTCGGTTCGCCGATTTCACAAGTGGGTATCACTCCCGGAACCATTACCTACGATATGACAGGAGGTAAGGTGACGCCCATATCCACTTATCCTTATCCGGATTTCCGGCCGGAACGTACCCGCTCGTGGGAAGCCGGATTGAATGCCCGGTTGTTTGACGGGAAAATCAGTATTGATGCGACCGTTTATCAGTCTAATACCTATAATCAGACATTTATCCAGAACATGTCCGACGGTTCTGGCTATACAGGCTTCTATGTACAGGCCGGAGATATCCGCAACCGGGGTGTCGAACTTGCCGTCGGATTTGAAAACACATGGAGGAATGTGCGTTTCAGTTCCAACCTTACGTATACGAGAAACGTGAACAGGATTATGGAACTTGTGAAAGGATACAAAAACCCCATAGACGGAAGCGTGTTCGATATCAACGTACTGACTTCTCCTAAATATATGCGTCCGGGTGACTCTATGAACGATCTTTTTGTTCAGGGAATTTTGGTAAAGGGAAAAGACGGCAAACTGATTGAGGAAGGAGACGGTTACAGAATTGACAAGTCGCAACGCCTGAAAGTGGGTTCCTCGGCTCCGGATTTTATGATGGGATGGAACAACTCGGTCAACCTGTATGGCGTGAATATCAATTTCCTGATTTCCGCCCGTGTGGGGGGATATGTCACATCGGCCACGCAAGCCATGATGGACAGCTATGGCGTATCTAAGGTGACGGCCGATGCCCGCGATGCAGGCGGTGTCGCCATCGACGGCCATACGTATGACGCTAAACGCTACTATACCACCATCGGCCAGAACAGACTTAGTGCCTATTACCTGTATGACGCCACCAACATAAAGTTGCAGGAGCTTTCCGTTGGATATAGTCTGCCTAAAAAATGGTTGGGGAATGTTCTGTCTGATGTGACGGTTTCGCTTATCGGCCGCAACTTGCTGAATATATATAGAGCGGCGCCTTACGACTCGGATATGGTTGGCGGAACCGGAACCTACTCTGCCGGAGGCGATAATTTCATGCCTCCGAGTATGAGGAGCTTTGGATTTAATGTCAAGATCGGACTATAACTATTAACGCAGAAAGAATAATGATATGAACAATAGAAGAAATATATTGAAGTCAGTGACGGCAGCATGCTTAGGTTTGCTTATGCTTTCATCTTGCACCGGCAACTTTGCGGAGATAAACACCAATCCGCTTCTGCCCAATGATGATATGTTGGGAAGGGACGGGGTGCTGAATGGAACGTTTCTTCCCACACTGCAATTCGCCCCGATTCATACGGGAACAGGCGGGACGGATTTTGTGAACGACTATCAGGTTACGAATAATCTGACCTCGGACTGCTGGATAGGCTATATGGCTCCTCGCGATGCAAAATGGCCGGGAAGGAACCTTACTCAATTCTACTTTGACGAAGGCTGGACCAACGGCACATTCGCAGCCGGCATTTCCAAGGTTTTCTCTCCTTGGATTCAGCTTAAAAAACTGAACTATGACGTGAAAAACAGAAACCTCGAAATATGGTCTATCGCTCAAATCTCTAAAATTATGGGATTGCATCGGACTACCGACAAATACGGTGCTATTCCCTATTTCAATGTGGGAAACGGATCTTTTAAAGTGGCTTATGATTCGCAGGAAGCCATCTATAAATCATTCTTCAAAGAACTGGAAGAAGCGGTAAATCATCTGTACGCTTTTAGTCAGGCTACTCCTGTCGTGCCGAAAGCATCGGATGTGGTATATGAGGGCAATGCGCTGCGATGGGCAAAGCTGGGTAATTCTCTTATGCTTCGTTTGGCCATGCGTCTGCGTTATGTGGATGCCGCCCTTTCAAAGAATTGGGCAGAGAAAGCGATGAGCCACAAGGCCGGAATGATCGAAACGGTGGCCGACATCGCCAAATTGGAGTATGGTTCCGGATTTAAGACAAAAAATGCGCTGTTTACCATTAAAGGGGCGTATGATGATACCCGGATGGGAGCCACGATACAGTGTTATCTCAAAGGCTTTGCGGATCCGCGCATCAATGCCTATTTCGAGGGAAATACGGACATCGCCGTGCCGCCTGCCATACCGCCCACAGGCGCCGCATACAATGAGGCCGCTAAACCCAAAGTCGAAGAATTCTCTCCGACCTATTGGTTTAAGGCTTCGGAAACTGCATTTCTGCAAGCAGAGGCGGCTTTGGCCGGTTACGGGACAAACGGAGGGAAAGCGAAAGATTATTATGAAAAAGGCATTCGCCTTTCTTTTGAAGAAAACGGCATATTGAACGGTGTGGAACAATATCTTCGAGGGACTACTTCTCCGGCCTCTTTCGTCGACTCAAAGAAACCGCAGTATAGTGCAACCGCCCCGTCCAACGTGACGGTTGCTTGGGACGAAAGTTTGACGGAGGAAGAGAAGTTGGAAAAAATCATCGTTCAGAAATATCTGGCCATCTTCCCTGACGGGATGGAAGCCTGGAGTGAATGGAGGCGTACGGGATATCCCAAACTCATTCCCGCCAACACCAATATTTCAAACATGGGGGTTGTCACTTCCGACGGGCATAAAGACGGAGTGCGTTGTTGGCCTTATCCTCAAAAAGAGATGACGGAAAACGGGGCCAACGTTCAAGAGGCCATCGCCAAATACCGAGGCGGGGCCAATTCCGCCAATGCCAATGTGTGGTGGGATGCCAAAACCAAGAAGTAATCGTTTGACCTGATGTTTAATACTTTTAATAAAAGATTTTATGGCTTATCTGAATAGAAAAATATACGGCATTATGGCTGCTATCGGTTTGTTGGCCGCTGCTGCATGCACTGATATTACTCCTGTCGATGTGGACGACATTCCGCAAAAAGAGTTATTTGAAAGAGATTCCAAAAAATGGGCGGAAGAAGAAGAGGCCTTAAAGAAAAACAAGGCAGATTCTGCGGCCATTGCGGAGGAAAACAAAAAACTTCGTGAGGCCTATCTTGCAGACTTGCGCGAGTATAAGAAGAGCAAGCATTTGGTTATGTTCGGTTGGTTTGCCTATTGGAATCCCACTTCGCCCGACAATACTTTTTCGCTTGATCATTTACCCGACAGTGTCGATTTTGTGTCCAACTGGGGAGCTTCGTGGAACTTGAGCGAAGAAAAGAAAGCCCAGCTTGCCCGGCTTCAGGAAAAAGGAACGAGGATGACCGTGGGGTGGATCATCGAGAACATCGGCGACGGATTGAATAACAAACCCGAAGGAGGATGGTCTGATGAACCCTACACGGCCATCGAACAGTATGCAAAGGCCATTTGCGACTCTATTGAAAAATACGGCTACGATGGTATAGATATTGACTATGAACCGCAATTCGCTTCTCCTTTCAAACCCGGAAAACATTGCGGAGACTGGTCTGATCCTTGGAAAAAGAATAAAGCTCTGATTTCTTGCGATGCTACTGCCAACAAAGAGTATGAAAACCATTTCTTTAAGAAAATCAGAGAATATCTTCCCCAAGAAAAACTCTTGAACATCAATGGCTCTATCGGTTGGATTGATCCGCAGGTAGCCCACCTGTTCAATTATTTCGTATTCCAATCGTATAACGGAACCGGCGGAAGTTGGACGTCGACCGCGAACACACTGATGCAGCGACAGCCCAAAGTTAAGCCGGAGCAGTTTATTTACACCGAAAGTTTCCAGACCAGTCCGGGTAATGCCAACGATTTCCTGAGATACGTTAAGCTCGTGACTCAGGACCTTAAAGGAAAGGCGGGCGGAATAGGTGCGTTCCACATCAATGAAGACTATCTGTATGGTCCGGATTATAAAAACGTGAAAGCAGCTGTTTCTGCGATGAATCCTCCATTTAATAATTAATTTAACAGAACTGATTATGAGAAATATATATACTGCTTTAATCCATTGTATATCGATATCTCTTTTTGTCTCTTGTTCCATCAATGAAAATGGGTTGGCCGATGGTGTGGGAGGAAATTCCTCAAATGCCGTCTATATGGGTAATGTCAATCAGGCAGGAGTCATTGCGGTGTTGGCTTCGGATCAGGACGGGGCATTGTTTGCCGTCACGCCGCGTTTGGCCAACACGGCGGATGAGCCTGTTACCGTGACCGTGGAGGTCGACGTTGCCACGCTCGAAAAATACAATAAAGAAAACGGGCTCAATGTCAGGCCGATAAAGCCGGAAGACATACGTTTCGTCAATGCCGAAGGCGAAGAAAGTGTGGGGAAGATTTCCGCAACCATCAAACCCGGAAGCGTGGTGGCCACTATCGAAGGACGTTTGAGCTCTCTCGACGCGACGAAATATCCTTATGACGGCCGTTATGCCGTTCCCGTGAAGATCACCGATGTCAAAGGTCCTTTGAAACTGTTGTCCGATCCGGTGAGTACCATTGTGAACCTGAACCGGAAAATCAAAACATCGGTTTTCCACATGAAAACTCCCGGCGGAAACGGATATACCATGAGGTTTGCTCCTAAAGTAACCTATAAGGAAGAAATGAGCGAATGGACATTCCAGTATATCGGACAATTCAATACGATTCATGGCAATAACCAGACTACCGGTTCGTTGTCAAGCGGTACGGGTTTTTATAACCGGATCGCTAAAACGGCGGGGTTGCAGATTAAAAGTGAAGGACGCGACGGCTCGGACACTTGGACCAATAAGCCTGTGAACGAAGGAGAGTGGCTGCATGTAAGCTACGTGTATCGCAAAAGCGGACTGGTGGGAAAACTGTCCGTCTATGTCAACGGAGAGCTTCAGAAAACATTTACCACTTCTCTTCTTTATATCGACGACAAGGAAGGTTCCGGATGGGGTTTCGGCAATTCCAATGTAAGCGACTATTATTTGCGTGAAGTGCGTTATTGGAACAGGGCGCTAACGGCTGCCGAGATTCAAGACAAGTATTACCTGCCCGAAGATCCGGCCGCTAACGGCCTCGAAGCCTATTTCCCGATGACGAGAGAATCTTACGATGAAAACACAAAAACATTCACCGACCTTACCGGGAAATGGACGTGTGCAATCAATGAAGGTTCCCAATACGAAATCGTCGATCATGTGGTGTTTCCCGCTTCCAAAGTGCAGATCGAAAAAACGGAATAAAATGCCGTGAAAATCAATCTCAGGGAATTGTTTAATAATACTAAGAACATCTTAAAATGAAAAATATATTTAATTTATCTATGTTGGTCCCCGCCCTGCTTGCCGTTGCATGCAATGATCCGGCGGTTGAGATTGTGGAGCAGAACAATTCGTATAAGCTCGATCCCAATGCGATACATGTCGACATGCCCGAAAAGCTGGGCTACAACACCTCCAATTTGGTCAGGAATGAAAGCGGTGCGGAAATTGTGTTGTATGCCTCTGAAACCGCCGCCGATGTTGACGTCCCTTTGGTATTCAAGTTGAAGAGAGGGCTTAAACAAGCCACCAAATTCGTTTTTTCTCCCGATGAAGAATTGTTGAAACTTTATACCGGTGCGAAGGAAGGGTTTAAGCCGTTTCCTGAAAATGCTTTCTCCGGTTTGGAGTTTACCGTTCCTCCCGGCGTTACGGACTATACGGCTACCATAAAGCTGCAAGCGGCTGCCGGATTGAATGATAAGCCCGGCTATCTTTCCGCCTATCGTTTGAAACCTCTTTCGGAAGGCGATACGGACATCCGAGTGTCGTCAGGATCAGAGGCATTATATCTCAAGCTCAAGTTCAGTTCACTGAAAAACGGGGAGAATGTCAAATTAGTAGAGAACATGGTAGAGGGGTGGAGTCAACTTCCTTCGCGTCAGATTACTCCCGAAAGCGGCTACCAGACAGGGCGTTTGTCTTCTTTATTAGACGGGAGGAAAGCTAATTGGTGGGATTCTAATTGGTGGATACCCGGTAACGGAACGGAAACGTTGGAACTCGGATTTGCCAAGCAGAAAGTGGGCGGCATGGTGTTTTATACCAATAGCAATAATCAGAAGGTCATTCGTTCCGTTCGGATTTCGGTTTCGGAAGATGGAGGAACCGGCTATTTTGATCAGGGTGTTGTTAAGCCGCAAAAAACGAGTAAAGTGGTTCGTATAGCCTTTAATGAGCCGGTTGAGATCAATAAGATAAAGTTCTCGAATTTCGAGTCTTGGAATGATTCGGATCCTTACGTAGACATCCACGAAGTGGAGATCTACACCGTAGAGTGATTTTAGTTTTCGTACTCTGCTCATGAAAAAGGCTGAAGACAATGAACGTTCTTCAGCCTTTTTCTTTTATTGCCGTCGTTTGCCAAAAGCATGAAGCCTTCAGAGTTCTCTCCGGCAATGAGCCTATCCCATTTCTTGGAGAAAAATAAGCCCTTGTTTGAGCGACTTTTCAACTGTTCCACTTCTGTCTCCGACTTTCTCTTTTTCTTACATGTTTTTCCTCGTTTTCCGAATCGCGTGCAATTCACGCGACAACTGCGTGCATTTCACGTCTGAAACACGTGCATTTCAGACGTCAGGTGCGTGCATTTCAGACGTCAAGTGCGTGCATTTCGGAAAAGCCCTTCCCAAGCGGCTTTGGAGAGGGGCGAAATCCCGACCGATTCCGAAACCGACTTCGCGAGGAGTGTTGAAAGAGTTTTACAAAGAGCCTGTTTGTGTGAGGGTGCATGTGTATGGGGTGCTTTTCGGCTGTCGAGCGCGCGATAAAATGCATCATCGGCCGTTCGTCGGAAAAAGGAGGGCTTCTCCTTACAAAAAATGCCGGATAACCCTATTTTTCTTTATGGTTGTGAAACCAACTCTTCGGTAATGCGTTCGAAAACAACGGGTATGGAATCGTGCGTCAACAAGATCAATACGGAATCGTTGAGCGTTTCGAACAACAAAGCCGATTCTCCCGTCTTTTCACGAATAAAAAGCGTGTCGCCGCTCACGTGCCATTCTCCCGGGCGAGCTTTTCCACCTCCGTGCTGAAATTCAAAATATTGAGTCATTCGATGATCCGGATGAAATGTGACCGTGCACGTTACTCCGTTGCTTATCTCGCTGAATTTCCATCTGCCTGTCAGTAAGCTCTCGTAATTCGCGGCAGCTTGTTTGGGCTTTTGACATCCCGTTCCGCACGCGAGCAGGGTAAGACAACACGCGGCGATGATCTTTCTTAGGTTCAGGTTCTTCATTTTTCTTGAGGATTTGCTTTGCTAAACGGCATCTTCCGGTGTTTTCGTGAAATAATCATGTTCAACGTTTGGGGAAGAAATGCCATGCAAGTTATCAAGAATAACTTGAACAGGCAAGAGAGAAAGCCGAAATGTGATTTCCTCGAAAAGTACGGTGCCCGATTCTGTCTGGCAGCAACGGGGCGTTTTGTCGCTCACCTCATAAGGGGCAGGCGAGGCCTCCGAAATAATTGCTCTCAAGTATTGGGAGATGATTCGACTTTTTTTACCTTTGCCCGAACATCCGGGCAGGTGGCTTCGGGAGCTACATCGCATGAGGCGAGTCGCTCTTTTGGGGTTCTTGCAGTGGCCACAATCGGTGACCATGCGCAATCTCGAGAACAAAAAAACAGGTACCATCGTCGCAAGCGAACAACTGTTGAAGTGTGGTAAAAAACAGGAAACGGACTTTCGTTGCAAATGGAATTTTGTTCTTGCCGCTGCAATCTCATCGGATGGAAACATGCATAATTGATTGATTTTAAATCGCACGAACAAGGCTATGAGAAATATAACTGTGGCCGTGGCCACATACAATCGAGCCGACTATTTGGAATATTTGGCGACTTCCTTACAAGAATCGGTAGACATCAATCGCATTCACCTGCGTATCTACGACGACCACAGCACTCGGCTAAGCCGATCGCAAATAGCGGCAATCGTTCCTTTTGCCACCGAAATCGTGGTGCGCCCCGTCAATCTCAAGGCCGATCGCAACATGAAAGTCATCTTTGAAGACTTCTTAAAGACGGAAGACGATCTTCTCTTGCTGTGCGATTCCGACCTGATTCTTCGGCCGGGATGGCTGGATCTGCTCCTCGAACTCATGCCGCAGACCGACGGGGTTCTGTCGCTCTATAATTCCCGGTTGCACCCTTTTCTGGACGAACAGCCCGATGTACCGACTTCACGGTTCGGCTCGAAACGGGAATTGGGGGGAGCCGGATGCGCTTTCTCCCGTCGGCGGGTGGAAGATATTGTCGACGAGTTTGCCGGATTGGAAAACTGCGAAGCGTTTGATTGGGCTTGGTCTGCCTTCCTCAGGCAAAAAAGATTCCGGTTATGCTGTGTGTACGACAGCTACATTCAGCACATCGGCGTTATCGGACAAAATAACCATGGACGTTTGTCGGCCTATGACTATGGTTTGAATTTCTATCCCGAAAGCAGAGCCAATCAGCAAATTCTCATCCGGTTCATCGACTCTTTGTTTCAATCTCAAGAGATGTGGGAAAGGTATCATGAAAAAGAGGCAGTCCTAAACATCATCGGGAGAAATAAAGAAGAGGCTATCCTGCGTTTACCGGCCGATGGCCGAAAGGCCTGGATGCAACGCATCAAGATACGCGTGAAACACGCCATCAAAAGACGGGTGATGAAACTCTTTGCGTCGCCTCCGCCTCCCCGGTAGCATTCAAGAAGTTTTGGGGAGCGGGGCACGTTCGCATGAAGCTCGTCGAGAAAAAAAGAGCAGCACCCCAAAAGCCTTGTATCCGGCTCTCGGAGTGCTGTTCACGGCGTTGCTCATGCCCTATCGCAAGGCTTCCACCTCGTCCGGCGTGAGGGGGATCTTCTTGCCGAGCAGGCGGGCTCCCGTTTCGGTAATCAGATAGTCTTCCTCGTTGCGTATGCCGCCGAAATCTTTATACGTTTCCACCTTGTCGTAATTGATGAAGTCGGTGAATTTCTTTTCGGCTTTCCAGCGGTCGATGAGTTCGGGTATGAAGTATATGCCCGGTTCCACGGTGTGTACGAATCCCGGTTCGAGCGGTATGGCCAGACGGAGCGACTTACGCCCGAACTGGGTGCTCTTGGGTTTGCCGTCATAGCCCACCCATATTTCTCCGAAGTTTTCCATGTCGTGTACATCGAGTCCCATCATGTGTCCCAGGCCGTGAGGATAGAACAGGGCGTGCGCCCCTTCGCGCACGGCATCGTCGGTGTTGCCTTTCATGAGTCCGATGGCCTTCATGCCGTCTACGAGAACCCGGGCAGACAGATCGTACACGTCGGCAAAAGCGATTCCGGGACGCAAAGCCCGCACGGATTCCGTGTGCATGAGGTTTTGCAGTTCGTACATTTCCCGTTGGCGCGGGGTAAAGGTTTTGTCGGCAGGCACAGTGGACGACATGTCGCCGGCGTATCCCGATTCCACTTCCGCTCCCGCGTCGATGAGAAAGAGATCTCCCGGCTTCACCTTATTGCCGTGGTAATGGTTGTGCAGGGTCTGTCCGTTAATCGTGGCGATGATGGGGAAAGACAGTTCACAGTTGGCCGCTTGCGCCACACGGTTTATTTCGGCCACCACTTCATATTCGTACATGCCGGGACGAACGAAGCGGGTTGCCGCGATGTGCATGTCGGCCGTTACGTCGCACGCGCGTTCTATTTCGACGATTTCTTCGGCCGTCTTATAGTTGCGTTGCGAAACGATGGCGCGGATGAAAGGCACGGAACCTGTCTGCACGGAAGGCATGAGGCCAAGCCAGTCCATCAGCTTCAGTTTATGTTCGGGCCGATAGGGAGGCAGGTAATGAATGGTCTGACGGCGTGAGGCATTCATGCGCAGATAACCGACAATCTCTGCCGATGGGCGTACGTCGGCGATACCCGCCTGTGCGCACTTCTCGCGCAGCGTGGGCTGTGCGCCCATCCATACGATGGCATCGATGGAAAGCTCGTCGCCGAAGATGATTTCGCGGTCTTCATCGAGGTCGATGATGGCCGAAAGCCCCGGGCACGACAACCCGAAGTAATAGAGAAAAGTGGAATCCTGCCTGTAACGGAAGGCATTGTCTTCGTAATTCAGCCCGCACTCGTCGTTTCCGAGAAACAGCAATATTCCCGAACCGATCTTTTGCTTTAGCAACGCCCGGCGTTGTACGTAGGTGTCTTTGGTAAACATAAGTCTTGATTTTATGAGGTTATAGAGCCCAAAGGTAACGAAAAAACCGACAGATAAAATAGGACAAAGAAGTTTGCGACCGACAAATACTCATTATCTTTGCCTTTGCCGGCCGTCTCGGATGGGATGGGCGGAAATTGCATTTAGGTATTTCGTTTTATCGGACAATAACTCATGAACACATTCGTGGCATTGGATTTTGAAACGGCCAACAGGCATTTGAGCAGTGTGTGCAGCATCGGCTTGGTCTTTGTGGAGGACGCGCGCATCGTAGACAGCTGCTATCGCCTGATCAAGCCGATTCCCGATTTCTACGACCGCTTCAACATGAACATCCACGGAATAACTCCGGCCGACACCGAGGCGGCTTTGCCCTTTCCCGAAGTCTGGAAGGAACTTTATCCGAGGATGGACGGCCTGCCGGTGGTGGCTCACAACAGTTCTTTCGATGAAGCCTGCCTGCAAGCGGTTTTATCGGCCTACGGACTTCCCGGGTATCCGCATCGTTTTCTCTGCACGTACAGGAAATCGCGGAAAGTATTTCCCGGTTTGCCCAATCACCGGCTCGATACCGTTGCCCGCCATGTGGGTTTCGTGCTCGACCGACACCATCACGCCTTGGCCGATGCGGAGGCTTGCGCCCGTATCGCGCTCCGGGTTTTCGCCGATCCTCCTGCGGAGAGGTATCCGGATTTGTTCGGAGAATGAGATGTGGAGAGAGAGTTGGAAATGCGGTAAAGATTCGTTTTTGATGGTTTTGCGCAAGATCATACATATCGACATGGACGCGTTTTACGCTTCGGTGGAACAACGTGACAATCCCGAACTGCGCGGGAAACCCTTGGCCGTGGGTTATTCCGAGCAGCGGGGAGTGGTGGCGGCCGCAAGCTACGAAGCCCGACGCTACGGAGTGCGGTCGGCCATGTCGGCACAGAAAGCCAAGCGACTGTGTCCGCAAATCATCTTTGTGCCGAACCGGATGGAAGTCTACGCCGCGGTTTCCGCTCAGATACGCTCCATCTTTACCGATTATACCGATTTGATTGAACCGCTTTCCCTCGATGAAGCCTTTCTTGACGTGACACACAACAAACTCGACATGTCGCTGGCGGTGGATATAGCCGTGGAAATCAAGCGGCGCATCCGTGAAGAAACGGGTTTGGTGGCTTCGGCAGGTGTGTCGTACAACAAGTTCCTGGCAAAGATTGCGTCGGATTTTCGTAAACCGGACGGCCTGTGCACCATCCATCCCGATCAGGCGATGGCTTTTATCGACAACCTTCCTGTCGAGTCGTTTTGGGGAGTGGGGCCCGTCACTGCCCGGAAGATGCACGCTTTGGGCATTCACAACGGATGGCTGTTGAGAAGTTGCTCCCTCGAGATGCTCACGACACATTTCGGAAAGATGGGAGCGATATACCACGATTTCGCCCGAGGCATCGACGATCGTCCCGTAGAGCCTTTCCATGTCCGCAAGTCCGTTGGTTGCGAGCATACGCTGGAGCGCGACATTGCCGATCGTTCGTCCGTGATTATCGAACTCTATCATGTGGCGGTGGAGTTGTGCGACCGTTTGGAGCGTTCCGGATTCAAGGGCAATACGCTCACGTTGAAAATCAAATTCCACGACTTTACCCAAATCACCCGAAGCTCTACGCAGGCGGGCGAACTGACTGCCATCGACCGGATTCTTCCGCTTTCTAAAGAACTGTTGAGCGGTGTGGATTATGCACAGCGTCCCATTCGCCTGATCGGGCTGTCGGTTTCCAATCCCAAGGAAGACTTCTGCGAACGAAAAAACGATTGGCGGCAGCTTCGGCTGGATTTCGGAGAGTTTTGAACGATTCTCTTTGAGGGCGTCATTATTCTTTGCCGAACCATACGCCGTCCTGTGCGCCCTGTAATCTGTTGTGATTGCCCGCTTCCCGCCTTCGCCAAACATGGCAAGGCCGGAAAAAAGTGCGATGCGGTTCTTTGTCGTAACTTTCTCCCCTGAAAATGACAGTATATGAAACGACTTATTTGCAAGAGAACGAACTAAATACAGTTCGTTATGACACTTACAAAAACAGAAAAATTGCCGCACGCATGCCGAAGAAATCACCGGTTGGTTGCCAATGCGATGATTTAACAACGGATTTACTTCATTTGCCCAATCTTTTTGAGCCACGCCTTTACATCGGGTTCCGCCTTGTCTGCGCTGCCGCCGCGTACGGGAAGTCCTTCGAGTACGGTCGCTTTGGGTGCGAGCTTCTTGATGTCCGACACGCTGTTGCCCATGCGGCTGCCTTCGTGCGTGATGAACGGGATAATGGTTTTGCCCGAGAAGTTGTGACTTTCCAGAAAGGTGAATACGGCCGGAGCGATTGTTCCCCACCAGTTGGGCGAACCGAGGTAGATTACGTCGTAATCGTCGAATTTGGGAACCGTCCTTTTCAGCTTCGGGCGATAGCCTGTTTCAAGTTCCTTTTTGGCTTGTTCGGTTACGGCACGATACTCCGAAGGGTAGCTTCGGACGGTTTCGATGCGAAAAATGTCTCCGCCCACATTCTGGCGTATCTGTTCGGCAACGATGCGTGTATTGCCGTTGCGAAGCGAGTAGTACGCCACTAATACTTTTTTCCCCGTCTGTGCGTGAATGCCGGTCAATGAGGCCGCAAGGGTTGCCATGACAAACAGAATCTTGATTTTCATACGGACATCTCCTGTTTTTTGTTTATGGTGTTTCCTGTTCCGATGGCATTTCCATTGGGTTTGCCATGGGTTTAATCGCTGCAAGGTGAACGCAATCGTCTGAAAGCATCACAGTCTGCTTATCCCTACATTCTCGTTTTTATGGAGTTCGGGATTGGCAAATATTTGGGTGACGAAATCGGCGATGGATTTTCGGGAAACCGCCCCGCCTGTTTCGGGTTCGGGCTTGCGGGTAATATGGTAATCGATCTCACTGCCCGACGTAAACCAGTTGGGGCGTATAATGGTGTAGTCCAGTCCCGACGCTTCGATATTGTCCGCCAACTTTCGATAGGGCTTCAAAACCGGCTGTAAAGGTTCTTCGTAAATACCGATGGAGCTGATGGCGACAATGCGCCTTACACCCGTCTCTTTCATTGCGGCGATAATGTTCCGGCTCATTTTGTCCAGATCGCCCGACAGATTTACATACACCATGTTTTGCCCCGCGATGGCTTTTCTGAGGTCGTCGATGTTCATGGCATCGCCCTGTACGACGGTGGTTCCTTCCGAAATTCTTGCCGGAATTTTGCTCGGCGTGCGGGCAAACAAGGTAAGTTCCAATCCGGCGGTCTTTCGGGCGGCTTCTATCACGTTTTGAGCAAGTCCGCCCGTTGCTCCGATGATTATTGTTTTTGTCATTTTACGATTATTGAGGTGATTGGCTATTTAGAAAGTTCTCGCCGCCGATTTTAGGATTATCCACGTGCCGTTGCGTTTTTCAAGGGTCATGGTCTGTTGCAGCCGCCATTTGTTGCGGCTTCCCCAAATACGGGCATCGAGCAGGTTGCGTTGCACAAATTCGGCGGTGTTCCCGTTCACTTTGACGCTGTGGCTCACCTCTTCGGCAGCGTAATATTTCATGTTTTCCCGCTCTATTTCTTTGAACCATTCGGCTTTGGGCTGCACATAGCCGGTGATGTGGGTAAGACTGAAATCTTTATCCACCATTTTTTCCAACTCCGCCGTGTTTCGGTCGATCATCAGTCGGGTGAATTTTCGGGCAAGGGCGAGAATTTGAGCCTCGTCGTTCCTCATTGGTTGTTCCATAACTGTTGTCTTTTGATTTGACCGGTTGTTTGGGGCACTTGCTAATAAACTTGCAGATAATAAAAGCGTTATAATTACCGATTTCATTTTATTTTTGGGTTGACAATGGGTGATTGTTTTATTCTACATGGCAAAATTATCACTTATCCCTGCTTTGAAATATTTGTCGTTCAAATCCGATTGGCCTTAGTGTGAGGCGCAAGCTCCGGGGACAGGCCGGCACACTCTGCGCCCGAAACGGTCAATTCGTAATCCTGTAATCCGTCGGGGAAACACCGACAATCTTTTTGAACATGCGGCTGAAATGGTGAGGATACTTAAATCCCAACTTATAAGCAATTTCACTGATTGATTTGTCGGGGCTGTACAGCATGTCTTTGGCCTTATCTATAATTTTTAATTGCACGTATTCCTGTGCCGTTTTCCCGGTTTCTTTCTTAATCAAATCGCCGAAGTAATTAGCCGACAAATGTACCTGATTCGCAAAATATTGGACAGAGGCCAACCCCAGGGTTTGGGGTTTATCCGATTCGAAATAAAGGTTGAGTTCCTTTTCGAAACGCGACAATATACCTTTGTTTACATCTTCGCGGGTGATAAATTGGCGGTCGTAAAAGCGGAGGCAGTGATTGAGAAAGACTTCAAGATTGGCGACGATAATCGATTTGCTGTGTTTGTCGATCGAGTGTTCTATCTCCTCCCTTATTTTCTGAAAACAGTTTATGATCGTCTGCTTCTCCCGCTCGGACATGTGTAACGATTCATTCGATTCATAAGAAAAGAACGAATAGTCTTTTATCTTTTGTCCGAGCGCAGTTCCCCGCAACAAATCCGGATGAAAACAAAGCCCCCAACCCTGCATTCGGAAGACTTCCCCCGTGTCGTCTTTTCCTGCAACCTGGCCCGGGCCGATGAATACGAGTGTCCCCTCCTGATAGTCGTACTGATGACGCCCATAAATCAAATCGCCGCATTTGACCTGCTTCAGGAAAATAAAGTAGAAACCGTACCTTTTGCGCACATGTTTGAATTCTTTGTCTATTTTCGAGAAATCGATAGAACTGATCAACGGGTGAAAGGTTTCGATGCCCAGAAATGCATTATACTCATGGATTGTGTCAAAGTTCAGAATTGCAGCCATATTACTTTCTGTTGATTAACCCGACACAAAGATAGCAGTTTCGGAACAGGTTGTGACAAAAGTCATCCTTTTTCGGTAATTATGGTATAAAAAACAGTAATATGTGAGCTTCCTTGGAAAAATGAAGGTCGTCAATCGGTAAAAGTGGTATAAGAAACCGTAATTTATCTATTTTTACAACAAAGTATGAAGACTACTTTTGTATCATGAGTTTGTGTAACTCCCAAAAGCAATAAGGAAACGGAAAACAGATAAAGAATATGATGAAAAAAATGGTTATGACAACAGCGCTGACACTGGCAAGTCTCGCGGTCAACGCCCAAAACGGCGCAGGACTTGGCACCAAAGAAACGGCTATCGTAAAAATAGCGGCCTTGACGGCAAACGGGAACACCGACGAACTGAGGCAGGTCCTCAATCAAGGACTCGATGCCGGGCTGACGGTAAACGAAACCAAAGAAATCCTTGTACATCTCTACGCCTATGTCGGCTTTCCCCGGAGCCTCAACGGG
>JBHAEN010000232.1:0-5688 GCA_041855645.1 Bacteroides sp. | reverse complement strand
GTTCCCAAACGTCGGACAGCCCATGAAAACGAAAGCAGAAAAAGTAATCTATTTATACAAATACAGACTCAACACCGGATAGCAACCGGCGTTTGAAACCTTTCCACACAGGACAAGGCCGCAAACTCTACGGGGTTTTGCGGCCTTTTTTGTTGAAAAAACAGAATGTTTTCATTGAAACAACAGGTTTTCCGTTTTAGAAAAACGAAAAAATTTTTATGGCAAAAACGACCCGATTTTCGTTTAATCACAACGAATCGGAGGATTCGAAAATCGACAAAATTTTTCTTCGCCCTCAAACAAGAGAAATGTCGGAAGGGACGAAAACGATAAAATAAACCGACAAAAAGGCGTTTCCGAATTCTTTATACGGAGCGGGGGGGGGGTGCGCCTGCCGCCAAAGGTTTACGGCCAATCGCTATTTTTTCATATCTTTGTCCCGCTAATTCAATACACATACTTATCACAATGATTACCATCGAACAACTTAAAGACGTGAAAGAGCGCACTGATGCGCTGAGGAGGTATCTTTGACATCGACGGGAAGAAAATTCAAGTCGAAGAAGAACAACTGAGAACCCAAGCGCCCGGCTTCTGGGACGACCAGAAAAGAGCCGAAGCGCAAATGAAACTTGTCAAAGAACTGCAAAAATGGATCGGCGGCTACAACGAAGTGCAGACGCTCGCCGACGAATTGGCCCTGGCCTTTGACTTCTATAAGGAAGAACTGGTGAGCGAAGCCGAAGTGGATGCCGCATACGCACACGCCATACAGGCGGTGGAAGCTCTTGAGCTGAAGAACATGCTGCGCGAGGAAGCCGACTCGATGGACTGCGTGCTGAAAATCAACTCCGGCGCAGGCGGAACCGAAAGTCAGGACTGGGCCTCGATGCTCATGCGCATGTACCTGCGCTATGCCGAGACGAACGGCTACAAAGCCACCATAGCCAACTTGCAGGAGGGCGACGAAGCCGGCATCAAGACCTGCACCATCAACATCGAAGGCGACTTTGCCTACGGCTACCTGAAAGGAGAAAACGGCGTGCACCGGCTCGTGCGCGTATCGCCCTACAACGCTCAGGGCAAACGGATGACGTCATTCGCCTCCGTTTTCGTCACCCCGTTGGTGGACGACAGCATCGAAGTGAACATCGAACCGGCACGAATCTCGTGGGACACCTTCCGCAGCGGTGGAGCCGGCGGACAGAACGTGAACAAGGTGGAATCGGGCGTGCGTCTGCGCTATCAGTTCAAAGACCCGTACACGGGCGAGGAAGAAGAAATCCTCATCGAAAACACCGAAACGCGCGACCAGCCCAAGAACCGCGAAAACGCCATGCACCAACTGCGCTCCATCCTCTACGACAAGGAACTGCAACACCGCATGGCCGAACAGGCGAAAGTGGAAGCCGGGAAAAAGAAAATCGAATGGGGCTCGCAAATCCGCAGCTACGTGTTCGATGACCGAAGGGTGAAAGACCATCGCACGAACCATCAGACATCGGACGTGAACGGGGTGATGGACGGAAAAATCGACGAATTCATCAAGGCATACCTGATGGAGTTTTCGGCACAGGAATCGTAAGCGCATTGCACATTACGGCACATCCGGCCCGAAATCCGTCAAAAAAACTCATTTCGTATGAAGACAACTCTTCTCGCGGAGCTGCGCGGCATCGTCGGTTCCAAGCACGTATTGACCTCTCCGTCGGAAACGGAATCTTACCGGACAGGCTACCGATTCGGCAGCGGAGCCGCTTTGGCCGTTGTCCGCCCCGCCACCCTGTGGCAACAGTGGCAAGTGTTGGAAGCCTGCGTAAAGGCAGACGTCATTGTCATTTCGCAAGCCGCCAACACCGGAATCACGGGCGGTTCGGGCCCTTACGGAGACGATTACGACCGCGACGTGGTAATCATCAACACCATGCGCAACAATGTCGTGCAGCTGATTCTCAACGGCGAACAGGCTGTCTGCCTGCCGGGAGCCACCCTGAACCGGCTGGAAAACGAACTGAAGGCTTGCGGACGCGAGCCTCACTCCGTCATCGGTTCCTCCTGTATCGGAGCATCGGTGATCGGGGGCATCTGCAACAATTCGGGCGGATCGCTCGTGCAACGCGGACCGGCTTACACGGAAATGGCCCTATTCGCACGGCTCAACGCCGAAGGGCAGCTGGAGCTGGTTAATCACTTAGGCATAAACCTGGGACACTCTCCCCGCGAAATCTTGGAGAACCTGCAACAAGGGAACTATACCGAACGGCAAGTCGAGAAAAGCGAACTGCGGGGACACGATCATGAATATTGCCATCACGTTCGTCAGGTCGACGCCGACACGCCCGCCCGCTTCAATGCCGATCCCGCCCGACTGCACGAGGCTTCGGGAAGCGCCGGAAGATTGAGCGTCTTCGCCGTGCGGGTCGACACTTTTCCGGCCGAAAAGGAAACGGCGGTGTTCTACATCGGCACGAACGATACCGCCGTGTTGACCCAACTGCGTCGGCACATCCTGAGCTCGTTTACCCGGATACCCATTTCGGGCGAGTACATACACCGGACCGCTTTCGACATGGCAGCCCGGTACGGGAAAGACACTTTCTGGTACATCAAGCATGTAGGCACGGAATACCTGCCCCGCTTGTTCGCCACCAAAGTGTGGGCCGACAGAATCGCCCGCAAAATCCCCTTCATGCCCCACCACTTCAGCGAAAAGTTTCTTCAATTCACCTCCAAGCTGATGCCGAAGCATCTTCCGCCCATCCTGTGGGAATATCGCGACAATTACGAACATCACTTGATTCTCAAAATGGGAGGAGTCGGCGTGGAAGAAGCGCGAGCCTACCTGAAAACCTTGTTTGCCGACAAACGGCGGGGAGGCTATTTCGAATGCGACGCCCGACAAGCTCAGGCGGCCATGTTGTTGCGCTTTGCCGTGGCCTCGGCGGCTGTCAGATACCGTTCGGTACACGAAAAAGAGGTGGAGGAAATCGTGGCTCTGGACATCGCGCTTCGGCGCAATGACGAAAACTGGTTCGAACAGTTGCCGCCCGAACTGGATCAAAAGATTCTGCACAAACTCTACTACGGGCACTTCATGTGTCATGTGCTCCATCAGGACTATGTGATCAGGAAAGGTTACGATTGCGAGGAAATCGAACGGGAAATGCTGAAGATACTGGACCGTCGCGGCGCACAATATCCGGCCGAACACAACGTGGGACATCTCTACGAAGCCAATACCGACCTGAAAGAGTTTTACCGCACGCTCGACCCGACCAACAGTTTCAATCCGGGCATCGGCAAAACCTCCAAAAAGAAGTTCTGGAAATAAGATTTAAAGAGGGCCGGCAAAAAAACGTACAGATATTTGCAAACCTTCCGCATTTCGCTTTTCTTTGTTAAATGTTACACATAAACAGAACCGCTTATGACAAGTCGTAAGAAAAAAACCCGTCGGGGACGCAAAGACGCGAAGGCCGAACAAGCCGTTAAAGTGGTGTTCGTGGCGCTATTGGTTTTGGCTTTGCTTTTGCTCGTCGTTTTCTCCGTTTGGGGATAACGCTTTGCAGCAGGCGACTGTCCGTGCGGAGCGGTCGCCTTTCCTTTTTCATTCCCTTTTTAACGCATTGTGAAGACATGGCGCAAGAAATCGAACGAAAATTTCTGGTCTGCGGCGAATTCAAGTCGCAAGCCTTTGCACACAGCCTCATCCGACAGGGGTACATCTGCTCCTCGAACGGACGTACCGTGCGCGTACGCATCCGTGACGACAAGGGCTATCTCACCATCAAAGGCCCGTCGGCCGCAAACGGACTGAACCGCTACGAATGGGAGCGCGAAATCCCCGTCGACGAAGCCGAAGAACTGATGGAGCTTTGCCTGCCGGGACGCATCGAAAAGATACGCTATCTGGTTAATTGCGGCCAACACGTTTTCGAGGTCGATGAATTTTTCGGAGAGAATGCCGGACTCGTGCTGGCCGAAGTCGAACTGTCCGACGTCGACGAAATCTACGAGAAGCCCGGCTTCATCGGCCGGGAGGTGACGGGCGACCATCGCTATTACAACTCCCACCTCACCCAAAAGCCCTATCGCACATGGTGACACCGATCGCTTCGCGGAGGCATCGCACATCGTAACATCAGCTTTTTATGGAACAACTGTATAATTATCTGCCCAAAGAACTGGTATCGTTCTTGCTCGTCACGCTCTTTTCCCTGCTCATCGGCCTTTCGCAGCGACGCATCAGCCTGAAACGGGAAGGCGAAACAACGCTCTTCGGCACAGACCGCACGTTTACGTTCATCGGCATACTGGGGTATCTGCTCTACATCCTCGACCCCGTGGAATATCGCCTGTTCATGGGCGGCGGAGCCATACTGGGCTTGCTGCTGGGGTTGAATTACTACGTGAAGCAGTCGCAGTTTCACGTGTTCGGCGTCACGACCATCATCATCGCGCTCATCACCTACTGCATTGCCCCTATCGTGGCCACTCAACCGTCATGGTTCTACATCATGATCATCGTCACCGTGTTGCTGTTCACTGAACTCAAGCATACGTTTACCGAGCTGGCACAACGCATGAAGAACGATGAGATGATCACGCTGGCCAAGTTTCTTGCCATCAGCGGAATCATTCTTCCCATCCTGCCGCGAGAGAGTCTGATACCGGAAATCAATCTCACTCCCTACTCCATTTGGCTGGCCACGGTGGTCGTTTCGGGCATTTCCTACCTCTCCTACCTGCTCAAGCGTTACGTTTTCCGGGAATCGGGCATATTGGTTTCGGGCGTCGTGGGCGGATTGTACAGCAGCACTGCCACCATATCCGTACTGGCACGCAAAAGCCGAAAGGCTTCGGCCCGGGAAGCCTTAGAATATGTATCGGCCATGCTGATGGCAGTAAGCGTGATGTTCTTGCGCTTTCTGATTCTGATATTCATTTTCAGCCGAGAGGCCTTTTCCGTGGTCTATCCGTATTTGCTTGTCATGGCGTTGGTGGCGGCGGGGACAGCCTTTTTTATCTATTTGCGCAGGCCTCGAACGGAAACGAACGAATCGGCCGCGGAAGAAGAAGACAGCAGCAATCCTTTGGAATTTAAGGTCGCCTTGATCTTTGCCGTGCTGTTCGTACTGTTCACGGTGCTCACGCACTACACGCTGGTTTATGCGGGCACGGACGGGCTGCGTATGCTCTCGTTCATCTCCGGGCTCAGCGACATCACTCCGTTCATCCTTAACCTGCTGCAAGGAAAAGGCGGCTTGGCCATAAGCTTGGTGGCCGCCTGCATTCTGCAAGCCATCATCAGCAATATACTGATGAACATGTGTTATGCCCTCTTCTTCGTGGGACGCGAAAATCGGTTGCGGCCCTGGATTGCGGGAGGATTCGGCACGGTTATCGGTGTGAATCTGCTGTTGTTGCTGCTGTTTTTCTACGTGTAATTCCGGAAAGAATGCACGTATTTCAGACAACACGCGTGATTGTCGCATGAATCACGTGCGATTCGATAACCGGGGCGAATCGTTTTTTTTAAGAAAGAGAGCGTCGGAAACGGGATGGAACTGGTGGAAAATCGCTCAAGCAGAGGTTTGGCTTTTCCAAAGAGATGGGATATGCTCAAGACTTCACGCTTTTAGCGGACGCCAAACAATAAAAAATGCCGGAAAGACGCATAACGCTTTC
>JBHAEN010000231.1:0-5168 GCA_041855645.1 Bacteroides sp. | reverse complement strand
GTAAGGATACACGTCCATGATGGGTGTTTCGGCCACGGCGGCAATCTGATAATCGGCCATCGTTCCCTTCATGCCCTCGTCGAGTTTTTTGACGGCGTCGCGCAGGTCGGCGGCTTGTACCAGCACCAGTGTCGAAGTCTTTTTCTCGGCTCCGCTTTTTTCGTCGAGCGTGATGAAGAGCAGTTTGCATTTGAACCAGCGGTCGGCCGTCATCTCGTCACTCGCGAACAGTTCGCTGTAATTCGCCCGTTTGATGTCCGACACGGTAAATTCGCCTGTGATGAACGGGCTTATTTCTTCGATGATGCGGGCCTCGGCTTCGGTGAAGCTGAGTGCGTCTACGAGGTAGGGTTCCGTCACTTTCTTCTGCATTCCGTTCTCCATTGTTTTCTCGTAACGGATTTTGCATTCGAACCATGTATGCATTGCCATAGTTGTTCTTTTCTTTTAATGTTGTAAGTTGGGGCAAAGATAGTGCTGTGGCGTGAGAATGAAAAGCCAAATTTGGAAAAAATACCGTTACTTGATGAATGTGCGGGTGGGTGCAAGCTGTGGATTGAACACAAAAAAAGGCTGTCCGCGGGTGATTGCGAACAGCCTTGTATAAAAAGAAGTCTTACAAACGTTTGTCGTTTCAGCGACGACCGTTATTCGTTTTGTTCCGTAATTTGGTCATTGGCATTTAGCTCGGCATCCGGAATCTGATAGATAAAACGTTTGTCGCCGGCGGTGATGCTCTTTGGAGTTGTGGCACTGTGGTTGGTTGCCTGCGTCCTGTCCAGATTTTCATTGCGACGTTTCATGTCAAACAAACGACGGCCTTCGCCCCACATCTCGATGCGTTTTTGTAACATGATTTCATTGAGCAGGTCGTCACCGCTTCCGGAGAAGGCGTATGACGGGTTGCGGGCTGTCATGATTTCTTTAAGCAAGGTCAATGCGCCGTCAGTGTCGCCCGCTCTATATAATGCTTCGGCGGCCACGAAATACATTTCGCCCGTGCGCAGGAAAATGTAATCGGAACAGAACGTATCTCCGGTTTTCGTGAAATCGGGGGCAGTGGAACCCACGTCAATGAATTTGCGTTGTATGTACTGTCTGTAATTGTAATGCGCATTGGTTTCCGCAAGGTCTACCCCAAACCATTTTTTGCGAATGTCCGTATCGGCAATTTGGTCATACAGGTCGCTTGAAATCATTTTGTAGTTGCCCGATGCGCCGCCATATCCCGGGCTATATGGGTCTACGTGACTCATGAAAGAAGCGTAGAACGTATTGGATTCCGAATCAATGTCAGCACCCCAAAGAACTTCACTCAGCGACAGGTCGTTGAAACCCGACAGCAGCTGTGCCTCACTCATCAAGGTTCCGCCTTGAATGGCGATTTTGGCATATTTGGCCACTTCATTCCATTGGTCGGTATAATCGTTTACAAACGACAGGATGTTGGCGTAAATAGCGGCTGCGGCATACTCGTTCAGCTCGGCTTTGGAAGAAATTCCTTTACCTTTCAGGAAATTGTATCCTTTGTCGATGTCGCTCAGCATTTGGGTATAGATTTCTCCCACAGGAACGCGTTCCAACCGGGTTACGCTTTCCGTATAGAGGGGAATGCCTGCCTTATCTTTGTTCCACTGATAAGGTTGTTGATACATGTTGATCAGCCAGAAATAGCAATACGCCCTGATGGTATAACTTTCTCCGAGGTATTTTTCAATCGTTGCGTCTCCGCTTTCGGCTAAGTGGGCCAGATTGGAAATGACTTCGTTGGCTCCGCTGATTACGGCATAAAACTCTTGCCAGTATGTTTTGGGACGGCGATAACTCGAACCGCGGTTGTCCCATTCATAGTCGTAAACGAAAAAATGTCTGGTGCGATATGCCATATCTCCCCCCATTAGGTCTGTGGCCAATTCAAAGGCTTTCAGGCCGAAATCGTCATGACTGGCTCGAGCTTCGGGGTTGAACATGTTTTTGTAAAATCCCGAAATATAGGCTTTGATGTTGGTGGGGTCTTTGGCCAATAAGGCTTTCAACTGATCTTCCGAAGCGTTCTGGGTAGGTTCTTTGTCCAAGAAACTGTCGCCGCAGGAACTGAGTGTCCATGCAGCCGCCATTATGGCTAAATATTTTGTATATTTCATATTCGTTCGGTTTTTAGAAGTTTACATTTATACCCAATGACAGGGTACGGATTGCGGAATAGTTGGCTGCCGAGTAACCGTAGGTGTATTGGCGCGGGTCCATTCCTTTACGTTTGGAGAACAAGGCTACATTGTCTGCGGACACATACACGCGGGCGTTGTCGATGGCGGCAGCCTTCAGCCATGTTTTAGGCAATGTATAGCCCAATGAAATGTTCCGGATGTTGAAATAGGAAGCATTGACCAGGAAGCGTGAAGAAACGCTGTTTGCATTTTGCGAACCGTTCAAGATGGGGATGTTCGTGTTGGCATTCTCCGATGTCCACGCGTTCAGGATGTCTTTATGCCAGTTGGTTCCCATGTTGCTTCCCGAGTGCATAAAGGTGGCATACATGCTGTCATACACTTTTCCTCCCAATTGGAAACTGGTTGCAACGGAAAAATCGAATCCTTTGTAGGCAATGTCTGTGGAGAAACCTCCGTAGAACTTCGGCAGGGTGCTGCCTAACTCGAATTTAGACGCCTTTGTATAGTCTTCGGTAACTACGCGGTTGCCATCCGAATCGAGTTCGTCCACATACCACTGTGCCGCCCCTGTTGTTGCATTGACGCCTGCGTATTCATAAGTGTAGAGTTCGTACAAAGAAGAACCTTCCATCAAGCGGAAAAGCGACGAAGTGCCGTGGATGATTCCTTTTTCTCTTTTGGACTCCGGAAGATTCAGGATTTTATTGGAATAGGTCGTTCCGTTAAGAGAGAGGTTCCATACCAAATCTTTCGTCCGGATGGGGGTTGCCGTGAGGGTAAATTCAAAACCTTTGTTTTGCATGTCGAGCAGGTTCATCGGAACATAAGAGATACCGGAGGATACGGGGTAAGGCATGTTGTAGAGCATGTCTGTGGTTTTCTTTAAGAAAAATTCCGCTTCCAGCTGTATGCGATTGTCAAAGAAAGAGGCGTCCAGACCAATGTTCAGGTTTTTGCTCTTTTCCCAAGTCAGTTCTTTATTGCCACGATAGGTTTCCACTACGGAGAAACTTCCGGCGTTGTTGGATACGGTGTATTGTTTCAAGTAGGGTTGATACATTACATAGCCGTTTATGTCCAAAATCCCGTCATTGCCTTGCGTTCCATAGCTACCTTTCAAACGGAGGTTGGAGAGCCAGGGTATATCTTTCAGGAACGCTTCTTGAGTCATTCTCCATGAACCTCCCACTGACCAGAATGTACCGCGACGGTGGTCGGGGTGGAATTTCGATGATTCGTCCGTACGGATACTGGCAGAAAAGTAATATTTTCCGTCATAATCGTAGTTCAGGCGTCCGAGATAACTTTCCATGCTATGTTCCTGCTTATAGGATTCCATATCGCTCATCGTGATGGCGTTGTTGAATTCCGGATTTCCGATGACAAAAAAGTTATATTTATGGGTGTATTGATTGCGGCTGACGAATGAGTAAGATTCGTGTCCGGCCATCAAGTCGATGTTATGCAGGCCAAAAGTCTTGTTGTAGTTTAACAGTTGGTTGGCAGTAAGCGTTTCATTGCGTATGTTGTACTTGTAAGTACGTCCTCTGACTTTTGCGGCATCACCGTAAAGTTGATTCATGTGGTCTGTACGGATTTGGTTCATCAAATCGTAACCGATGTTTGCGGTGGCAGTCAGTCCGTCGAGGATACGAATGTTGATTGTTCCGCGTCCGTTAAAGTTGTCATTCAATGTTTGGTGTACGTCCAAACTTGAGTTGGCGGCGGGGTTTTGATTGGCAAAGCCTCCCATGCGGGTACTGTATGTGCCGTCTCCATAGTCGAAAATCACATTCCCGCTCTCGTCATACTGAAGTTCACCGGCTGTATTCCTTGCATATACCGGGTAAATCGGGGCAATTTGCTGAGTGAACATAAACGCATTGGCGTAGTTGCTTAAACTTGCTCCCTGTGCCTGTCCTGCGTTTTTCTCTGTTCTTGCGAATGCGAGGGTTCCGTCCAAGTCGATGAATTTATTGACTTTATGATTCATGTTGGCACGTGCGGAGTAACGTTCGAAGTCGGTATGTCTTAAGATACCTTCGTCTTTCAGATAACCCATCGAGAGGAAGTGTGTTGTTTTGGCATTACCGCCTTGTACGCTCAGGTTGTATTCCTGACGAAATCCGTTGTGTAAAGCCGCATCTGCCCAGTCGTCATAATGACGCAAGGCGGCAGATGACACAACTCCGTCGGAAGTCACCATGGCCGCGTTGTCCACGCCGAGGAATGGGTTGTAACCGATGGCGCCGATGAGTCCGTCGGAGGCTTCAGTGCCGGTAGATTGGTTTTTCAGCACTGTCCATGCGGTCAAAACGTATTGACGTTGGTCTTTCATGATGTCGTATTCGGGAACGCCTCGGGTGTTCAGCCCCCAGCGTGCGTCGAGCGTCACCTTGGAGCGGTCGGTCAATCCTTTTTTGGTGGTAATCATTACTACACCGTTTGCTGCGCGTGAACCGTACAAAGCTGCCGATGAAGCATCTTTCAGGATTGACAGACTGGCTATGTCGGCAGGGTTGATGGCGTTGACGGCATCTTCATCGTAGGGCATGCCGTCTACCACATAGAGGGGTGCGGATGATGCACTGAATGAACCGATGCCGCGGATGCGGATGCGAGCATTCTCACCCGGCTGTCCGCTGGCGCTGGTTACCGATACACCGGCAGCCGAACCTTCCAAGGCTTTGGATACCGAGGCAACCTGCATCTTCGCGATTTTTTCACTGCTTACGGCTGCTGCCGATCCGGTGAATGAAGATTTTTTAGCCACACCATAGGGAACGGTAATCACAACCTCATCCAGAATCTCGGCATCCGATTTCAAAACGACTCTCACTGTCGGTTTTATGGCCACTTCTTGTGTTTGCATGCCTACGTACGAAACGACCAGAGTTTTGGCAGAACTTGGTACATTGGCCAATGTAAATTTCCCGTCAAGGTCTGTGATGGTGCCTTGTGTGGTTCCTTTGACCAGTACCGAAGCACCCACGATAG
>JBHAEN010000230.1:0-8303 GCA_041855645.1 Bacteroides sp. | reverse complement strand
AGACTCGATGCCCGGTTCGCTCTATTCCGATCTGGCGAAGATTTACGAAAAGGCCGTGCAGTTCCCCTCGGGCGGTTCGATAACGATTATTGCCGTGACCACACTGTCCGGCGGCGACATCACCCATGCCGTACCCGACAATACGGGATACATCACCGAAGGTCAGCTCTTCCTTCGTCGCGACAGCGACATCGGTAAGGTCATCGTTGACCCGTTCCGTTCGCTCTCGCGCCTGAAGCAGTTGGTCACGGGTAAAAAAACGCGCAAAGACCATCCTCAGGTAATGAATGCCGCCGTGCGTCTTTATGCCGATGCCGCCAATGCCAAGACGAAGATGGAAAACGGTTTCGACCTCACGAACTACGACGAGCGTACGTTGGCGTTTGCCAAAGACTATTCCAATCAACTGCTCGCCATCGACGTGAACCTGAACACCACGGAAATGCTCGATGTGGCTTGGGGATTGTTCGGTAAATACTTCCGTCCGGAAGAGGTAAACATCAAACAGGAACTGGTCGACGAATTTTGGTCGAAGAACTAATTCAGCATAACCGAAATGGCTATAAAGTTTCAATATAATAAAACCTCCTTGCAGCAGCTCGAAAAGCAACTGAAAGTGCGGGTGCGCACACTTCCCATCATCAAGAATAAGGAAAGCGCGCTTCGCATGGAAGTAAAACGTTGTAAAACCGACGCGGAGGCTTTGGAGGAAAGGCTCGAACAACAGATTCAAGCCTACGAAGCCATGTTCGCCCTTTGGAATGAGTTCGATCCTGCATTGATAAAGGTAAAAGACGTTCACCTTGGCGTGAAGAAGATAGCCGGCGTGCGGGTTCCGCTGCTCGAAAACATTGATTTCGAAACGCGGCCGTACAGCATGTTCAATGCTCCCAAATGGTATGCCGAAGGCATCCGGTTGATTCAGGGGCTTGCCCATACGGCCATCGAAAGGGAGTTCACGCTTGCCAAGCTGAACCTTTTGGAACATGCGAGAAAGAAAACCACTCAGAAGGTAAATCTTTTTGAGAAGGTACAGATACCGGGCTATCAGGATGCGCTGCGGAAGATCAAACGCTTCATGGAAGACGAAGAAAACCTTTCTAAATCTTCGCAGAAAATCATGAAATCTCATCAAGACAACAGAGAGGAGGAAAAGCTATGATTACCAAGATGAAGAAACTCACCTTCTTAGTCTATCATAAGGAGTACGAATATTTCTTAGACCGCTTGCGCGAACTCGGCGTGGTGCATATTGTGGAGAAACAGTGTGGCGAACCCGACGAAAAGTTGCAGGCTTCTTTGGCCAGGCGTGCCGCATATAAAAATCTGCTTGCCGAGATGCACAAGCATTCGGGTGGCGACGTGGCGGAACGGGAAGAAGCTCCTCATCCCTCCGATGCGGAAGAGCTGGCGGGGCGGTACGAGTCTTTACAGGAACGCATACAGGAAACCGGTCAGCACATCCTCTCGCTGGAGCGGGATATGGCTCAGCTGGAAGTGTGGGGCGATTTCGACTGGAATGCGGTGCACCGTTTGAAAGAAGCCGGTTGGAACATCTCTTTCCACTCCTGCCAGAACAAGGACTATGCGGAAGAGTGGGAAGAACAGTATAATGTGGTCAAAGTGGCCGAACGGGGAGGATACATTTACTTTGTCGTTGTGTCTCAAGGCCCGGTCGAACTGTTTGCCGAAACCGTACGTCTGCCGTCGACCCGCTTGTCGGAGCTTGCGGAGAAGAAAATCGCGGCCGAGCGGGATCTGGAGCAGGCCCGGCAAGACTTGGTCTCTTTCTGCCGCTCCAACTACCGCGCCATGGAAACGCACCGCGACGCTTTGCAGAGCGACATCGACCTGATGACCGTAAGGCTCAACGGAGAGCGGATTCTCGAAGGCGCCGCCGTATTGCTCGAAGGATGGATTCCGGAGGAAAACGAAGCCGAAGTGCGTAAAGAACTGGACACTTGCGGAGTGTACTACGAACTGAAGGCCGCTTCCAAAGAAGATCCGGCGCCCATCAAACTGAAGAATAACGCTTTCACGCGGATGTATGAAGTGTTGACGAAGATGTACGGCATGCCCGAATATGCGGAGTTCGACCCTACTCCCATGATTGCTCCGTTCTTTACTTTATTCTTTGCCTATTGCATGGGCGATGCCGGTTACGGAATCATACTGATTCTTTTGGGCTTTTTCCTGAAACGGAAGCTGCCCGATTCCTTGCGCGGCATGATGAATCTCGTCATTACGCTCGGCGTGGCCACCATGTTGCTCGGAGCCGTGTTTGGCACGTTCTTCGGCGCGAATCTGTTCGACATGAACCTGCCCGACAGTCTGAAACAGTTCATGATCGTCGGCAAGGTCGGCGATACGGGATACGACAAGACCATGGTGCTGGCCCTGATTATAGGCGTTGTTCATGTAATCGTGGGCATGACGGTGAAAGCCGTCGTTTCTACCGTACGCTTCGGTTTTAAGGACTCATTGAGTTCATGGGGCTGGCTCTTGTTGGTGGCCGGATTCTCGATTACCGGTTCGCTTTCGTTCATGCAGTTGATTCCCGAACACGTATCCACATGGGCATTTCTGATTATCGGCGGAGTTTCGGCCGTTGCCATTTATCTGCTCAACAACCTTCGGCGAAACGTGCTGATGAACATCGGGGCCGGATTGTGGGATACGTACAACATGGCTACGGGGCTGATGGGCGATATTCTTTCGTACATCCGTCTGTATGCCTTGGGATTGGCGGGCGGCATGCTCGGTTCGGTCTTCAATCAGCTGGGCTTTATGGTGCAGGAGTCGGCCGGCGGTGTGCCCGGTTGGTTCTTCTGTATCCTGATTCTGGTGTTCGGTCATGCGCTGAACATCGGCATGTCCTGCCTGAGCGCGTTCGTGCATCCGCTGCGTTTGACGTTCGTGGAGTATTTCAAAAACTCGGGTTATGAGGGGAAAGGAGTTATGTACAAGCCTTTCGGATCTGCCCACAAATAACTAAACAATCAATTATTCAATAACAAATAAAACTTTAGGAACATTATGAATGAATTATTAGGTTACATCGGTTTGGGCTTGATGCTGGCTTTGGCCGGAATTGGAAGTAGTTACGGAACTACGATCGTGGGAAACGCTGCCGAAGGAGCTTTGAAGAAAGATCCCTCGAAGTCGGCCGGTTATATGCTGTTGGCTGCCCTGCCCGCCACTCAGGGGTTGTATGGTTTCGTGGCTTTCCTGATGTGGTTGGGTAAAGACTTCGCCACTCAAGGCCCGCTGTTGTTGGGTGTGGGTGCTGCCGTAGGTTTCGTTTGTCTGTTTTCGTCCATTCGTCAGGCTCAGGTTTGTGCCAACGGGGTAGCCGCCATGGCTCAGGGACATGACGTGTTGACGAACACCATGATCTATGCCGCTCTGCCGGAATTCTATGCCATCTTGGCGTTGGTTGCCGCATTGATGGTGTAAAGTCCCGCTCCCGAGGATTGCTTGCAAAGCCTCTTGCTCCTTCCCGAAAAGGGTGGGGCGAGAGGCTTTTTTTTCGGCTCCCCTTTCACCCGACGGCGGATGCGGAGAGTGAGGACGAAGACGGTGCGGCCCGTTCTCCGGAGCTTTCCGGTCGATGCCGCCGATCCGTGCGCGTCGGGAGGCTATAAACGGCGCGGGTAAATAGATTTCTTTCATAAGGGGTTGTTGTTCAAAGAATAATGTTGTACTTTTGCACACGGAACAAAGAACATACATTGTATTATAGTATATATGGTGGAAGAACTCCTCTTGCCGGATTACGTTTTTGAATCCAGTTGGGAAGTATGTAATAAAGTAGGCGGGATCTATACCGTACTCTCTACGCGCGCACGCACTCTGCAACAGCGCTTTCGTGACAAACTCATATTCATCGGACCGGACTTGTGGGCGGATGCGGAAAATCCTCTCTTTGAAGAATCCGCATCTCTTTATGCCGACTGGAAAGGCCATGCGGCCGAAGCCGACGGACTTGCCGTGCGCGTGGGCCGCTGGAACGTACCCGGCCGGCCGGTGGCGATTCTTGTCGATTTCCGCCCGTTTTTCTCCCGTAAGAACGAGATTTATACGGAGATGTGGAATCGTTTCGAGGTCGATTCGCTGCATGCTTACGGCGATTATGACGAATCTTCCCTGTTCGCTTATGCCGCAGGCCGGGTGGTCGAGAGTTTCTATCGCTATCAGTTGATGCCGGAAGACAAAGTCGTGTTTCAGGTTCACGAGTGGATGTCTGCAATGGGTGCGCTTTACGTGCGCGAGGCCGTTCCTGAGATTGCGACCGTTTTCACGACGCACGCCACTACCGTGGGCCGTTCCATTGCCGGCAACCACAAGCCGCTATACGATTATCTTTTTGCTTATCAAGGCGACCAGATGGCTCAGGAACTGAATGTCCGCTCGAAACATTCTGTGGAGAAGCAGGCCGCACACCATGCCGATTGCTTTACCACCGTCAGCGAAATTACCGCCACGGAATGCAGGCAGCTGCTGGAGAAACCCGTGGATGTGGTGCAGATGAACGGCTTTGAAGATGATTTCGTCCCGAAGCCTGCCGCCTATCGCGGCAAACGTAAACGTGCCCGTGCCTTGTTGCTCGATTTAGCGCACAAACTGACGGGTGTCCGGATGGATCCGTCGACGCTCATCGTGGGAACCAGCGGACGATATGAGTTCAAAAACAAGGGCATCGACGTCTTTCTCGAAGCGATGGCCCGGCTCAATGCCGACTCCCGGCTCGACCGTTCCGTTCTCGCCTTCGTCTGTGTGCCCGGATGGGTGGCTGCGCCGCGCGAAGATCTCCGATGGCGCATGCAAAACAACAATGTGGCCGACAAGCCGCTCGAAATGCCCTGCATCACCCATCGCCTGCACGACATGCAAAACGATCAGGTGCTTGGCGCCATTCGTCGGTTGGGGCTGAACAACGAGGCGGAAAGCAAAGTCAAGGTTGTCTTCATCCCCTGCTATCTCGACGGTAACGACGGGATACTCAATACGTCCTACTACGATATTCTTCCCGCACTCGATCTGACCGTCTACCCCTCTTACTACGAACCGTGGGGATACACACCGCTGGAAAGCGTGGCTTTCGGTGTGCCCACGGTGACGACCGATCTTGCCGGATTCGGACGCTGGGCCAATGGTCTCAACCATCCTCAGGGCATCGAAGGCGGTGTCGAAGTGTTGCACCGCTCGGACTACAACGACGCGGATGTGGCCGAAGGCATCTGTGAGACTCTGCTTCGCTTTTCGGAGAAAACGGAAACCGAAGTCGGAACGATTCGCAAGCAAGCCGCCGCCGTCGCTTCTCAGGCATTGTGGAAGCATTTCATCCGCCATTACGATTCGGCCTACGACGTGGCCTTGCGCCGTGCACGGCAACGCATGGCCGATTGATGAAGAAAAAAAAAGACCCATTCATTCATTATAACCAAACAAAGAAGTCACATTATGAAGATTCAAGTAAGTAACGTAAATACGCCCAACTGGCGGGAAGTGACGGTGAAGTCGCGCATTCCGGTCGAGCTGGAAAAACTGTCGGAGATATCCCGCAACATCTGGTGGTCATGGAATGCCGATGCCATCGATCTTTTTCACGATCTCGACCCGGCGCTTTGGAAAGAGTGCGGACACAATCCCGTGCTGTTGCTCGAAAGCATGAATTACGACAAGCTCGAAGCCCTCGCCACGAATAAGGCCATTTTGCGTCGCATGGACGAGGTATATGCCCGTTTCAAGGAATACATGAACGTGGAACCCGACAAGAAACGTCCGTCCGTGGCGTACTTCAGCATGGAATACGGTTTGACGCATGTGCTCAAAATCTATTCGGGCGGACTCGGAGTGCTTGCCGGCGACTACCTCAAGGAAGCGTCGGACAGCAATGTCGATCTTTGCGCCGTGGGCTTCCTTTATCGTTACGGTTACTTTACCCAGACCCTCTCGATGGACGGTCAGCAGCTGGCCAACTACGAGGCCCAGAACTTCGGGCAACTCCCCATAGATCGCGTGCTCGACGGCGAAGGCAATCCGCTCATCGTCGACGTGCCCTACCTCGATTACTACGTTCATGCCTGCGTGTGGCGCGTCAATGTGGGGCGCATCTCGCTCTATCTCTTGGACACGGACAACGAGATGAACAGCGAATTTGACCGCCCCATTACTCATCAACTCTACGGCGGCGACTGGGAAAACCGCCTCAAACAGGAAATTCTGCTCGGCATCGGAGGGATGCTCGCACTCAAGGCGATGGGTATCAAGAAAGACATTTATCACTGCAACGAGGGACATGCCGCTCTCATCAACGTGCAACGCATCTGCGATTATGTGGCCACGGGACTGACTTACGATCAGGCCATCGAGCTGGTGCGCGCTTCTTCGCTCTACACGGTGCACACACCCGTGCCGGCCGGACACGACTATTTCGACGAAAGCCTCTTCGGCAAGTATATGGGCGGATATCCCGAACGCATGGGCATAACGTGGGACGACCTGATGGGGCTTGGCCGTAACAACCCCGACGACAAGAGTGAACGATTCTGCATGTCGGTCTTCGCCTGCAACACCTCGCAAGAGGTCAATGGGGTGAGCTGGCTCCACGGAAAGGTTTCGCAGGAGATGTTTTCCTCGATATGGAAAGGCTATTTCCCCGAAGAGAATCACGTGGGCTACGTGACGAACGGCGTGCATTTCCCCACGTGGTGCGCCACTGAGTGGAAAGAACTCTATGCCCGTTATTTCGACGCCGGTTTCCTTGCCGACCAGTCGAACCCGCGCATTTGGTCGGCCATCTACGACGTAGCCGACGAAGAGATATGGAACACCCGCAAGGCGATGAAGACCAAATTGGTCGATTTCATCCGTAAACAGTTCCGTGAAACGTGGTTGAACAATCAGGGCGACCCTTCGCGCATCGTCTCGCTCATGGATAAGATCAATCCCAACGCCCTTCTCATCGGATTCGGACGTCGTTTCGCCACCTACAAACGGGCCCACCTGCTGTTTACCGATCTCGATCGTTTGGCCAAGATTGTCAATAACCCCGACTATCCCGTGCAGTTCCTCTTCACCGGAAAGGCCCATCCGCACGATGGCGCGGGGCAGGGGCTCATCAAGCGCATCATCGAAATATCCCGTCGACCCGAGTTCCTCGGCAAGATCATCTTCCTTGAAAATTACGACATGCATCTGGCCCGCCGTTTGGTATCGGGGGTCGACATCTGGCTGAATACGCCCACCCGTCCGCTCGAAGCCTCGGGAACGTCGGGCGAAAAGGCCTTGATGAACGGAGTAATCAACTTCTCCGTGCTCGACGGATGGTGGCTCGAAGGCTATCGCGAGGGTGCGGGATGGGCTTTGACCGAGAAACGCACCTATCAGAATCAGGAATATCAGGATCAGCTCGATGCAGCCACCATTTACAGCATTCTCGAAACGGAGATACTGCCCCTCTATTACGCACGCAACAAACGGGGATACTCCGAAGGCTGGGTGAAGGTCATCAAAAACTCCATTGCACAGATTGCTCCCCATTACACCATGAAACGGCAACTCGACGATTACTACCGTAAGTTCTACAACAAGCAGGCCGAACGCTTCCGGCTGCTTTCGGCCAACAACAATGCCAAGGCCGTCGAGCTTGCCGCATGGAAGGAAGAAGTCGCCGCGAAGTGGGATGAAATCGAAGTCGTTTCCTGCGATAAAGAGGAAAGTCTGCGCACGGGAACCATCGAAAGCGGTAAGGATTATACCATTACCTACGTCATCGACGAGAAAGGATTGGACGACGCCATCGGAATCGAACTGGTCACCATTCATACCACGGCCGACGGTAAGGAGCATGTCTACTCCGTGGAACCGTTCCGTGTGGTGAAGAAAGAAGGCACGTGCTACACGTTTCAGGCCGTGTGCAGCCTGTCGAATGCCGGTAGTTTCAAGTACGCCTATCGCATGTTCCCCAAACATGCCGATCTGCCGCATCGTCAGGACTTCTGCTACGTGCGCTGGTTCACCTGATGAAAGGGGGGCGGAGACGCGTTCCCGTTGTCCCGCATTCCGGCAGAGATGAAAATCCATGTCGAAGAGAAGTTCCTCTTTTCGACATGGATTTTTTATTGTTGTCCGGCAAACAGCCGGTAGTGTCCCTAAAAAGTGTGTAAGCTCCAAAATTCGTATCTTAGAGGTGCGAACTAAAAAGCAGACAGAATAATGGAACTTACACGTGAACAAATTTCGGAATTTATCCTCAAAGCAACAAGCAGCTCTGATAGTTTTAATCAGCTTATCGAGGT
>JBHAEN010000229.1:0-3033 GCA_041855645.1 Bacteroides sp. | reverse complement strand
TGGGAAAAAACGAAGAACGACGAATGGTGAGGCACGGTTGAAGTGCGGCTCTCCGTTCGTCGTTCGGCTTTTTAAAGCGATGAATGCGTTTTATTTCAGTGCGGCCAAGGCTTTATCGTAGTCGGGTTCCTGCGTAATTTCCGGAACCAGTTCCGTATAAACCACCTGTCCGTCGGAACCGATGACCACCACGGCACGGGCCAGAAGTCCTTTCAACGGACCGTCGGCCATGCCGACACCGTAGTTCTCGGCGAAACCGGAATTGCGGAAGTCCGATGCGGGTACGACGTTTTCGATGCCTTCGGTCGTGCAGAAACGGCTGTGCGCGAAGGGGAGGTCTTTGGAAACGGCCAGCACCACCGTGTTGTCAAGGCCGGCAGCCAACTGATTGAATTTGCGTACGGAAGCCGCGCAAACACCCGTGTCCATGCTTGGGAAAATGTTCAAAACCAGTTTCTTGCCTTTCAGGTCGGACAATGAAATCGTGGAAAGATCGGTTTTCACCAGTTCGAAATCGGGAGCCGCTTTGCCTGCCTGTATGAACTCACCGGTGAGTTTCACCGGATTACCTTTGAAATTTGTTGTTGCCATAATTTGTTGATTTTCTATGTTAAAGATAAATGTATAAAAGAAACAACCGGAGGCG
Organism: Bacteroides sp.; assembly: GCA_041855645.1. Taxonomy (GTDB): domain Bacteria; phylum Bacteroidota; class Bacteroidia; order Bacteroidales; family Bacteroidaceae; genus Bacteroides. The sequence continues at coordinate 2,387 of JBHAEN010000229.1, read as the reverse complement.
GAAATATGTTCAAAGGCGAAAAGCGCTTGCATTGAACGGACAACTTGGGTAAATGTCCTATCTTTGTGTCCGAAAACAGATTTTCTAACCAGACAAAGAATCATGGCAACATTTAAAAGGATACTGCTAAAACTCAGCGGTGAGAGCCTGATGGGCGAAAAACAGTACGGCATCGACGAAAAGCGTCTGGCCGAATATGCCGAACAGATCAAGGAAATCCACGCCCAAGGCGTGCAGGTGGGCATCGTGATCGGCGGGGGAAATATTTTCCGCGGACTGAGCGGGGCGAGTAAGGGTTTCGACCGGGTGAAAGGCGACCAAATGGGAATGCTGGCCACGGTCATCAACAGCCTTGCCTTGAGTTCGGCTCTCGTCGCCTTCGGCGTGAAGGCGCGAGTGCTTACGGCCATCAGAATGGAACCCGTCGGCGAGTTTTACAACAAATGGAAGGCCATCGAATGCTTGGAGAACGGCGAAGTGGTCATCATGTCGGCCGGAACGGGCAATCCTTTCTTCACGACCGACACAGGTTCCTCCCTGCGCGGCATTGAAATAGAGGCCGACGTCATGCTGAAAGGAACCCGCGTGGACGGCATCTACACGGCCGACCCGGAGAAAGACCCCACGGCGGTGAAGTTCGACAAGATTACCTACGACGAAGTGTTGGAGCGGGGACTGAAAGTGATGGACCTCACGGCCACCTGCATGTGCAAGGAAAACAGCCTGCCCATCATCGTGTTCGACATGGACACGGTGGGCAATCTGCGCAAGGTTGTGGCCGGAGAGCCGATTGGTACGCTGGTGCATAATTAGCGTTTGGGGGTATCGGGGAAATAAAAACAGGGTTGTGCCGTGGCGGCGCAACCCTGTTTTTTTATTTATGGTGACTCTCGGGCAGGCGGCCTCAGAGTGCTCCGACTTCTTTCAAGGCGGCGTTCGTTCCGCGAACGGCGTCGGCACTGGCGGCGAATTTCGCTTTTTCGTCGGCATTGAGTTCGAGTTCGACAATCTTTTCGATACCGTTCTTGCCCAAAATGACGGGAACACCGATGCAGATGTCCGAAACACCGTATTCTCCTTCAAGATAGACCGAGCAGGGGATCATCTTCTTCTGGTCGTGCAGAATGGATTCCACCACGAATGCTCCGGCCGCACCCGGTGCGTACCATGCGGAGGTACCGAGCAACTTGGTCAGAGTGGCACCGCCCACCATCGTGGCGGCAGCCACTTCGTTCAGCTTTTCTTCAGACATGAATTGGCTCACGGGCATGCCCTTGTATGTGGCGAAACGGGTCAGCGGGATCATGGTCGTGTCGCCGTGTCCGCCGATAACCATGCCTTCCACTTCGTTGGCGTTGCAGCCCAGCTCCTGCGAAAGGAAGTATTTGAAGCGCGAGCTGTCCAGCGCGCCGCCCATGCCGATGATGCGGTTCTTCGGCAGGCCGAGGGATTTCAACGCGAGATACGTCATCGTATCCATGGGGTTGGAGATGACCACCACGATGGCATTGGGCGAGTATTTCAGGAGATTTCCGGCCACCGACTTCACGATGTCGGCATTCACGCCGATGAGTTCTTCGCGCGTCATGCCCGGTTTGCGGGGAATGCCCGAAGTAATCACCACGACGTCCGAATTTGCGGTTTGGGCATAGTCGTTGGTGCAACCCACCACGGTGGTGTCGAAGCCAAGCAGCTGTGCCGTCTGCATCATATCCATTGCTTTACCTTCCGAAACGCCTTCTTTCACGTCCAGCATGACAACTTGGTCTGCCACTTCATTGAACGCAAGCACATTGGCACATGTCGCACCTACGTTGCCTGCACCTACTACGGTTACTTTTGACATAATTCTTGTTCTTTTTAAATTTGAGTAAATAAGAATCTTATTTTTCACTTCCGCAAAGTTACGACCTTATTCCCGATTAAAGAATTTTTTCCACAATAATTTTCGTTAAACTCCGAAGGCTGGGAGAAGGGGTAGAATCAACCGGCAAATGCAAAATTCGTCGATTCTTCAGTAAAACGCTTCTTGCGTGTTTTGAATTCCGGTTTTTGTCCGGGCATTCTGTTTGAATCCTCCTGATTTTTGGGGTTATTGCCGTCGTCCGCTAAAAGCGTGAAGCCTTCGGTTCTCCCCATTTCCCATACCGGCAATGAGTCTATCCTCATTTTCCGGGGAAAACAAGTCCCGCTTGAGCGTTTTTCCACTTGCTCCATCCTGTGTCCCGACTCTCTCTTTTTTTTACATGTTTTTCCTCGATTTCCGAATTGCGTGCAATTCACGCGACAACTGCGTGCATTTGACGTCTGAAACACGTGCATTTCAGACGTCAGACACGTGCATTTCAGACGTCAAGTGCACGCATTTCGGAAACCCGCTTCCCATG
>JBHAEN010000228.1:0-11361 GCA_041855645.1 Bacteroides sp. | reverse complement strand
GGATCTTTTTTTCGATGCCGAAAAATCGCTTTTTCAACAAAAAAGGCGTCGTTTTTGCAAAAACGATTTTTTCGTTTTGCTAAAACGACCATGAGGCCGTAGAACGGAAAACAGTCCGTTTTTTCAACAAAAAAGGCTGCAAAACCCCGCAGGGTTCGCAGCCTTTCATCGTATATGGAGGCTCCTCGTGCAGGTCGATCAACCTGAACAAGGCTTCGTTTTGTGCAAATTATTTACTATTTTCTTCTTCATTTTTCGTCTCTCGCATAACGGATTCGGTGCAAATGTAGAAAAAGAGAATGAGAACAAAGACCGTTTCCGGCCGATACAGAACAGACCGGCGGCGTCTTTTTCCCCGGGGGCTTGGCCGCTTCGTTTTTCTTTTCCCCCTCCACATGACTCACTTTCAAGATTATCGACTATCTTTGCCGTCTCAAATACAATCAATACACAGGTATGTCTTTAATCATTAAGAAAGTATCGACCAAGCGGGAGCTGAAAAAGTTCATTCGCTTCAACTACGAACTGTACAAAGGAAACCCCTATTCCGTGCCCGATTTGTATGACGACATGCTCAACACCTTCAACAAGAATAAAAACGCAGCGTTTGAATTTTGCGAGGCAGACTATTTTCTGGCCTGTCGCGACGGCAAGATCGTGGGGCGTATAGCCGCCATCATCAACCGGAAGGCCAATGCACTGTGGAACGAAAAGAAAGTACGCTTCGGGTGGATCGACTTTACGGACGACCCCGAAGTGTCGGCCTCTCTGCTCCGCACGGTCGAAGAGTGGGGACGCGAACGCGGAATGACGCATATCGCCGGCCCGCTGGGATTTACCGACTTCGATGCCGAGGGCATGCTCATCGAAGGCTTCGACCGCCTCAGCACGATGGCCACGATATATAACCATCCCTATTATCCCGAACACATGGAAAGGCTGGGCTACCGGAAGGACGCCGACTGGGTGGAATACAAGATTTATGTGCCCGAATCCATCCCCGAAAAGCATCAGCGCATTGCCGACCTGGTTCAAAAGAAATACGCGCTCAAGGTGAAGAAATACACCTCGAGCAAGAAAATCGCCAAAGACTACGGACAGGCCATCTTCGAACTGATGAACGAGGCTTACAGTCCTCTCTACGGGTATGCGCCGCTGTCGCAACGGCAAATCGAACAATACGTGCGTACCTATCTCCCCATTGTCGACCTGCGCATGGTGACACTCATCACCGACGCCGACGACAAACTGGTGTGCGTGGGCATCTCCATGCCCTCCCTCTCCGAAGCCTTGCAGAAAGCGCACGGACGGTTGTTGCCCTTCGGGTGGTTTCATCTGCTCAAAGCCTTGTTCATGAAACGCCGTGCAAAGATGCTCGACCTGCTGCTCGTGGCCGTAAAGCCCGAATACCAGAACAAGGGCGTGAACGCCTTGCTCTTCGCCGACCTCATCCCCGTTTACCGGAAACTCGGCTTCGTCTTTGCGGAAAGCAACCCCGAACTCGAATTGAACGGCAAGGTACAGGCGCAATGGGACTACTTCGAGACCGAACAGCACAAACGCAGAAGAGCCTTCATCAAGGAAATCGATTGACCCGTGCGCAAGAGCCGCAAGCAAGGGATTCACTCCCGTGCGGTCCCGACCGCCACGCTCATCCCCGCCCTTCGGCCTCCGCTTTCTATTCATCCGAACCCTCGTCAACTTAACATAAAACATGGAAGAACTGAACACCACCCTCCCCTTAACTGACTACACCGACGACAACATCCGCCACTTGAGCGACATGGAACACGTGCGTACCCGTCCCGGCATGTACATCGGCCGGCTGGGCGACGGCGCCCATGCCGAAGACGGCATCTACGTCCTGTTCAAAGAAGTGATGGACAACAGTATCGACGAATTCAAGATGGACGCCGGCAAAAAAATAGAAATCTGCGTCACGGACAACCTGAGCGTCAGCGTACGCGACTACGGGCGCGGCATTCCGCAAGGCAAACTGATCGAAGCCGTGAGCGTGCTCAACACCGGCGGCAAGTACGACAGCAAAGCCTTCAAGAAAAGCGTGGGGCTGAACGGAGTCGGCGTGAAAGCGGTCAATGCCCTGAGCATCCGTTTCGAGGTGCGCAGCTATCGCGACGGACAAGTGCGCATCGCCACCTTCTCGAAGGGCATCCTGCAAACCGACGAAACCCTGCCCACGACGGAAGAAAACGGAACGTACATCTTCTTCGAACCGGACAATACGCTGTTCGTCAATTACAGCTTCCGGTCGGAATTCATCGAAACGATGCTTCGCAACTACACCTACCTCAACACCGGACTGGCGATTCTTTACAACGGCCAACGCATCATGTCGCGCAACGGACTGGTCGATCTGCTCAACGACAACATGACGGCAACGGGGCTTTATCCCATCGTCCACCTCCAGGGCGAAGACATCGAGATTGCGTTCACCCACACGGGACAGTATGGCGAAGAATACTACTCCTTCGTCAACGGGCAACACACCACACAGGGCGGTACGCACCAAAGCGCGTTCAAGGAACACATCGCCCGCACAATCAAGGAATTTTACAACAAGAACCAAGATTATAACGACATCCGCAACGGACTGGTGGCAGCCATTGCCATCAATGTGGAGGAACCGATTTTCGAGAGTCAGACGAAAACGAAACTCGGATCGACCAACATGGCCGCCGGAGGTATTACGGTGAACAAGCACGTGGGCGACTTCGTGAAACGCGAAGTGGACAACTTCCTGCATAAACATGCCGACGTGGCCGACGTGATGCTGCAAAAGATTCAGGAATCGGAAAAAGAACGCAAAGCCATTGCCGGCGTTACGAAACTGGCCCGCGAACGCGCCAAGAAAGCCAATCTGCACAACCGCAAGTTGCGCGACTGCCGCGTTCACCTCAACGACCCCAAAGCCAAAGGACTTGAAGAAGAATCGTGCATCTTCATCACCGAGGGCGACTCGGCCAGCGGCTCCATCACCAAAAGCCGCGACGTCAACACCCAAGCCGTGTTCAGCCTTCGCGGAAAGCCGCTCAACACTTTCGGCCTGACCAAGAAGGTGGTCTACGAAAACGAAGAATTCAACCTGCTGCAAGCCGCTCTCAACATCGAAGACGGACTCGACGGATTGCGTTACAACAAAGTCATCGTGGCCACCGATGCCGACGTCGACGGCATGCACATCCGCCTGCTGATGATCACTTTCTTCCTGCAATTCTTCCCCGACCTCATCAAGAAGGGACATGTTCATATCTTGCAGACGCCGCTGTTCCGCGTGCGCAACAAAAAAAAGACCATCTATTGCTACACCGAAGAAGAACGCATAGGCGCCATCGAAGAACTCGGCCCCAACCCGGAAATAACCCGTTTCAAGGGGTTGGGAGAGATTTCTCCCGATGAATTCAAGCATTTTATCGGCAAAGACATGCGTCTGGAACAGGTCACGCTCCGCAAGACCGATGCCGTGAAAGAGCTCTTGGAGTTCTATATGGGTAAGAATACGATGGAGCGTCAGAGTTTCATCATCGACAATCTGGTAATCGAAGAAGACCTTGCATCATGATCAAAAGAGCAATTTTTCCGGGCACGTTCGATCCCTTCACCATCGGCCATTATTCCATCGTGGAGCGCAGCCTCACGTTTATGGACGAGGTCATTATCGGCATCGGCATCAATGAGAACAAGAACACCTACTTCCCCGTGGAACAACGCGAGCGGATGATCGGCGAACTCTATCGGGACGAACCTCGTGTGCGTGTCGTGTCGTACGACAACCTTACGGTCGATCTGGCGCAGCAGCTCGATGCCCGTTTCATCGTCCGGGGCATCCGCACGGTGAAAGACTTCGAGTACGAAGAAACCATTGCCGACATCAATCGCAAACTCGCCGGAGTGGAAACCATTCTGCTCTTCACGGAGCCCGAGCTAACCTGCGTCAGCTCCAGCGTAGTGCGCGAATTGCTCGGCTTCGGCAAGGACATCAGCCGGTTCATTCCCGAAGGCATGAGACTCGTGTAGGGCGCGATTGCTCCGTCGGGCCGGGACACCCATGTGTCGCACATTCAAGTTTAACGACTCAATACATCAAAAAACCATGAAGAAACAACTCATCACCTGTTGCCTCGCCGCATTCGGTTGCATGACCGCGCAGGCGCAAAACTTCAACGAATGGAAAGACCCCAACGTCAACGCCGTCAACCGCCTGCCCATGCATACGCATTATTTCGCCTATGCTTCGGACACTGAAGCGCAGACAGCCCGCAAGGAACTTTCGGCCAATTTCATGACGCTCAACGGCACGTGGAAATTCAACTGGGTGCGCAACGCCGACGAACGCCCCACCGATTTCTTCCGCACCGACTTCAACGATCGCGGCTGGGACAACCTGCAAGTGCCTGCCGTGTGGGAACTGAACGGATACGGCGATCCGCTCTACGTCAACACCGGATACGCCTGGCGCAACCAATACAAGAACAATCCCCCGTTGGTTCCGGTCAGCGAAAACCACGTAGGCTCGTACCGCAAGGAAATCGTTTTGCCCGAAGCATGGCAAGGAAAGGAAGTGTTCGCGCATTTCGGCTCCGTAACTTCAAACATGTATTTATGGGTTAACGGACGCTACGTGGGTTACAGTGAAGACAGCAAACTGGAAGCCGAATTCAACCTGACCCCCTACCTGAAGCCCGGGAAAAACCTGATTGCATTCCAAGTGTTCCGCTGGTGTGACGGAACATATCTTGAAGATCAGGATTTCTTCCGTTATTCCGGCGTGGGACGCGACTGTTACCTTTATGCCCGCCATAAGCAACACATCCGCGACATCCGCGTAACGCCCGATCTCGACGCTGCCTATAAGGACGGCACGCTGAGCGTCGATTTGCAAGTGCAAGGAAACGCCGTCGTTTCGCTCGCCCTGACCGATGCCCGAGGCAACACCGCCGCCACGGCCGACATGAAAGGCTCCGGACGTCTGCACACGACGCTTGCCGTGGCCGATCCCGCCAAATGGACTGCCGAAACCCCCAATCTCTATACCCTCACCGCAACGTTGAAAAGCGGCGCACGCACGCTGGAAGTAATCCCCGTTAAAGTGGGTTTCCGCAAGATAGAGCTGAAAGACAGCCGGATATGGGTCAACGGTCAGCCCGTGCTTTTCAAAGGAGCGAACAGGCATGAGATAGACCCCGACGGCGGATACGTCGTCTCGCTCGAACGCATGAAGCAAGACATCCGCATCATGAAGCAGCTCAACATCAATGCCGTACGCACCTGCCATTATCCCGACGACAATCGCTGGTACGATTTATGCGATGAATACGGCATCTACGTCGTGGCCGAAGCCAACGTCGAATCGCACGGAATGGGCTACGGAGAAGAAACACTTGCCAAAAGCCCCTTGTATGCCAAAGCGCACTTGGAGCGCAATCAGCGCAATGTGCAACGCAGCTACAACCACCCGTCCGTAATCTTTTGGTCGTTGGGCAATGAAGCGGGCATGGGACCCAATTTCGACGCCTGCTACCGCTGGATCAAGAACGAAGACAAGAGCCGTGCCGTACAGTACGAAATGGCGAGAACCGGCGAATCGACGGATATTTATTGCCCGATGTATCGCGACTATCAAGCATGCATCGACTACTGCGAGAGCGACATCGCGAAGCCGCTCATCCAATGCGAATATGCTCATGCCATGGGCAATTCGATGGGAGGATTCAAGGAATATTGGGACATTATCCGGAAATACCCCAAATATCAGGGCGGATTCATCTGGGACTTCGTCGATCAGTCTTGCCGATGGAAAGGGAAAAACGGCGTGGAAATATACGGCTACGGCGGCGACTTCAACCGCTATGACGCCAGCGACATCAACTTCTGCAACAACGGGCTGATCAGTCCCGACCGCGTTCCCAATCCTCACGCTCAGGAGGTGGCCTATTTCTATCAGAACATCTGGACCACTCCCGCCGACCTCGCCGCCGGCGAAATCGAAATATACAACGAGAATTTCTTCCGGGATCTTTCGGCCTACTACATGGAGTGGCAACTGCTGGCCGACGGATATGCCGTGCAGACGGGACTGGTGACCGAACTCGAGGCGGCCCCCCGGCAAAAGGTGAAAATCCGGTTACCGCTCGACACCCGCGCCGTCTGCCCGCAGAAAGAACTCCTGCTCAACGTGACTTACCGGCAGAAGAATGCAGAGGGCATGCTGCCCGGTGGCTCAATCGTCGCTTACGACCAGCTGACCCTAAGGCCCTACCGTGCCACGGAACTGCAAATGGCTAATCGGCCGAAGGCCAACATCGCCATCGTTCCGCCCGCATTCGAGGATGACGACCGCCACTACCTCCGCGTCCGGGGCGAGCGTTTCATCATCGAATTTACCCGGCGCGACGGCTTCCTCTCGCGTTACGACGTAAACGGCAATTCCCTCCTCGAAGCGGGCAGCGCATTGAAGCCCAACTTCTGGCGTGCCCCGACCGACAATGATTTCGGAGCACAGCTACAGAAAAAATATGCCGTATGGCGCCAACCCGAATGGAAACTGACATCGCTCAAAAACCGCATGGAAAACGATTTGGCCGTGATCGAAGCCGAGTATGCATTGCCTGCCGTAGGCGGTAAACTGACATTGACCTATGTCGTCAACAACGAAGGGAGCGTGAAAGTCACTCAAACCCTTGCGTCCGACAAGGCACAACAGGTGCCCGACCTGTTCCGCTTCGGCATGCAGCTCCGTATGCCCGCCGCTTACAGTCACATCGAATACTATGGACGCGGACCGGGAGAAAACTACTCCGACCGCAATCACGGCGCCCGTCTGGGGCACTACCGCCAGACGGTGGCCGAACAGTTCTATCCTTATGTGCGTCCGCAAGAAACAGGCACGAAGACCGACATCCGCCGCTGGAAACTTCTCGACGCCGCCGGCAACGGATTGCTCTTCACGGCCGAGGCTCCTTTCTCGGCATCGGCCCTGAACTACACCATCGAGTCGCTCGACGAGGGTTTGGAGAAAATACAGCGCCACTCGCCCGAAGTGGAAAAAGCACCCTTCACCAACTTCTGCATCGACAAGATGCAAATGGGGCTGGGCTGCGTCACCAGCTGGGGAGCGCTGCCGCTTCCGCAATATCGCCTGCCCTACGGAGATTATAGCTTTACGTTCCTGATGACACCGGTGAAAAGGTAGAAAAAACGCACCCGATGCCGAATACGTTTGAGGGGCTGTGCCGAAAATTACGCTTTCGGCTCAGCCCCTCTTTCTTAACCGCCCCTCTCGTTCGGCTCCGTTTTCACCGCTGTCGCGAACTTCTCCGAGGCGAAGCGGGCAGGACAAGAAAAGGCGGGTGTGAATGATTCATTGCCCGCTGTTCCCGGTTTTACTGCCATTCTGTCCAGCCACCATCCCAATGGTAAGGCGTCCAGCCTTTGGCTTTTATCAGGTCTTTCAATTCATCACTCTTAAAGTTCTCATTACTACTTCCATTATTCCACCAACCGAGAAATTCTCTTTGGGAACCTCCTGCGGCAGGTAATGACTGTATGAGGTTTTTCATTTGGGTTTCGTTAAATTTCATTGAAGGAATATACAAGCTTACCAACTTGCTGTTTGAGCTCACCTCCAAGGAAGCAATCCTATTATTAGCACAATACAAGTGCGTTAAGTATGTATTTTGACGGACATCCAAGGCGGTGAGGAAGCAATCAGAACAATCCAAACCGGTTGCTTTCCCGTAAATGGCTATGTGTTGGGCGCCAAGCGTATACGATGCCCAGCCGGTTGTCATTTTTTCATCGGCATCTTTCGTTCCGTTGTTGTTCAGGTCAATCCAGAGGTTATCTCTGTCTGCCGCTTTGGCTTGAATATAAATATTTATCTTTTCGCCTACCGCTTTTTGGGTGGTCAGCAGCATATAAACGGGTTCGCCGGCGGCCATGTTGTGGGCAGTGGAAGGGGTCACTATCTTAATGGTAAGGGTAGCGGTTTTCCCGGTTTGGGTATCGCGCACTTCAAGGGCGGTTTCTCCTGCCGCGGCGGTGGCCGTAAGGGTAATCGCAGCCCCGGCAAGGGTTGCCGTAGCGTGTGTGGCATTGGGCGGGGTGGCTATTTCGTACTCGCCGCTGCCGGCGATGATTTGCACAAGGGCCGTGCGGCCGGTTTCCACTGGTATTTCGGTATGCGAGAGCTTGAGGTCGGGTATTACCCACACTTCCACCGCAACGGTGGCGGTTTTGTTGGTTTTGGTATCAATTACGGTAATTTTGTCATGACCTTCGGCATTGCCGGTAATGTGCAGCTGGTTACCTTCCACACGGGCGGTTACTTTATTGCCTTCTACTCCCGCCACATAGTTGCCGCTACCGGCGGTAATGGTCAGGGTGAGGGTGGTGTTCAGCACCACTTTTCGCGAAAGGGCCGCGCTTCCTTCCACTTGCACGGGAGGGGTTTCTTTAAGTACCTTTACACCCAGCGAGGCGGTTTGTTTGCTTTTGGTGTCGGTAACTACAATTTGGGTTTCGCCCACCGCTACGGCTTGTATGCTTACTTTTTTTTCGGTAAGAGTAGCCTTTGCAATGTCTTCATGGTTGCTTGCGACGGTATATTCGCCGCTTCCGGCATCAATAGTAAAAGCCACCGAGCCACCTACCTCCACCTCGAAGGGCTGGTCGGTACTGAGCTTGAGGTTGTCATAGGTTGGTTGGTCGGGTTCGTTGCTGTCTTTGGAGCAACTTACTAAAATCTGTGCAGCGGCCATCATTCCGATAGCCATTCTGCTGAAAATTGAACTTTTCATAATGAATAAATGTTAATTTGTTTTTGCGTTTTATATACTTTTTTGTATTATTGGGCGTATGTGATACGCCCCTACATGTTTTACATCCCCCCTCTCACATACTCCGCTCTCGCGGACTTCCCTTTGGAAGGGGGAATTTGACGAATCCCCATAATACAGAACGTTGGTCAAATCCCCCTTTGAAGGAAGTTCCCGAAAGGGAAGTATGTAAAAGGGGGATGTTTCAAAGGGGATGTTTCAATAATTATTACCGGTTTCGATGTAGGGGCGTATCGCATACGCCCTTACTTTTGTATTATTGGGCGTATATAATACGCCCCTACTTTTACATCCCCCCTCACATACTCCGCTCTCGCAGACTTCCCTTAAAAGGGGGATTTTGACGAGCGATACGCCCCTACATGTGTGTTTTGTATTGTTGGACGTTGTGATACGCCCTTACATCTTCCGATTTCTAACGCAAAGCTAACGCACAAAGCAAAAAAAGATTAGCACAAATTCAGCATCAATTAGCACAAATTCAGCATTAACTATCTATTAACAAATAGAAAATTAGCACAAATTCAGCATCGAAATAGGTTAATTTGCTGTATATCAATAGTATCTATATTTATTTTGTGCTAATTTATTTAATATTTATTTTATGCTACCTCATTTTGATATTAGCCAAAATATAACTAAAATTTTAACAATGAAGAAAAATATATTTTTTATAGAATTTGGAAAAGCATATAATTTAACTAAATATTAACTTTTGTAACTTGTGTTTTAACACAGAAAAGAGCGATTTTTTTGAGGTTATTTTTTTGTTAACATCGATAAAAGTTGTATTTTTGCCTTAGATTGTTACAGATAACTTAAAACAATTTGTCATAACAATTCCCCTTTTGAAGCAGGGTAATTTAAAAAAACATCTTCCGTCTTTCAAACACCTCCTTCAAAGGAGGATCTTGAATAAAGACAATTTAAAATAAGTTGGCTATATTGTATGAAACAAAACACTTTTATGAACTTTGTAACTAAAAAACTTATCGGTGGCTTTTGCCTTGCTCTTAGCCTTATCTTTTTGCATAATTGTAGCCGAAAACCCAACGAAATATCTCAGGAACAAAGAGATATTTACAAAGATTCTCTTTTTAGAGAAGTAGTGAAAATACGAAACATCGACACCCTTTTTGCAAGGCTTGATGATTTTGCAAAGAAAAATGACAAAATAGGCGAAATGTTCTGCTACCGAGAAATCGGGCGGCAACAACGCGAAAAATCGCAACTTCTGGAAGCTATCCAAAACCATCAAACTGCGTTGGATATTGCCATTCAGCTGAAAGACACCACCGAAATCGTAAAAGTACTTAACGACCTTGGTGTCGATTTCCGCCGCATCGGAGCCCTGCCCGAAGCCTCAAGTTATCATTACAAAGCCTTGAATTACGCCGATGCCTATTCGGGTAAGAAAAATAAAATTGATGCGAAAAACTTGGTCGTTGCCACCAACGGAATCGCCAATGTTAGCCTACTGCTGGGCTATCTGGACGAAGCCGAAAAATACTACCGCATTTCCTTACAAGGTGAAAAAGAACTCAATAGCGAAGTAGGACAAGCCATCAATTTAGCCAAATTGGGAACAATTTTCGAACAACGCCAACAGTACGACTCCGCACAAGCCTATTACCTAAAATCAATGGAACAAAACCAATTGGCAAAAACTAATCGCGGTATCGCACTGTGCCTGATTCATTTGGGCAACTTGTACAAAACCCAAAAACAATATGACCCCGCTCTGGAAAAATATAAAGAAGCATTCAATATCCTACAAAATGAACCAACCAACAAATGGGATTGGCTAAAATCGTGTATTGCCATCGCCGAAATACAAATGTACAAAGGCAATACCGAACAATACCAACATTACATCAATCTGGCAGAAAAAGCCAGCAACGAAATTAACTCATTGGAAAGCATCATCGCTGTACATTCCATCAAATACGAATTCTATAATCTGCACAAAAACTATGCAGAAGCACTGAACCATTACAAACAAAGCCAAATACTCAAAGACAGCCTTCAAGGCATCGAAAAAAACAACCGATACACCGACCTACGCCTCAATTACGAACGCGAACAAAGCGACCGCCGATTGCAACAAATAGAACTTCAAAACAAATTAGACCACGAAAAACGACAACTAACCATCTACATCATTCTGGCTGCTCTATTGGTTTCCTTAATGTTTGTGGCAATCCTCTACTATGCGTTTCTTCAACGGGTACGCAGCAATCGAATTTTAAAACAAATTGAAAAAAATCGCTCCGATTTCTTTACCAATATTACTCACGAACTGCGTACGCCTTTAACTGTTATTCAGGGGCTTAACCGGCAAATGCAACAAAATCCTAAACTAACACAAAAAGAGAAAAATGTGTTCATGAAAGCCATTGACCGACAAAGTAATAATTTGCTCAATTTGGTAAATCAGTTGCTCGATTTTGCACGCCTTAAAGCCGATGTAGATACTCCACAATGGCGAAACGGCGACATTATCCCT
>JBHAEN010000227.1:0-8300 GCA_041855645.1 Bacteroides sp. | reverse complement strand
GTTGATGATAAGCAGGTCGATCGAGCGTTTCCCCATCGCCTTCTCCTTGCGGGGTGAGGGTTTGCCGAAGACATAATGAAATTCCCAGTAGGCCGAGGTGCGTGTGGCGAGAAGTTCGTGCACCTCGTCCGTCGTCTTCGCCTCCATCAGGCGGGAGAAGAGGGCGGTGTGTGCACCGTACAACCAGGCCAGCTGTGCCAATCGTATGGTGGGAAAGTTATCGGGGCGCATGCGAAGGAACCGCCAGTTGTTTGCATCCAACGAGCGGGTGAAGCCGAATTTTCGTTGCAGATAGCGGTATTCTTTCTGTAAATGCAGGTAGTATTCATCTTCGTCGGTTGTTTCTTCGAGCAGTCCGGCTTGTCCGAAGAAAAAAGCCTCCATTTGACGAGCATCGTCGCGATGCTTGTCCAAAGCTCGGAAAGGAAGCGTACAGGCCCATCGTTCAAAACTGTCGCCATTCACGCCGAAGCCATAACCGCGCGCCAAGGTGATGAAAAAGACGTCTTCCCAGTGATTGTTGTAACGCGTCAACCGTTCTTGGATAAGCGCGGCCTTCTGTTGCAACCGTTCGGTCTGTAAGGCTGTGAGCCAGCCGTGAATGGTCAATCGGGAGAGTGCGGGGAGAACGGGGTGGCAGCAAGGATAACTGTCTGCGCAGCGCAGTTCATCGTAGTGTCGGCGTACGGAGTCGGAACAAGTAAAAGCAAGTTGCGGAATGGGTTCGCCGTTCGTTCGGAAGATGTCTGCATCAATGGTTTCCGCAACGTGCAGAATGACCGAATCGTAGTTGCTGTCGCGATCGTGTCCGTGCCGCATCCAGTCGGACGACCGGCTGTGTATCTCCACATTGCCCACCCACATCGTGTCGTCTATTTTCAGTTTGGCGTTGAAAAAATCGGGTCCTGCATTCCGGTTGTGCAGCCCGGGGTCAATTACTTCCACGGACTCTCCCGTGGTTGTTTGCAGCGGTTTAAGGGGAAAAAGTTTGTGTTTCCAAGCATATTGCAAGAGATGTTCCATGTTAACAAGACGTTAATGTGCGGCGCAAACTTAAGGAAAAGTGTAATAAAAAGCTATCTTTGCCGCTATTATTTTGATTACTAAGACAGGAACAATGAGAATCGCACTGATCGGCTACGGGAAGATGGGAAAGGAAATAGAAAAAGTGGCCCGTTCCCGAGGCCATGAGATTGTCTGCATCATCGACGTGGCCAACCAACAGGACTTCGAGTCCGAGGCTTTCCGTTCGGCCGACGTGGCCATAGAATTTACCAATCCCGCCGTGGCTTATCAAAACTACTTGAAAACATTTCGGGCAGGCGTGAAACTCGTTTCGGGCAGTACGGGATGGATGGAAGAACACGGAGAGGAAATCAGGCGACTTTGTGCCGAAGAAGGTAAAACCTTGTTCTGGTCATCCAACTTCAGCCTGGGCGTGGCCGTCTTTTCCGCCGTCAACCGGTATCTTGCCCGCATCATGAATCAATTTCCCGCCTACGATGTGACCATGAGCGAAACGCATCACATCCACAAACTGGATGCACCGAGCGGAACAGCCATCACGCTGGCCGAAGGAATCTTGGCCCAAATCGACCGCAAAAAACGCTGGGTGAAAGAAGAGGCCTCATCGCCCGACGAACTGCCCATCCGTTCTGTGCGTGAAGGCGAGGTGTTCGGGATTCATACCGTTCGATACGAATCGGAGGTCGACAGCATTACCCTGACTCACGATGCCAAAAATCGCGGCGGTTTCGCTGTCGGAGCCGTGATTGCCGCCGAATATGCCGCAGATAAACAAGGCTTTCTCGGCATGAGTGATCTTTTCCCCTTCTTAAAATAACCATAAACTGCACCTGTATGATACAAGCTACCCGTAAACAATGGATTAAATTCTCAGTTGTACTTGCTCTTTATTTGGCCTTCCTCTGTTGGGTGAAGAGTGTATGGGGTTTGTTGCTCGTTCCGTTCTTGTTCGATATTTACATCACGAAAAAAATCCCTTGGTCGTTTTGGAAAACATCGCAAAATTCTCTCGTTCGCAGCGTGATGAGCTGGGTGGACGCCCTTCTCTTTTCCTTGGTGGCGGTCTATTTCGTCAATATTTATGTTTTTCAAAACTATCAGATACCTTCTTCTTCGTTGGAAAAAACTTTGCTGGTGGGCGATTTCCTTTATGTGAGCAAAGTGAGCTACGGTCCCCGCGTACCCAATACGCCGCTGTCTTTGCCGCTCACTCAGCACACCATCCCCGTATTGAATGTGAAGTCTTATCTCGACAGGCCGCAATGGAAATATAAACGCGTGGCCGGTTTCGGCAAGGTGAAGCGCAATGACATTGTCGTGTTCAACTTCCCCGCCGGCGATACGGTGGCGATGAACTACCAACAGAACGACTACTATGCTCTGGCCTACGAAGCGGGGCAGGAACTCTATGCCGGACGTGTGGACATGGATACTTTGCCGCGCAACATGCAGCGTCTGGTCTACGATCTCTATTATCAAACCGGACGTAAGTACCTGTGGGATAATCCCCGGCAATTCGGAAAAATCGTTTACCGTCCGGTCGACAGGCGTGAGAATTACGTGAAACGCTGTACGGGCCTTCCGGGCGATACGTTGCAGATTAAAGACCGTACCATCTATATCAACGGAGTGGCGCAAGCCGAGCCTGAGAACGTACAGTTTCTCTATCGCGTCAGCGGTACGGGAAAGCCGTTGCCCGAAGATTTTTTGCGTGACGAACTCGGCCTGAGTCTGGAAGATTTGCAAGGCTATCAGCCCGGTTCTACGGAGTTCTATCTTCCGTTGACGAAGAAAGCGCGCCAACAGCTTCTGGCACGTAAAGACCTCGTAGCGGCCGCCGAACCGGCTGCGCCGATGGCCGGTTTGCTCTATCCGCTCAATCTGCACAAGGACTGGACGGTGGAGAATTACGGTCCCATCTGGATTCCCGCCAAAGGAGCCACCGTGGAACTGACGGAAGAGACCCTTCCTGTGTACGAACGTTGCATCACGGCCTACGAAGGCAATACCCTCGACGTGCGCGAAGACGGCATCTACATCAACGGCGTAAAGACCGACCGCTACACTTTCCGCATGGACTACTACTGGATGATGGGCGACAATCGCGACAACTCGGCCGATTCGCGTTCATGGGGCTTTGTTCCTGAAGATCACATCGTGGGCAAACCGATACTCGTGTGGCTGTCGCTGGACAAGGATCGCGGTTGGTTCAACGGAAAGATTCGTTGGAACCGCCTGTTCAAATGGGTACACTAACCTGATCCGATCATGAATCCTCCCCCTGCGAATCGGAAACGCATTTTCCGCACGGCGCTTACCATCGTCGGAACGGTGATTGCCGTGTTGTTGCTTCGCGGTTTCGGCTTCACGACCTACTCCATCCCTTCGGGCGGCATGGAAAACACGCTCTTTGAGGGCGACCGTATTTTGGTCAACAAATGGAGCTACGGATTGCGCATGCCTTTCATGGCGCAATGGGGCTATCATCGTTGGTGCAGCAGTCGGGCAAGCCGGCAGGACGTCGTGGTGTTCAATAATCCCGCAGCTCCCGGACAGCCTGTCATCGAACGCCGCGAGGTGTATATAAGCCGTTGCGTGGGTGCTCCGGGCGATACGCTGCTGATCGACTCGCTTTATACGGTGGTTTCGCCCGAGGCACGCTTCCTGCCCGAACGTGAACATCTGTATGCTTATCCCGCTTTGCGGGAAGAATCCGTGCGTGCTTTGTTACGTGCGCTTTCCATCCCCGACGATGGCCTGAAGGGAAAGGACGATTCGGTTCATGTGCGCAGCTTCAGCCGTTATGAATACTATTTGTTGGAACAGACGTGTGGTGAACATGTGTTCATGCGTCCGTTGCAAGAGGAGGAAAGAGGAGAATCCAAACCGCTCATCGTTCCCCGGAAAGGATCGGTTCTGCGCGTGTATCCGTGGAATGTCACTTTGCTGTGCAATACGCTTGTCTTGCATGAGGGAAAGCGGGCCGAAGTCAAAAACGACACGCTCTATGTGGAAGGGCGTCCCACGCAGCATTGTTATTTCACCAAGGACTATTATTGGATGGCTTCCGATACGGGATTCAACCTTTCCGATTCCCGCCTGTTCGGTTTCGTGCCGCACGATCACCTTATCGGGCGGGCCACGCTCGTGTGGTTTTCCAAGCGGCCGGGCACGGGGCTGACGGAGGGATATCGTCCGGAACGCTTTATCCGCAAAGTGCGTTGACGCTCACATCGTCCGCGACTCTTTCTCTGCCGAAACAGAAAATGAAAACCGCCTATCTTTCTTCTGCCTATCTCGCTCCGGTGCAGTATTACAGCAAATTGTTGCGTTATGACCGGATTTGCATCGAACAGTACGACCATTACGAGAAACAAAGCTATCGGAATCGTTGCGTCATCGCTTCGCCTCAGGGAGAACTGACGCTCTCCATACCCGTGGTGAAACCCGCACCCAAATGTGCGATGAAAGACGTGCGCATCTCCGACCACGGCAACTGGCGCCGCCTGCACTGGAACGCTTTGGAGGCGGCTTACAACAACACTCCTTTTTTTGAATATTACAAAGATGATTTCCATCCTTTCTACGAGAAACGTTATGAGTTTCTTGCCGATTTCAACGAAGAGCTCTTTCGCACGGTTTGCGAACTTATCGGCCTGAGCCCGCAATGGGAACGTACTTCGGCCTACAAAGCCGACCTCGATGATCATGAAGCCGATTTTCGAGAGTTGATTCACCCCAAGCGTGATTTCCGCACGGACGATCCGGTGCTTTCGCCCCGTCCTTATTATCAGGTTTTCGAGTCGCGATTCGGCTTCCTGCCCAACCTGAGCATCGTCGACCTGCTGTTCAACATGGGGCCCGAAAGTCTGCTTGTGCTGCATGGATGAATGCGGAGACATTTCGCGGCATGAAGGGTCTGCTGATGACAACGCGATTGCTTTATAAAATCAACCGTTTTCCTTGCATCGATTACCCTTTTCCGCCGAAGCGGATAAGGCTTTTCTGCGCCTAATCATTATTCGTTGGTCTGCACCCAAACGAAAAAGTGGGTGCAGGTAAACTTTCGTTTGGGTGCAGACCAACGAAAAGGAAGGTGCAGGCCGACAATCAATTTCATGCAGCAAAAGGACATGGGCGGCGAACCGCCGGAAACAAAAGGATGCACGCCATCCGCACCTCCCGGTATGCATTCTCCGGTCGCCTATGCCATGTGCGGAAAGGACACCCCTACGTCTTCATGACTCAAAACTTATGCAGCTTAAGCTCAACTCTTTCGACTCTCTTTGTATCTTTGCATGTTTTTCAAACCATCTGTCCTCCTATGAAACTGAAACGCGGATATTATCATCTGTTTGCCGTTCTGACGGTTGTGATCTGGGGTTCTACCTTTATTTCGACCAAGATACTCATACAATACGGACTTAGTCCGCAGGATATTTTCTTTTACCGTTTCCTCATCGCCTACGTGGGAATCTGGTTCATCACTCCCTTTCCGTACCGTTTTTTTGCCCGGACATGGCGCGACGAATTGTGGCTGATGGGCGCGGGCGTGTTCGGCGGATCGGCTTTCTTCGTGTTGCAAAACACGGCGATAGGCATGACGCAGGCGGCGAACGTGTCGTTCATCATCTGTACGGCTCCGCTGCTCACCGCACTGCTCTCCATCCTTTTCTACCGCAGCGAGAAGGCTGCCAAGGGACTTTTTTACGGCTCTCTGTTGGCTCTTCTCGGGGTGGGGCTGGTTGTGTTCAACGGGAGCGTGGTGCTGAAAATCTCTCCGTTGGGCGATCTGCTGACGCTTCTCTCTGCGCTTCTTTGGGCTTTTTACAGCCTTATCGTAAAAAAGTTGGGTTCTCGTTACTCCATGTTGTTCGTCACCCGGAAAGTGTTTTTCTATGGAGTCGTCACCCTGCTTCCCGTCTTCCTGTTCCGCCCGTTGCAATGGGACGCCGAGGTGATGATGCGACCCGTGGTGTGGGGCAATCTGCTGTTTCTGGCCGTCTTCGCGTCGCTGATCTGCTTTGTGGTCTGGAACATCATCATCAAACAGTTGGGGGCGGTAAAGGCATCGAACTACATCTACCTGAATCCGCTGGTGACGATGATTGCTTCATTGCTCATTCTGGGTGAGCGTGTCACTCCGGTTTCGCTGGCCGGAGTGATTTGCATCTCGTTGGGGGTCTATTGGGCGCAGAAACGATAGCGGCGGCTATTGTTTCCGGGCGGGCGAACCTTCTTCTTTGAGGTTGGACGGCCGATTGCTGCTTTCGTTCGGCAATCCGGCGGAACGTGAAAAAAATGTACCAAAATATCCTTTAAAATGGATTATTTGAACCGTCCTGTTTCGCGTTTGACGTCTACTTTTGTCTCAACGATTATGGTCTGGCATAATCATTGAAATTCAACCTTTTTATTCATTAAAATCTAGTAGTATGACAAAGAAATCAGCTTTCTTCGTTTTGCCAAGGAGACTGTCGGGGTGCTTGCTCGCTTTCCTTGCGCTTTCCGGGACGATGGTTGCATCAGCTACCTCCCATGGGCATTCCGTCGCCTCCGTACAGCAGCAACAGAAAATCACGGTGACGGGAGTCATTTCGGATAAGTCGGGTCCGGTCATCGGAGCCAATGTGCTTGAAAAAGGGACGACAAACGGTACGGTTACCGATCTCGACGGTAAGTACACGCTGAAGGTTTCGCCCAACGCAACGCTCATCGTCAAGTTCCTGGGGTATAAAGATCTGCAAGTGTCCGTTGCCGGAAGAACGGTGATCGACGCCACGCTAGTCGAAGACTCCAAAGCATTGGACGAGGTGGTCGTCGTGGGTTACGGAACGCAAAAGAAAGTGAACCTGACGGGATCGGTGACTTCGATCAACGTGGGCGAACTTGCCGAAAGCCGTCCCATCACCAACGTTTCTCAAGCCTTGGCGGGTATGGCGGCCGGTGTTCAGGTTTCCTCGTCCAACAACCAGCCGGGCAATGATAATGCCAGCATTAAAGTGCGCGGTCAGGGCACGCTCAACAATGCCGCTCCGCTCATCATCATCGACGGGGTGGAAGCGGGCATCAACACCGTGAATCCGCAAGACATCGAATCGATGTCCGTGCTGAAAGACGCGGCGTCGGCGGCCATTTATGGTTCGCGTGCGGCCAACGGTGTCATTCTCATCACCACGAAGCAGGGAAAAGCGGGCGAATTCAAAATCGAGTACAGCGGCTACCTCTCGTTCGAGTCTATTCGCAACACGCTCACTCCCGTGTCGAATTATGCCGACTATATGGAACTGATCAATGAAGGGTACGTGAACTCAAAGAAAGCAAAGTTTTTCTCCGATGCCACCAT
Organism: Bacteroides sp.; assembly: GCA_041855645.1. GTDB lineage: Bacteria > Bacteroidota > Bacteroidia > Bacteroidales > Bacteroidaceae > Bacteroides. Next base: position 928 of record JBHAEN010000227.1, on the reverse strand, counting down.
CCGGGCATGGAGAGAAGACGGCGGAAAGAATCCGTTGCTCTATCCCAACACCGACTGGATCGAAGAAACCTTCCGTCCCGCCACGGCAACAAACCACGTGGTGTCGATGAGCGGAGGAAGCGAGAAGCTGCGCTTTTATACATCGTTCGGTTATAACGACGATCCCGGCGTAATGGAGAACACCGGATTCAAAAAATATAACGGACGACTGAATCTGGATGCCAACATCAAACCGTGGTTAAAACTGGGCATGCAGCTGAGCGGTTATGTCTCGGATATGGAACCTGCCGCCAAATACAGAAGCAGCGGCACGGTGGTCGACGATGTGTTTACCTACACGGCCGCCACCACGCCGGGGATGGTGTTTCGTGCACCCGACGGACGTTATGGCGCCATGAACTCTGCGGAAGACGCGGCACAGTCGGCCAACAACAACCCATTGGCCCGCCTGAACAGCATTGCGGGCGGTATTCGCAAAAATAACTTCCGGTCGCTTTTCACCGGAACGCTCACTCCCTTTGCCGGCTTCTCGGTTACGGGCACTTATTCTTATGAGTTTGTCGACGAACAGCGGGAGGTCAAACCCGTATTCATCGACAAATGGAATTTCCAAACGGAAACCGTCACTTCCTCCAACCGGGGCAAAAGCAGCATCAGCAATTCCAACAGCAAAGTGGAGCGTTACTTCAACGACATGGTGATGCGCTATGAAAACCGCTTCATCGACAAGAAACTGGGGCTGAACACCATGCTCGGTGCCAGTCAGGAACTCTATCGCTCAAAAGGTTTCGGCGCCACGAAGTATGACATGATCGACCTCAATCTCGATGTGCTCGATGCGGCGGTGGGAGAAGCCACTGCCTCCGGAACGAAAACGGAATGGGTCATGCGCTCCTACTTCGGGCGTATCAACCTCGACTGGGATAAC
>JBHAEN010000226.1:0-9565 GCA_041855645.1 Bacteroides sp. | reverse complement strand
CGTCCGAAGCCTCGTCGATGACCAGAAAGCCCAGTTCATCGCACAATTCATAGAGTACGGGGGCCTGCGGATTGTGGCTCAGGCGAATGCCGTTCACACCGATCTGCTTGAGGTTTTTCAGGCGGCGTTCCCACACCTCGCGGGGGACAGCCGCACCCAGCACGCCGGCGTCGTGATGCAAGCAGACGCCTTTCACCTTCATCCGACGGCCGTTCAGGGCGAATCCCTTGTCGGCATCGAAGTCCAGTGTACGCAGGCCGACCCTGATTTGCGTCCCGTCGATTCTCTTGCCGTTGCGCAGCAGGTCGGTCTTCAGCACGTAGAGGTAGGGAGAAGCCAGATCCCAACGCCGGGGGTTGTTCACGTGCAGTGTCAGCCTTCGGGAAGTAATGCCCTGTTTCAGGTCGGCAATGCGTGCCCGCCGCTGCGAAACCCGTTTTCCATCGGCGTCGTACAAGGCCATCGAAATCTCGATGTTCTCCGTTGCGGGCAAATGTTTTTCGATTTCTGCGTCGACGGACAATACGGCTTTGGAGCCGGTCATCGACTCCACCCGCCAGCCCACTCCCCACTTGGCCAGATGAGTGTTGGGAGAGGAAACCAACCAGACGTCGCGATAGATGCCCGAACCCGTGTACCAGCGGGAGTCGGCATGGCGGCTGTGATCCACGCGGACGGCCAGCACATTGTCTCCCGCTTTGTTCAGGTAGGGCGTCATGTCGTAGAGAAAAGAAATATAGCCGTTGGGTCGCTTGCCCAGTAAGTGTCCGTTCAGATATACTTCGCTGCGGTTGTAGACCCCTTCAAAGTAAATGTAATGCCGTTCGGCGTCGTCCGTTATCCTGAAATGCTTGCGATACCAGCCCGTACCGCCCGGCAAATAACCGGTGCAACTGGCCAATGAGGGCGATAATTGGGCTTCGATAGACCAGTCGTGCGGCAGAGACAGCCTGCGCCAGTCGGTGTCGTCATAGGCCGGTCGGGTCATTGCAGAGTCGTCCTCCAACTTGAACAGCCATCCGTCGTTGAACTTTGCCGCATTGCCGAACGAAACCTGAGCCGTCAGGGAAAGCGGAGCTAAAAACAGCAACGAAGAGAGTAGGGATAAAATCGGGATTGTCTTTTTCATTTTTTCCTTTTGTATCATAAATAATAAATTACCGTGGTTACGCTTTGGGGTTCCAGAAGAATGGGAGTTCCCTCCTTTACGTCAGATTTCCGGAGGTTCTTGGCGGCGCCGGTCGTGTAGGTGACGACAGACTTCGGTTGGGCTTTCCAGCCGATGCGCGTGTCGCTCAGACGAACGGCTCGTTCGGATAAGTTGGTGTAAACGGCGACTATCTCATCGTTCTCGGGAGAAATCCACGCAGACCCGAAGAAATGGCGCGATTCGTTCAAGGTAAGTGCGATGCGTTTGTAGCCCGGACGGATAAAACGGCTGTAATTCCCCAATACCCAGAGGGTGGGAGTGGCCCGGTAAGTGCCTTCCTGCTCAATGTCGCCGGATTCTCCTCCGGCAGGAAGCAGCGAAATCAGCAGAAAGCGGTTCTTATGTCCCCATCGGGGAACATCCATTGCCGTCCAATAGCACCACGAGGATACATTGGCCACCGTGAGATCGTTGTGGATGACCTTGGCCATGTAGAGTGCTATGTCCATTTCCGTGGCCTGACCGTAGCCGATGAATTCGGCCGTGCTGTAATTGTCGCCCAGCATGCTCCATTCGCTTTGCCAAAGTTCGAGGCCCCGGTTTTCGGCCGCTTGCGCCACCTGCCGGCGCACGGCGCGCATACCTTCCCAAGTGCCGTCCGTCCAATAGCTGTGTCCGCAGATCAGATTCTTCACGTGCTTCAGGTTGCCCGTGTAAGTTGGAGAACCCGGTGTAAAGAAGGAGGCTATCACGTTACTGCGGTTGGCGTCGTCTTTCACTTTGCAGAGGTATTCCCAATCGCCGGCTTCTCCCAATAAAATATCGGTGGAAAGGCCTTTTTCCGTCAACTTCATATCCAGTTCGCGCGCCAGTGAGGCTATCTGGCTGTTGGTCCATCCGCTTCCTTCCTGCCCTCCCGTCCAGTTGTATTGCGGTTCGTTGACGGGAGAAATATGGGTAATGTCATAACCTGTGCCGATGTAATGGGCGGCGACGTCTGCCATGTAACTTGCAAAGTCGTCATAATGTTCGGGCTTCAGGTTGGAAGACGCCCCCTGAGCGGAGAAGCCTTTGCCATTGTACGTGTATTGCACGGGCGGCGTGTTGCTGAAGAGCACAAACTTCCTGCACCCCATTTCATGAGCGCTTTTCATGAAGAACCGCTGCCCTTCGCAGCGAGTCAGGTCTAAGGTCAGATTGTCCGTCAGATAAGATTCCGCCCGTCTCGACTTGTTTTCGATGCCGCTGGCTTCGCCCTGTTCAAGACTGCCTCCGCCAAGGTTCACGCGCCATTGAGAAAGGCCTATCCCTTGGGGCTGTCCGTCGGTTATCTCGGAAGAGAACAACAATCGGGCAATGGCATTGCGCTGCCTTGTCCAGTGTTTGCCGACAAATGCGGGAGACCAGCAGTCGGATGCGCCGAATCCCGCGATGGTCTGAAACGTTTGTCCGGCGTCAATGGTCACCGCTTTCTCTACGCTGTTTCCCGCATCGGGCGGTTCCGGCTGCGGGTCGGAGGAAGAGCTTCCGCCGCAAGCGGCAAGACATAGCCACGAGAAGATAATAAAAGAGTATGGTTTCATAATTTCGGAATGAAAATAAATGATTGGCCGACCGACGGTGTGCAGCCGCGGTCTGTCCCATGAAAAGTTCGACGGACGTTCCCTTTCGTGTCCCGAAAGAAGAACATCCATCGAGCTCACTATGCTTAGTTCCAACCCGGATTCTGCACGATGGAACCGTTGGACATCGTTATCTCATACAACGGAATCGGGAACACCATGTCGCGGTTTTCGTTGAAGCTGATGCCCTTATCGCTCGCTTCACCCTGATTTCCCCATTCATAAATGTCGCGGGTGGCTTCAAGGGTATTGTATTTGACGAAAGAACCGTCCGGGCCCAATAAGTTGGATATTACTTTCTTTCCGTTGGAATCGTTCCAGCGCCGGATGTCGTAGAGGCGGTTTTGCTCCCACGCCAGCTCCAGACGGCGTTCCAAACGAATGGCCTTGCGAAGTTCGTCGCCGCCGTCTGTCACATCGGGCAAATGGACACGGCTGCGCACCTGATTGAGGTAATTGCGCGCCGTAACGTCATCTCCCAATTCGTTGGAGGCTTCGGCATACATCAACAATACATCGGCATAGCGCAGAATGCGGTGATTTAAAGGAATCCTGTCGATGTTGTAGACTTCGGGACGCTTCTCCAAAGGAACGAAATACTTGCGCACGATTCGCGCGGATTTATGCTGTGCCGGGTCGATGATATAGCAGTCGGGGTCCCAACCGTATTTTTCGACATAAGCATTATAGTTGGCCATTTTCTTGCTGTTCTCGATGAATTTGTCGAAGTTGTTTTCTCCGGCAATTTCCGTGCATCCGGTTTTAATGATTGTCCACCGAAGCCGTTCGGTATCTCCCGCGTCTTTATAGGCTTGTTCCAGGTTGGCGGTGGGCTGCCCCCACGACCATCCGTCTCCGGGGCCGTTGCGCGCTCCGGTGATCACGGTCAGCGAGCCTCCCAGACTGTAAGTCCCGTCATACATGTACTGCACTTCAAACAAGCCTTCCTTACTGTTGTTATGGTCTACGCTCCATACGTCGCCGAAGTTATCGAGCAGTTCATACTCGTTTTCATCGATGACGGACTTCAATACGTCATGAGCCTGTTGCCATTTGCTTTGGTAGAGATATACCTTTCCCAACAGCCCCAAGGCGGCTCCTCGTGTGGCGCGTCCCAAATCGACGGCGTCATATTCGCTGCGCTGCGGCAATGCTTCGGCGGCGGCTTTCAGGTCTTCTTCGATGAACTCGTACACTGTTTCCGACGAGGCGCGTGTGATTCCTTTTATCTCTTCGGGCAACAAGAAACCCGTGACAAGAGGTACGCCGCCAAAGTTACGGACCAATTCGAAGTAGAAATATCCCCTCAGGAAACGGGCCTCGCCCACCAGACGTTTTTTCAGGGTTTCGTCCGAAACACCGGACCTGGAAATTCGGTCGATGGCTATATTGCAGCGCAATATGCCCTTGTAGCGGTATTGCCAGAAGTTGGATATGGCTCCGTTGCTCTGTCCGGTTCCTTGATAATGGGCCAAAGAAAGATAATCGCTTTGGCTTTGGGTGGTGTTTCCCATCCAGCCGTCGTCGCTGCACATTTCGGAAAGCAGCCACACGGTGTTGATGTTCCACCATCCTCCAAACGTAATGGCCTGATAGCAACCGGTGACAAACGATTTCGCTTCGTCTGCATTTTGAAAATACGTATCAAGGCTTTGTTGTCCGCGCACTTCTTCCGTGAGGAAGTCTTCGCAAGAAGCGAATGTCAGCGAAACAATCAGCATGCATATTCCTAATATCTGTTTCATAGTCTATTCCAAAAGATTAAAATTTTAAGTCAATACCCAGCAAAAATGTACGCGGATTGGGGTAGGCGATGCCGTCGATTCCCGTTTCAATCACACTGCCGTTATTCCCAATTTGCGGACGCTCGGGATCCATTCCCGAATAGCCGGTAATGGTGAACAGGTTTTGGGCCGAAAGGGAAAGCCGCAACTCGGCTCCGCGAAGCAGTTTCTTGGGTAGCCGGTAGCCGGCCTGCAACAATTTGCAGCGCATATACGAGCCATCCTCCACGAAGAAGCTGGATACGCGGCTGTAGTTCAAATTCAGATCGTTGTACGACAGGCGGGGAATGTCATTGCCGGTTCCTTCGCCGTGCCATGCCTTCTGTAAGGTTCCTGCCCAAACGTTCTGTCCGCCCGAACCGGAGTAGAGTCTTTTCGTCTTATTGAAAATGTCGTTGCCGAGCGTACCGTAGAAATTGGCCGTGAAATCGAAATTCTTGTAGCTGAAGCCCAGATTCAATCCCACCATCAGGTCGGGGTAAGGGTTGCCGATCCAGGTCTTGTCGTTCTCATCCAGCGTTCCGTCATGATTCAAATCCTTGAAACGCAGGTCGCCGGGCCGGGCTTTGTCTTGGATCAACTTTCCATGTTCGTTCGTGTGGGCGTAAACCTCGGTCATGTTCTGAAAAATGCCGTCGGCCACATATCCGTAAAAGCGGGAAATCAAACCTCCGTCTTCGTTGCGGATAATCTGGTCGCTGTTGAAGCCTCCCGTCAGTATGGGGCCGTCGCCGGAGAATTTAATCGCTCTGTTCTTCACTGCGGAAAGGTTTAATCCGACGTTATAGCTGAAGTCGGAGATTTTGTCGTGCCAGTTCACGCCCAATTCCCAGCCGCTGGCTTTCATGCTTCCGATGTTCATCCACACGGTGCTGTTCCAGTTCGGATAGCCGATTGCGAAGACATTCTGTTTCCGGTAAAGCATATCCGAAGACTTCTTCTGGAAATATTCAAATACGATGTCGAGGCGGGAATTCAGGAAAGACATATCGGCTCCCACGTTCCAGTCTTCCACGGTTTCCCACATCAGTTTATTGTTGCCCACCCCCGACACGGTGGTTCCGGTCACGCGGGCCGGGGCTTGCCCGAAGACATAGTCGGATTGGCCTAACAGCGTCAATACGGCATCATTGTCTATATTCTGATTGCCTACGCGTCCCCATCCCGCACGCAGTTTCAGGTTGCTGAAGATTTTTTGATCCCGCATGAAGCCTTCGTTGATGACACGCCACGACGCGGATACGGAAGGAAATAGCGCGTATTTGTTGTTTTTCGGAAAGCGGGAAGACCCGTCGGCGCGGACAGACATCGTCAGGTAATAACGATTGTCATAGTTGTACATCAAGCGTCCGAGGTAGGACACCAGCGTGTTATAAGAGGTTCCTCCGTTGGCTTTCTGGTTCTTTGTTCCGGCATTTACTTCCTGTAACAGATCCATGTTGTTGGGAACATCGTCGCGTGAGGCTTTCGCCTGAAAATAAGCGAAACGTTCGGCGGTGAAACCTCCCATTACGTTGACATTGTGCTTTTGGGCAAAGGTGTTGATATAGGTGGCCGTGTTGGTCCAGTTCCAGTCGAGCCATTCCTGCATTTCGCGCGAAACGACACTCAAGGTGGACTGCTCCAGAGCGTCCATGTAAAATTTGGGAGTAAAGCTGTCCGAGCGTCGGAAATGGGCGTTAACCCCGAATTGGGTGCGGAAAGTAAACTTATCAAACGGATTTACCGACAAATAAGAGTTCACGATGGCTCCCATGTCGCGCGAGTGACTGTTCTGCCGGCTTAAGGAAGCCGCCGGGTTCCACTCTTGGTTGTTGTAAGAACGCTGATAATTATTGTATTCGTTGTCGACCCACTGCGCTTCCGGCTTGAACACCGGTGTCGTGGGGTCCATGGACATGGCTGCCGAGAAGAGGTTGGGAGTATCGTCCCATGATTCCACTCGCGGCGCGATGTCGATTCCCATTTTTACGTACTTGTTGAACGTGTATTCGGTGTTGAGGCGGACATTGATTTTATCCCAGTATCCGTAGTCGTATTGCGAATGGTTGCGGAAATAACCCAGACTGAGATTGTAGATCAATTTCTCCGTTCCTCCGGCGACGTTGAGCGCGTAGTTCTGTATAAGCGCGGTTTGGTTAATCACTTCGTCCCACCAGTCGGTTCCGCCGGGGTTGGTCGTCGCTCCCGTGTCGTTCCATGTCGATACACTTTGGTCGTTCGTGTAGCGCGTGTTGAACACCTCTTTGTATTCGGAAGCAAGGGCCATGTCCGGTTTGGTCAGGGTCTGAAAACCGGCCGAAGCGCTGAAATTGACGCTTGCCTTGCCTGCGGCTCCTTTTTTGGTGGTGATGAGAATGACGCCGTTAGACCCGCGCGTTCCGTAAATGGCTGCCGCAGAGGCGTCTTTCAGCACTTCCATGGACTCGATGTCATTGCTGTTCAGAAAGTTTATGTTCGAGCCGACCGGCATACCATCCACAACATACAACGGGTCGGTTCCGTTGACCGTGGTCACTCCGCGAATCAACACTTTGGGTTGGGCGCCCGGGCCGCCCGCGCCGGTCACTTGCACGCCGTTGATTTTACCCTGCAAGGCGTCCATTGCGTTTCCGGTCACCGATTCCGTGATCTGTTCTCCTTTCACCGTGGCGATGGAGCTGGTCAAATCGCTCTTTTTGACGGCACCGTAGCCGATGACGACCACTTCGTCCAAGACTTCGCTCGCTTCTTTCAGAGCGACATGAATGACGGTGCGCCCCCCGACGGGTATTTCTTGCGTTTCATACCCGATGTTGGAAAAAACCAATACGGCATTCGGCGGGACGTTCGTCAGCGTGTAGCTGCCGTCGAGCCCCGTTATGGTTCCCGTGCCGCTTCCTTTTACCTGAACCGTGGCCCCGATCAGCGGCTCTTTATCCGCAGACGAGCTCACTTCTCCCTTTACCGTTATTTGTTGTGCATAACCGTATAGTGAAAGCAACAACAAACTTGTCAATATCACTGCATACTTTCTCATACTTTTCATATCATCGGATTTAATTAACTCGAACTAATTTGCCTCTCTCCAGATGGGCGTCGAACCGGAACTGGTATTTGCCGTAGGTCGTTACCGTGGGTTTCCCCCAGATGTCGGCCGGCTTCGGATTGGCGTCCGCACCTCCGTAGATGAATTTTTCCGGATCGTCGGAGTTGTCCACACGCCACAAACAGTAGTCCCACCATCCCCAATCGTGCTTGTTATGAATGATGAAGTTGAGTTTCTTCCCCGCATCGAGTTCCATCTCGTCCGTATAAAAAAGATTCGGGTTTGCGGTATCCTGCGTAAAGATCAGAATCCCGCTCGGGTTTCCGTTGCATCCCGGCAGATTGCCGAGCACTCCGATTCTGAAGGGAATGACGAATTGGGGTTCGGCCGGATTCAGATAAAAGTCGGAGCCGATGGCCTGAGGCAGACGATTGGACGCCGCGCTCACGGGATAGGTCGAAACATCATATTCGCCCGTTTTCACGTTGAACGTGATCTCATAATAAACACGGGCCTGTTGCAATACCAGTGGCTTGGCAACTTCCGGATCGTCCGTCAGTTTGTTCTCGTCGTCCGGGTCGAGTCCGAAGCAGATCGGTGAAAAGTCATTTTTCTGCGGTAAAAAGAAGACTTCGGTTCCGGCCTCTTCATTGTAATATCGGGCTTTATACTGATATTGGCCTGTGTGTTCGATGAGCATGGGCACACCGAAAACGTCGCTGTTCAATTCGGCGACGGAAGAAACGTCGGCCAGATACATTTTGGGAAAGTCCGGCATCTCCGAAACGCTCAGCACGCTGCCGACGGATTTTTGATTTCCTTTCTTGTCGACGGCCGTAATCGTGATCAAATAGTCTTTGACCACATTCGGGAGGATGATTTTCTCTTCAAATGCCAAAGTCTGCTTTTCATCGGCTTCGACACGGCGGTTGTCGAATCCGTCGACGCCGGGGATATTGATGGTCACATAATCCAGCTTGCGGTCGTCCGTCACCGTGAACCGCAGCGCGTACTTCACTTCACTCTTCATCAACACGGTGACGGTCGCATCGGGAGCAACCGTAAACACGGGGTCGGCAAAGTCGCCGTCCATCGTTATCAAAACCTCCTGAGAGGTGCTGCGGCCTCCCACGTCGGTCACGGTTACCTGTACGGTGAAACGCTCGCCGATTTCATCCCTCTTGAGGTCGTAATAATAACTCAGCTCGTAGGTTTCCTTGGGAGCACCGTAAATCTCAATCAGGTCGATGGTCTTGTTCAAATAAAGATCGGCGCACTTCAGATTGACGGAAGCTATTCCGTCTCTATCGGAAAGTGTGCCTTCAATGGTAAACCGATGTCCGGCCCCGGACTCGATGTGGTTCGTCACCAATGTCATCGACGGATTTTGTCCGTCCACGTCGGGATAACCCTTTTCTTCGCCACACCCCGAAAAGGACAGGGCCAATGCCCATAGTAGCCAGGTTGCGGGACTCCATAAATGCTTCTTCATTAAGTATCTCTTTTAGGCGTTAAACAAAAAATGAATTTTTCCGCCGACTGTCTTACCTCAATCGGCAGCACAAACATATTCCTATTTCGGATTTAATGAATGTATAAATCCGGCAAAAAGAGTATATAAATCAGTCAAAGCGCAATTCGCAGAGTCAACCGGCAAGTGCAAAGCACGTTGATTCTTCTGTAAAGCCCGTCCTCGGGTGTTTTGAATTCCGGTTTTTGTATCGGTCTTCTATTTGTTTTCTTTTGAATCCTTTTCCTGTTTTTCTTGGGGAAGAACAATCCCCCGACCGGGGGATTATCCGCCTGTTCCACCCCGCGCCCGGCATTCTCTTTTTTTTACACAATTCGACCCGGTTTCCGAAATGCACGCAATTCGCGCGTCAAGTGCGTGCATTTGACTTCTGAAACACGTGCATTTCAGACGTCAGATGCGTGCATTTCAGACGTCAAGTGCACGCATTTCGGAAACCCGCTTCCCATG
>JBHAEN010000225.1:0-7541 GCA_041855645.1 Bacteroides sp. | reverse complement strand
GGGGCATCGGTTTCCACCCCCATAAGCGACCATGTGCCGCTGCTCAGATAGGCGAAACGGCGATTTGCGGCGGGAACGGCGGCCACAGCCGATGCAGTGTCATGACCGGCAACGGCTATCACGGGGACGTCGCCCAGCCCGGTGACGCGTTGCACCTCGGGCGAAAGTGTTCCCACCCGTTCGCCGGGGAAAACGAAGCGTCCGAAGTGTTCTTCCCTCAGCCCCACGGCCTGCAACAATTCCGGCTCCCACTTGCGGGTTCGGGCGTTGAGCAACTGCGAAGTAGAGGCAATGGTATATTCGGTTACCGCTTCTCCCGTGAGCATATAGCTTAGTGCATCGGGCATGAAAAGCACTTTACGGGCTGCCGCCAAAGCACTGTCGCCATTACGCCGAAGGGTATCCAGCTGAAAGAGGGAATTGAAGTTCATGATTTGAATGCCCGTCGTTCCGTAAACCGTCGAACGGGGTATGCGGGAAAAGAATGCTTCGGGAGCTCCCGCCGTGTGCGGATCGCGATAGGCATAAGGCTGTCGCAACAATCCTCCGTCGCTCCCCACGCACACAAAGTCCACGCCCCAAGTGTCGATACCTATGGAAGCAAGCCGTATTTTGCGGTGCGCCACTGTCTTCAGTCCGTCGAGGACATGACGGTAAAGGGCGTGAATATCCCAAAACACATGTCCGCCCGTCTCGATGAGGTGATTGGGAAAACGGTTGATTTCTTCGAGTTCGAGGCCTTCGTCTCCGAAAGTTCCCAAAATGGTTCGTCCGCTTGTCGCACCCAGATCGACGGCAAAAAAGTTTGATTTCATGATATTTCGATTTTGAAAATTCGTTCTTCCTAAAGTCATAAAGGATGAAGTCCGTAGACCGATCCGTTTTTTAATTCGCCCCTCACCTTTCAATGTTCGGATGATAATCTTCCGACGTTCACGACCGGGGTATTCGATGTCCGAAAACGGAGATTCCGCTCGCTCTTTCCGGATTTGTTCTTTCCGTGAACAACTTGTCCAGCGGGATGAGCCGCACCGCCCCGTTCAAACCCGAAGGCAGCGGCTCCCAGTGACCGTAATGAGAGGGACGGTAGTCCAAACCCACCATGTTGATTTCTTTGAACTTCCGCCACTTCACTCCCTGCCTGTCCAATTCGGCGATGCGATTGGCGGGAAGATTGGTGACCTCGATTTCGATACTGTTCTTTCCCGGTTTCAACAAATGCCCCACGCGCAACCGATAGGGAACCGCCCACATGCAGCCGGCATCCTGCCCGTTGACACGCACCCGCGCACTCTCGCGCACATCGCCGGCATCAAGCATCCAGTCGTCCGCCTTCCATTCCGGCATGTCGAATTCGACGGCATAGATTGCCGTACCGCTGTTGATTGCGGCCGACGGATGCGCTATCGTCGTCCATGACCGGGGACGGCCGATGTCGAAACTTCCTTCTATTTCCGGCCGACTCTCCACGAAACGCAACGTCCATCCCTCATCCACGCACAGGCTGACCGATTGTTCCCGCACATACGGCCATTCGGCGACTCCGGTCAGAGGGCGATCGAAGGTTTGCAACACGACGGATTCGCCCGACTGAAGTTGCAGATAGACCTGAGCGAACCCTTCATCCGTCTTCCTGAACTTCGCCGACCCGCAACTTCCCGTCATCGGGTCGAAGAGAGCAGCCCATTCGGCAGGCACGCCCAGTGTCACCCAACCGTCCACTTTCCCGGGACGCAGTGCGGAAATGAAGTAATGATGTCCCTTGTCGTTGGCGCGACGCACGGCTTGCAAACCGAAGGCAGTCTTCATCTCTTCGTGACGGATACCGCAAGCGGCAAGCGTACGGACGTAATCCGAGCCGGTGACAATCCGCCCTTTTCCCACCGGAGTGACCGTGGTTTCGGCAAACGATACGCGAGGCAGACGATTCATCGCTTTGCGGTAATCCGCACGACGCCGCGACAAGTTGCCGTAGCCCGGCACATCGGACGGATAGTTTTCCAAGAACACCACCGTGGCTCCCTGCGCCGCCAACGCACAAAGATGCTCCAACACATCGGGCGGCATCAACCGGGCCGAAGGAATGACCAAAGCCTTGTAAGCCGTTCCGCCAGCCGTAACGAGACGCCCGCCGGACCAACGCGTGCTTCGGAGATAGCGGTCGGAAATGTAGTCTCCGTCATATCCGCTTCGCAAAATACGATGAACGGCATCCATAAACTTGGGGGCGAGTTTCTCCATTTCATGGATGGTAAAAAGCAACAATCTCCCGTCTTGCTCGTGCCACATGTCGTACACGGGCAGATAGATCAGAAAGTCATTATCGGGGCGTCCCATCTGCAGGAAACTCTGGCAACGAGTGATGTAAGCGGAGAACGAAGGCATATCGCGCCAGATTCCGCCGGAAGGGCTCATATTGACCGAGGCATAGAACAGCCACCCGGGCCATTCGGCCTCTTGCGGTGAATAGGGAGTGCCGTGAAATCCCACGCGGTTGACGCCCGAAACAAACATCAAGTCCAAGTCGGGCTTGCATTGCGACAATGAGGTACGGAAATGTTCGGTGAGCCACGTGAACGTTTCGGATGAGGTAAACGGCTTGCCCGCGACGTGTGCGGCCGAGGAAGCGTATTTCAGCATGGACAAGTCGGAATCGTTCTTTCGGGTAAGCGAATCCGTCCGCAAGCCTTCGATGTGGAACTGCGAGAGACCGAAACCCTCGCATTCGGGAATGTCGACTTCCGCATATAGGTCGATCAGGTTGGCGGGAGAGCCGTGTGCCTGACTACGCGTCAGGCTTCCCGAACGATGGGCCCACGAGGTCCATTGCCGGGTGAAGTTCTCCAACAGCAATTCGGATAGCGTTTCACGGTAGTCCGAAACCAGACGCCTCCCCGTTTCGGTGCGATTTCCGTCCAGAAATTCCGGAAAATGATCTTCCAGACGATAACCGCGCCGACGGACAAACTCGCGGAGCAGGTCTTCCGTCCAATCCGCCTGAAAAACTTCGTACGAATCGGCAAAGAACGCACGGGGACGGGGGGAACCGCTCTCTCCGAAAGCCCTGTCGAAACGGTTCAGATAAGCGGCCACCGCGCGCTTCGAAAAGTGGTCCAGCACGTAGCCCTCTCCACCCGGCGCGGCCCGCTTCACTTTCTGCAAGGTCTTGCCGTTGTAAAGCACAACAAGCCTCCACCGTCCCGCGGGAGCCTGCCAGTCGAGCCTTCCGTCATGAGCATGTTCCGTCAGGTTCAGCACCCGCCCGTTCTCTCCATAGGCCATCACACGACTGAGTTGCGCATACGGGCGTTGCTTTTCGTCCGTCACGCCGATGTTCAATCCCACCGCCTTTCCTCCCTCAAGTTCGTAAGACAGGAAAAGAGCACAAGCGGCAGCATCGCGAATGTCGACTTCGGGACCTCCGAAAGGCCAGCCCGTACCGGTATTCATATCTATTTCCAAGCCCACTCGCCGGGCTTCGTTCAGGGTGTGTTTCAACATGTCCGCCCATCGGGGCGAGAGGAAAGGAATTTCATTCTTCTCGTTTCCCTGAACTCCGTAAATGGGAGTGATCTCCAAAGCTCCCCAACCGACACGGGCATATTCCTCGAGGTTATATGTCAAGTTCTTCCCGTCCACCGCGTTGCCGAACCACCACCAACGCGAAGAGGGGCGCGCTTCGGGAGACGCTTTCGGCCATTGCAAGGGTTGAGCCGAGGCTGCGGCAGCACAACACAGCAGGATGCCAATCATCCGATTTTTTAGGTTCATCATTGTCGGGGTGTATTGAGATAAAGTACATTTTCGGCGTCGTCGGTCACGAAGAGCGGGCGTCCGTCGGGTTTCTCAAAATGAAAACACACGTTGTCGAAGGTGATGTTACGGGCGTGCCTCACGTAAAAACCTTTTGCCGGAATGGTTCCGAACATCCACGGCTCCGGATAAGTCTTTTCTTCTTCGGGAGGAATACGCTTTCCGTCTTCGGCCGAATAACCGCCTTTATAATATAGATGTATGTTTCTGAATGTCACGTCTTCGATACATGATCCGGGAATGCCGCTCAAGATGGAAGCGTAACGGCTGTCGGCATTCCACACGGTCACATCACTGATCAGGATGCGTTTCATGCTTCCCGGTCGCGTGCCCTCCGGACTGCGCATCCGCGCGCCCAACCGCAAGAAAAGGGGGGCATTGACTATATGACGCATGGTTATGTTGCTGATGACAACATCTTCCAGATGTCCTCCATCCACCGTTTCCAAAGCCAGACCCCGACAATGCTCGAAGATGCAGTTCGTTATGGCAATGTTGCGAAATCCCCCGCTGCTTTCCGTTCCGAACTTTATACGCCCCGTCCGATAACCGTGATCGGGCGCCTGAGGTTCGTCGAGTTCCCACGTTCCGGCCAGCACGCTTCCTTTGTCGTATCCGCTCACGTAACAGTCGCTGATCGTCACGTTCTCCGTGTCTTGAAAGCGTCCCAATGCGTATGAGGCTTTGAGTACAATGGCGTCGTCCCACGGCGAGTTAACGCTGCATCCGCTGATGCGTACATTGCGGCAGCAGTCTATGTCGAATCCGTCACGGTTGGTGTCTACCTTCAGGTTGCTGACGGTTAAATGCTCCACTCCCGTGGCAAGCAAGGCAAAGTGACCGCAATGAAGCATGGAAAAATCTTTCAGCGTTACGTTACGGCACTCGCGCAAACCGATCGCTTTATTGCCCACTCCGGGCAGACGGCTTTCTTCCCGGGTCAATCCCTTCCCGTAAATCAGACCGTAACCGCTGATGGTTATGTTTTCCAAACCGATGCCCCAGATCAATGAATTTTTCCAATGGCTATGCCCGAAGTCCTGATAACGGTCGAAAGGATTCGGTTCCGCCGCATCGTATCCTTCCGTCGCGCTCGGGAAAGCCGCCACGATGCGTGCCCCTTGCTCCAGATACAAATGAATGTTACTTCGCAAACGGATGGAATAGCAGGCATATTCCCCCGCCGGCAGATAAACCATGCCCCCTTCGGGCGAAGCGGCTTCGATGGCCCGGTTGATGGCAGGCGAGTCGATGGTCTGCCCATCGGCTTTCGCGCCGAAGTCTTTCACGTTATAAACGGCGGCCTGAAGCCATGTGCAACAACTTAACAGGCCATAGATGAATGCTTGTTTTTTCATTTTATCGGATGCGTGCAAAGAGTTCGGGTAACAGAAAATAATTGTAGTCGGCCTTATCATTCTGTTCGTAAAAACAGAAATAGAGTTTATCGCCCTGCCGAAGCGGGCATCGCCCGGCCAAAAGAGGACGCTCCGTCCGCTTGCCCGATGCATACAGCTGCCGGGGCGTAGCGTTCCGACGGCCATCGCTCAGACGGATGTCGTCGGTGGGTGTCAGCACCTGAAGCGTACGCAACTTCATGCTCTCGCCGTAGTAACACGTGAAGGCTTGCCCCTCGACGCTGTAAACATTGACGTCGGCATCGGGCAAACAATCGCCGAAGCTCCAGCAAAGCGTATCGGTTGCGGAAGCCTGAACAACGCTTACTTCAAGAATGATTCCCCGCGTATCGGGAAGAGTCTTTGTGCGGAAAACGAGCCCTTCCACCCTCTCCGCTCCGGCGAACCATCGGTCGACATCGCCCTTGCCCATGATGCCTAAACGAAAGGTTCCCACGGGAGGTTTCGGTGTTTGCGCCCGCGTGCTATCGGGCATGGCCGCCATCAAGAGGCTTGCCAGCAGTATGATCCATGTAACGGATACGGATGTCACTGTTTTCATTATGTTCCAAAGTTAATATTCGACCTTGAGGAATCTCCAATACGCTTTCCTGCCACTTAAAGTTTTTGGTGTAGCGGATGCGCCCGGCCTCGCGGACTTGTGCGCGAATGCCGTAGAGGCAGAAGTTTTCCAGACGCAACGAGTCGTCCCGGCCCGAAGCGGATATACATTCCTGTCCGTTCGACACTTCGACCTGAGAAAGACAGACGTTCCGAAAACGGGGATAACCCCTCTCGACAGGTTGCACAGGCGTGAGAAGCACCTTCCAGTGTTCGGGGATTTCTTTGCCTTCATAAGCTTTGGGCAGCGTACTGTAGCTATAACTCGGATTCCAGTTCAGTTCGGCGGACAATACCTGACGGACGCTGTCGGCCTCGACACGGGTCATATAAATATTTTCCACCGTTCCGCCGCGATTCATCGCGCTCTTCAGCCGCAAGACGGCCGCTGTGCCGAACGCTTTCAGGTCATAAGCCAAAACGTTGCGTATGCCGCCCGACGTTTCACTCCCGCACGTCAGCAATCCGGCTCCTTTGCGGGCGATGCAGCGGCGCACCACGACATTTTCGGTCGGGCGGTTAACACGCAAGCCGTCGGCATCGCGCCCCGATTTGATGCAGATATTGTCATCGTTGCAGTCAATATCGCAATGTTGAATAAGGATGTTCGTAGAAGAATCGATGTCGATGCCGTCGGTACTGGGGCCATATCCGCCGATGTTATTGGCTATAATCAACCCGTCGACCGTGCAATGATCGGAATAGAGCAGATGACAAGCCCAGAATCCCGTCCGCTTCAGTGTAAAGCCGCTAAGGGTTATGTCCGTGCTGTTTTCCACGAGTACTCCCCTTACCCGCTTGCAGTCGTAATCCACAATCCATCGAAGCCCTTCCTGTTCGTATGCTTTCCGCATCGCACGATATTTGTTCCAGAACACTTCTCCTCGACAATCTATCGTTCCTTCGCCGGTCACGGACGCTCTGTGTTGTCCCACCACGTTGATGACGGCCGAAGGCCATGTCATCTCTATCCCGGCTATGCGCGAACGAAACTCCGGATAATGGTTCAGGTCGGTTGAAGCCAGCAGCGTTACACCTTTATCCAGTCGCAAGTTAACTCCGCTCTTCACGAAAAGCGCACCCGTCAGGTAACAGCCGGGGCGAAAGGTCACCACTCCCCCGCCCTGTTCGGCGCAACGGTCGATGGTCCGTTGAATGGCTTCGGTGCTGAGATGCGTGTCGTCGGGAACCGCTCCGTAATCGTTCACCCTGAACGGTTGCGTTTCGGGCGGCAATTCTCGGCTTCCCACTCCGTCGGCCCACGACAAATCGGGCCGGGGGAAGGAAATTCCCCATTCAAAAGCGGCCGAGTCTTGTTGCCTTGTCTTGCCGCAAGCGGCAAGAAGCAGCAGGATGAATGACAGGAAAATCGGGTTTATTGTATTCATAAGCAATCAGTTTCCATCCGGCTTATCCGTTTCCGTGAAAGGCGAAGCGTTCCAATCAAACGTTTCGGGACGGTCGAGGTGAGCGGGATCGTATTTCACATTCATTTTCAGGTGTCGGGCTAATTCGGGCAAGGCTGTCTTCACTCCTTCGACGACACAGCGGGCTATCTGATACGCTCCATAAGGATTGAAATGGGTGTTGTCAGCAAGAGCCTGCGTCTGTCCGGGAAAACTGCCCGCGGGATAGTGCACAAAAGCTTTTTTAGAGTCTTCTTCACCCAGCGACTCGTACAGAACGCGGGTGGCCTCCTGAAGATCGATC
>JBHAEN010000224.1:0-7535 GCA_041855645.1 Bacteroides sp. | reverse complement strand
CACCCGTTTTTTCGTTTGGGCACACCCGCTTTTTCGTTTGGGTGCAGGCAAACGAATAATTTTGTGCGCACGAAACCCTTGTTCTCTTCACCGGGGAAAGGCCTCCGATGCAATAAAACACACTGATAATCAGAATGGCGTCATCATTAACATTCATCACGGAGCAAATCTTCGAGGCGTCTCTCGATACTTGCCGACCGAGAATGCCTCTCGGATTTTGACGCGGCCGTTCTGTTGCGACTGTCTGCCATGCACAAAAAAGCAAACGAAGGGCACTTGTCGTATGGAAACTTTTTGTAACTTTGCTTTTATTTAACGCAAAATCCTCATGAACACACCGCAAATCACCGCCATGAATCACCCCGCATATCATTTCGTCTTTCACCGAAGAAACTTAAGTCATACCTGTATTTATTAACTACAAACTATTTTATTCACATGAAAAAAATCATTGTTCTCGCCGCACTGATAATGACATCGGTCGGCATGTACGCACAACGAAACACCGGCCGTTGGAGTCTTCAACCCAAAGCGGGATTAAACATCGGAACCATGACCGACTCAGAAGGCTCCGATCCCAGAATCGCCTTTGTCCTTGGCGGGGAAGCCGAATTCCGTCCCACCCGATTTTTCTCGCTCACCGGCGGTGTTCATTATTCGCAACAAGGCATTAAGGGATACATCGCCGATGCCAGTTGTACGGTAAAGATGGATTATGTCAACGTGCCGATGCTTGCCAACTTCTACATCGCCAAAGGCCTGGCCTTGAAAGCCGGCTTTCAACCGGGCTTCCTCGTCAATGACAAAGCCAAAGTCAAAGTCAATGGTTCCACGGTAGAAGTAGACTTGGATCAAGCGTTTCTTAATAGCGAAATCAACGATGTAAAGATGGAAACAATGGTTCTTTCCATCCCGTTAGGCATTTCTTACCAATATCATCAATTGGTATTCGACGCACGCGCCAACCTTGGTGTGACAAAAGCTATCCACAGGCCCGGCTATTCAAGTACGCATAACGTGTTCCAATTCACCGCAGGATATAAGTTCTCCCTGTAAACTTCTTTATCTGCGCGACATCAAACGAAAAGCCATCCCCTCGCTCATTTCCTGAGCCGGGGATGGCTTTTCGTTTAGGCAGACTCCGCCAAGGGACAAGACGTTCCCCCGCGGGAGGGTGTTTATCAGAAACGATGCGGATTGCCGCTTCTGCGTTCTCCTCCCGGACGGAAACCGCCACGAGACCACGGATTCCTTTCCTGCATCTTACTGCGTGCTTCTTTGGAACCGAACAAGTTCAGTTGATAGGTAAAGCGAATCATACCGTAGCTTGTGATGCCGTTATATTCCGACACCGACCGCAAATCGGCACTCAATGACCGACTGATATTAGTCTGCTGACGCAAAATATCATACAGTTCGAAGGTGACGGTGGCTGCATTTCCCTTGAGAAAACTTTGTGCTATCTGCGCATTCCACACCACTTCGTTACGGTTCATGCTGGCATCGCGATAGCCTCTGCGCACGTTGTTCATGATGTTGGTGGAAAGAGACATGTTCCAAGGCAGAGTAATGTTCGTACTGCAACCGTAACCGTAGGTATAGGGTTGCTGATTGTTCGTGGGGCGAAGCCGGTTACGTTCGGAAGTGTATTCCAACGAGCCGTTGAGGGAGAACTCGAACCAGTCGTTACGAAAAGAACCCGACAGGTTTTCGGCCAGCGTGAGTTGGGTACTCCGGTTTCTATCGTTGTCCTTCGTCAGTTCACTATATAAGTAGGAAACCGTATGGTTATAATTCCCTCGGGAGAAAGAGTTTATCGTAAACCTTTTGTCCTTCAGCGCCGTGTTGAAACCTACCATGGCAAACGCGTTCCAGTTGCCGTTCACATTTTCAGGCCGGGTTATGAGTCCGCCATTCTCATAATTATAGCGGGTAACGCTACTGATGCTGTTTTGCAGTACGGAGAAATTGATGTGCGACATGAATCCTCTTTGTTGCTCGGGCTGATACGTGTTGTAGAATCCGCGGATCTGATGCGTAAACGAAGGTTTCAATCCGGGATTCCCCATACGGATATTCAGCGGATTGGAGTTGTCGGGGTTGGGGATGAGATTCTCCATACTCGGTTGCGAGGCCCGACCGCGATAGGTAAAACGCAGTTGACTGGTATTGGAAAAACGAATGCGCAATTCCACATTGGGCGAGAAGTTCACCACCGAACGTTTCACCACCGTGTCCACGGCCCCCATCTTATAATCCAATCGGGAGTTCTGGGGTTGCAACGAGAGTCCGACGTTAAGTTGCGTATTCGACCGGACAAAACGCAATCCTGCCATGGTTTCATGATTGTAATAACGATAAGTAGCCTTTTTACTCAGGCTATCCACGTAGTTCGACTCGATTCCGATCGGGAGCGGATCCCCCGGAATCCACGTGTTGAACCGGTTAAGATCATATGTTCTGCGATCACTCCAGTTGTTGCGATACTGAAACTGGTAGCTGAACTGTAAGAAAGTGCCTCGGGCAATGGGTTCGCTATACGTGAGTTGCAAAGAATAGTTATGATTCTGCGTGGGCGTATGGATATACTGACGGCGGAAGAGCAACGAGTCTTGCCCGACATCGACCATACTTTTGAGTTGATAGTAATGAGTGAGCGAAGCAAGATACGATTCGTTTTCCGTATCTCCATATCCGCCTCTTGCCCTGAACGTAATGTTACGTCCGTTGGAACTCAGCCTGCGATTGAATTGCAGAGTGGCATTGGCCGAAAGGTTTTTTCCTTCCGACAGGGAACGCTGGTTCGAAGCATTGACCCGTATGTCTTTCAAGGGGTCGACAATGCCTGCCAGATGGTCCAAATCCAAATATGCATTCGGATCGGGCACATAGTTGAACGGATCTCCATTGAATGAACCTGATTGAGACAGAGAACCGTTATTCGTATCGCCATACGAAAATTCGGGATGAAAAATGAGATTGGTCAGCGTATCGGGCTTCCATTCGATGCGAAATTCGGCATTGAAGTCATTACTTTTATTCCGGTTGGATCCGTTGGAGTTGGAATAAGCGTTCCGCTGTTGCAGGAAACGTTCCGAATAACTCCTCGACACCGCGTCACGATCGCTGTAATTGTAACGGGCACTGCCTCCCATGTCGAGTTTTTCCGTTTCCGTGGCAAAGTTCACTCCGATTGTTTTTTTGGCCGTGAGACCGTTATTGTTGCGAAACCTCGGCCCTCCTCCCCCACCCGAGAAGCCCTGGTCATTGACGTTATTGGCCGAAGCAATCAATGAAAATTGAGAATGATCGACAAATCGGTTCAACATCAGGTTGCTCGAATAGCGTCGCTCGGTTCCCACAGCCACATCGGCGTTGCCGAACCATCCCTGATTCATTCCTTTCTTGACCTTGAGATCGAGCACGGTTTCTTCTTCCCCGTCGTCGATACCGGTGATGCGCGCCAAATCGGATTTTTTATCGTAAGTCTTCAACTTCTCGATCATGTTGGCCGGAAGATTCTTCAATCCTGTTTTCACGTCACCTCCGAAAAACTCCTTGCCCTCGACCATGATCTTTTTGATCTCTTTGCCGTTGATGGTTACATTCCCCTCGCTGTCGATTTCCGCTCCGGGAAGTTTCTTCACCAATTCTTCCAACATTGCGCCTTCGTGGGTGCGGAAAGCCGTAGAATTGAACTCTACCGTATCCTCGCGCATGGTCACCTGAGGGGCTTCGGCCGTGACTACCGCTTCTTTCAGCAGAACTGCATCGGGATCGACGCTTATGATTCCCACTTGTTTCTCGCGTTCGGAGGCCGAAAGCTGCAAAGCCATCAGTTTGGTTTGATAGCCGATGTAGGAGATTTTAAGCACGTATTTTCCCGCTTTGACTCTGGGCAAAGTGAAGTAGCCCTGGTTGTTGCTCGCAATGCCGGCAGCGTATGCACTATCGGGCAGAGACAATAACTGAACGGTGGCCTGCACGACAGGCTCTTTGCTTCCCGATTCGACCAACCGACCCGAAACGGCGATTATCTTCTCCTGAGCAAACACGGCAGAGGCACAGAGCAGACTCAAGAGCGCTCCGGCAAAAATTCTCTTCATAGGCAGATTTTTAAATAACATCGTAAGTTGGACTACCCATGACACAAAAGGTTTAACGAAGCCCGGCATTTTTTATCCGCCGCTCACTTTTTGCGAAACAGTTGATCGGCTATCTTCTTTTTAAGGCCAAACTCCAGACAAAGCACCTGAATGATGAGAAACGTAAGAAAAGAGGACGTATCGGTACGGACGACATCTCCCTGCATAACCCGCCAAGCCATGCTGCCGAACAAGAACAGGCAGGTCAGAAAAATCGCGTTGCGGCCGGCTTTATTGCGTATTTCTTCCGTTTCATGATTTTCGTTCGCAGTGTAAGCAAAAAGGATGAGCAAGCAACCGCACATCAAAAGAATCTTGGTGCATTCTTTATAGAACAACAAGTTGCCGTCGGTGATTACGCCCACGCTCAACAAAACGAAAAACAACAAGATGGCAAACAACAACACGCCGTAGCCCAAGGGACGGCAGTAGGGTGGGAACAATGCTTTCATAAGGCGAAAAGATTAAAATGTGACGACACAAAAATACGCCAATAAAATGAAAACATCTATCATCGGGGCGTTTCCTGTTCATTTATAGTAAGGATTTCGTCTCAATTTGTGTACTTTTGCGGCAGAAACTTTATTTTTCCCGTCATGAAACCACAAGAAGTTGTCCTTTGCCGGACATTCGCCACCGATTTGGCCCAAGTTCTTTCCTCTTGTCCGCACGACCGTTTGTTCCTGCTTACCGACGAGCATACTCACCGGCATTGTCTTCCGTTACTGAAAGATATTCCGGCACTGGCCGAGGCCGTCGAAATCCGCATCGGCGCAGGCGATGTGCACAAAACGTCCGAAACCCTGATTGCCGTATGGACGGCCCTCAGCTCGAAAGGAGCCACCCGCCGTTCGCTACTCATCAACTTGGGGGGAGGCATGGTGACCGACTTGGGAGGATTTGCGGCATCGACTTTCAAACGCGGCATCGACTTCCTGAACATCCCCACCACGTTGCTGGCCATGGTCGACGCCGCCGTGGGCGGAAAAACAGGCATCAACTTCAACGGACTGAAAAACGAAATCGGCACATTCGCACCTGCCCGCCATGTGCTCATCGACACGGAATTTCTGCGTAGTCTCGATTTGCCGAATCTGTTGTCGGGCTATGCCGAGATGCTGAAACACGCTCTTATCAGCGACACGGCGCACTGGGCGGAACTTCTCCGCTTCGACATGGGACGCATTGACTACGAAGAATTGAAAAAATCGGTAGGACTTTCCGTGCAGATCAAAGAGAACATCGTGGCACAAGACCCGCTGGAGCACGGCATTCGCAAAGCACTGAATCTGGGACACACCGTGGGACACGCCTTCGAGAGCTTCGCGTTGGCGGAAGGACGCCCCGTACTGCACGGTTACGCGGTGGCTTGGGGGATGGTGTGCGAACTCTACCTGTCGTACCTGCGCACGGGATTTCCGAAAGACAAGATGTACCAAACCCTTCGCTTCATTCGCGAACATTACGGAACGCTCGCTTTCGATTGCGAACAGTATGAACAGCTTTACACCTACATGACGCACGACAAGAAGAACACATCGGACAAAATCAACTTCACCTTGCTGGCCGACGTGGGCGACATCCGCATCAATCAAACGGCGGATAAGCAGGAAATCTTCGAAATGCTCGACTTCTACCGGGAGTGCATGTCTTAATCGGGCGAGGCATAGTTAATCTCATACAGGCAGGCGGCCACCTCGGCCTCGCTACCGACGTGCTTGCCCGGATCGTCCGACAATTTGACACATTCTCTCCACGCCTGATTGACATTCATCTTGCATCGACTCAGCTTCATCACAATGTTCGAAGGACGGAAGCCGGTATCGTTCGTCAGGTTCGTACCGATGCCGAACACGCACCGTATCTTGCCTTCGCAATATTTCATGATATCGATGGCCTTCTCAAAATCGAGCGCATTGCTGAATATGATGGTCTTTGTCGTCGGGTCGATGCCCAATTCCCGATAACGGGCCGTGAGGCTGTCGACAAATTCCAGTTCATCGCCCGAATCGCAACGCACGCCATCGAACAATTTCGCCTGCTTGCGACTGAAATTGTTCAGGAAGATTTTCGAGGTGTAAGTGTCCGAAAGGGCAATGCCCAAATCGCCGTCGTAGACGTTGACCCAATTCTCCAAAGCCATATAATTGGCGTGTTTGTAGCCAAACTGCGCCCCATGAAACATGAACCACTCGTGAGGATGCGTGCCCAGCATTCTCATGCCGAACATGCGGCCGAAATGGCAATTCGATGTCCCCGTACAATATTGGGAATGCTCGTGCAGATAACCGATCACGGCCTCCTGCACCTCGGTGGAGAAACGCCGGCGCGTACCGAATTCCGAGAAAGGCAGCCGGTTGGCGTTGGAGAGCTGCACTTTATGCGAAAGTTTTTCGAGAATCTTTTCCCAGTCGGCACGATAGCCCAGATAAGCGTTTCGAACCTGCGAAACGATGGCCAGCAGCGGCACTTCATACAACGTGGCTTTATACAGATAGTCGGTCACTTCGATGTGCAGATGCTTTTCTTCGTCGAGCGAGATCCGTATTTTATCCGGGTCGAAACGGAAAGAAGACAGCCACTCCCAATACACGCGTGGCAGAAAGCGGCAATTCTTGGTCATGTATTCCAGCTCGTCGTCATGCAGCCGTACGGTGGCCAATTCGGCGATTTCGGAGCGTAACACGGTCAGAAATTCATCCGTGTAGGCCGTATCGTTCCTGTCTTTAAAGCTGAACGTTCCCATTGCTGTGGGAAACAATTTGATGTATGCGTACGACGTTGTAAACTTGTACAAGTCCGTATCGAGTATGGTTTTGACTATCATAGGCAGATGTAGCGAATCGGTACAAAGTTAGCGGATTCTTTGGTTTCTTTTCTAACTTTTCCGTAAATATCAACTTCTCACTCCCAAACTTTATTGCCTTGCTCATCAGCAGTCTATATAGATTAATAGTAAATTTAATCATCATTAAACTGTCCGCATTCAAAAACAACATCTTCTATTGCATTTGATTCAATGGAAAAACCCAATTGTTCTAAAGAAATATCTAGTGGAAATTTCCTATCACTATTTAAATATCGCTTAAATAACCCCGCTATAATATCAAATTTAGCCAAATCCATAAAGATAGATACAAGATTATCTTCTATAATTATTTCAGATTTTTCACAATACAAAAACTGTAATTTCACTCCATTGTCTGAAATAAAACTACTATTTTTTTCAAACAAATTATAAAATTGATCTATATATGTTTCTTTTATAGATATAGTTAGAATATTCTTATAAACATCTATTATCATAATGATTTACACCCCCTTGCTTTAACACTTGTTCATCAGGTCCTATAAAATTACCATTAGCATCGAATTTTTCTAAGTGATAAT
>JBHAEN010000223.1:0-11090 GCA_041855645.1 Bacteroides sp. | reverse complement strand
GTCAGGTGGGTGCATTTCGGACGTCAAGTGCACGCATTTCGGAAAGCCCCATGGGAAGGGGTTTTCGAGAGGGTCGAAAGCCCGGCCGGCTCCGAAACCGATTTTAGAAAAAGTTTTACGAAACACCTGTTCGTGCGGGGGTGCGTGCGCCCGGGGCGATTTTCGGTTGTCGGGAAAGACCAATAAAAAGAGGCCGAACCGAAACGGAAGTTTTCGGTTCGGCCTCCGCCGGGGAGTGCCGCAAAAGGATGGAATCCCCCCCCCGCCCTACAAGCCGAGGAGATAAGTCTTGAAATCGGCAAAGTCCTTGGTCATCGGGACCGTCTGTTTGGGGCGTTGCACAAATTCCGCCAATCTTTCGGGAAGTTCGATTCTCTCGCCGACGATGGGTTCCACCCGGTCGACGAACTTGGCGGGATGGGCCGTTTCGAGGAATATTCCCGTTTCGCCGGGACGCAACTGTTCGCTCAGGGCACGGTAGGCACAGGCACCGTGCGGATCGAGCAGGTAGCCGTGTCGACGACGGACTTCGGCCACCGTCCGTGCAATCTCCTCGTCGGTGTATGCGGCTCCGCCGATGTCGGCACGGATGAGCGAATGGTCTCCGCCGTAGAGGTCGAGAATGCGGGCGAAATTGCTGGGGTCGCCCACGTCCATGGCGTTGGCCATCGTGGGCACGGAGGGACGCGGGGCGTATTCGCCCGTGAGCAGATACTCGCTGAAGACGTCGTTACGGTTGTTCGCCGCAATGAAACGCTTCACGGGAAGCCCCATCTTCTTGGCCACAAGACCCGCCGTGAGGTTGCCGAGGTTGCCGCTGGGCACGCTCATCACCACTTCGCCTTCCTCGCCCCGCCGGCGAAGTTGGGCGTAGGCATGGAAGTAATAGAAGGCCTGCGGAAGGAAACGCGCCACGTTGATGGAATTGGCCGACGTGAGCGAAAGCCGCTCGTTCAGCGTTTCGTCGAGAAAAGCCGCCTTGACGAGTGCCTGACAATCGTCGAACGTACCGTCCACCTCAAGGGCGGTTATGTTCTGTTGCAGGGTGGCGAATTGTTTCTCCTGCACGTCGCTCACCTTCCCTTTCGGGTAGAGCACATGCACGGCAATGCCCGGAACGCCGAGAAAGCCATTCGCCACCGCGCTGCCCGTATCGCCCGACGTGGCCACGAGAACGTGCACCCCGGGAAGCGATTTCTTCCGAAGGAAATAGCCGAGCAGCCGGGCCATGAAGCGTGCGCCCACGTCCTTGAAGGCGAGCGTGGGCCCGTGAAACAGTTCGAGCGCATGGATGCCGTCGGTCACGGGCACGAGCGGCGTGTCGAATTTCAGCGTGTCGAACACGATTCGTCCCAGTTCTTCTTCGGGCACGTCGTCTCCGAAGAACGATTCGGCCACGCGGAAAGCAATCTGCCTGAAGGTCAGCGCAGGCAGACTTTCGTAGAACTCCGCCGGCAACGGATTGAGCATCATGGGCATGAACAGTCCGCGGTCGGCCGCCAAACCTTTCACGACGGCCTCCTCCAGTGTGGCGAGGGGAGCTTGTTTGATGGTACTGTAATACTGCATTTCAGTGATGGGTTATGAGTGGTGAGAGTGATGAATCGTGGAACGGGCGACGGCGTCAGGGCTTGTCGCCCACGGAGAGCAAGGCGCGGATGAATCCGTCGCCCTCGAGCAGTCCGTAGCTTCCGCCGAGGGCGGCCTCCTCGTCGAAGGTCTGCACTTCGTCGGCTTCGATGCCCGGATGCCAGATGAGGAAGGGAATCGGTTCGTCCGTGTGCGTGCGGAGTTCGCAGGGCGTGGGGTGGTCGGGGAGGATGGCTATGGCCACGGGTTCGGGGGCATGCTTCAGGGCTTCGTATATGGGGCCCACGAGCCTCCGGTCGAGGTCTTCGATGGTGCGGAGCTTCAGCGGCACATCGCCTTCGTGTCCGGCCTCGTCGCTGGCTTCGATGTGCAGATAGACGAAATCGTCGGTCTTCAACGCCTCCAATGCCGCGGCGGCCTTGTTCTCGTAGCTGGTGGTGTAAAGCCCCGTTGCACCCTCGACCGCGATGCGGCGCAGGCCGGCGTAGGCCCCGATGCCGTTGATCAAATCGACGGCCGATATGACCGCCCCCTTCCGGATGCGGGGAAAGATTTCGGAGAGCGGCGACATCTTCGGACGATAGCCGGGGCTCCACGGCCAGATGCTGTTGGCAGGGTCTTTGCCCTCCGCCCTGCGTTTGAGGTTCAGCGGATGGGAGGCCAAGAGTTCCTGCGAGCGTTCGATGAGTCCGTTGAGGAGCGAGGCCGTCTCGACCGCCTCGCTTTCCAAGGGTTTGACCATCAGCGGACGGAAGGGACGGAGCGGGACGTCGTGAGGCGGTGTGCACCCGACGGCCTTGTTTCCGCCCTTGATGACGAGCAGGTGGCGATATTGCACCCCGGTGTGAAACCGCACGCGCTCCGTGCCCAAATGTTCCTGAAGAAACTCGATGAGCACGCGGGCTTCTTCGGTGGAGATATGTCCCGAAGAGTGGTTCTTCAGCACATCGCCCTCCACACAGACAAGGTTGCAGCGCATCGCCATCTCTCCGGGCATCAGTTCGACGCCCATGGAGGCCGCTTCGAGCACGCCGCGCCCCTCGTAGACGGTGGGCAGGTCATAGCCCAGCACGGCCATGTTGGCCACTTCGCTGCCGGGATGATAGCCTTCGGGGACGGTCTTCATCCGTCCGTTACGCCCCAGACGGGCCAGCTCGTCCATGTGAGGCGTACGGGCATGTTGCAGCAGGGTTTTCCCGCCGAGTGCGAGCACGGGCCAATCGGCCATGCCGTCGCCCAAAATGATGAGATGCTTCATCGGCGTCTTGTTTTACACGTTGGCAATGCTCATGATGTCGGCAAATACGCCCGCCGCCGTCACGCCGGCTCCGGCCCCGTATCCCTGAATCAGGAGCGGATATTCTTTATACCGTTCCGTGGTGAGGAGGATGATGTTGTTGCTGCCTTCCAGACCGTAGAACGGATGAGACGAAGGAACCTCGCGCAGCCCCACCGAGCCTTGCCCGTTCTCGAAGCAGGCCACGAAACGCCAGTGTTTGTTCTCCTGTTCGAGCACGCGCCGACGGCGCTCGAAATCGTCGTCGAGTGCGGGAACCAGCTTCCAGAACTCTTCGAGCGTGCCGGTAAAGAACGAGTCGGGGACGAACAAATCGGCACGGACATCTTCCTGTTCGATCCGGTAGCCGGCCTCGCGCGCCAGAATCACCAACTTGCGGATGACGTCTTTTCCGCTGAGGTCGATGCGCGGGTCGGGTTCGGAATAGCGTTCTTCCTGCGCCATGCGTATGGTACGGCTGAAAGGCGTGTCGGCGCTGATCTTGTTGAAGATGTAGTTCAGCGTGCCCGAGAGCACGGCTTCTATCTTCAGAATCTTGTCGCCGCTGTGAATGAGGTCGTTGATGGTGTTGATGATGGGCAGACCGGCCCCGACGTTCGTTTCAAAGAGGAACTTCACCCCGCGCTGGCGGGCTATGGTCTTGAGTTCGCGATAGTCCTCGTAGGCCGATGAGGCGGCAATCTTATTGGCTGCCACGACCGAGATGTTGTGACTCAACAGGTCTTTGTAGAGCGACGCGATTTCCCCGCTCGCCGTGCAATCCACGAAAACGGAATTGAAAATGTTCATCCCGATCACTTCTTCGCGGATGGTTTGCAGGCTGCTGCCTTTCTCGCTGAGCCGCAGTTCTTCGCGGAAGGCGCGGAGGTTGACGCCCTCGCGGCTGAACACCGACTTCGACGCATCGATGACGCCCACCACGTGAAGTTTCAATCCGTTTTCGTCCATGAGCTTGCGCTGTTGCGAGGCAATCTGTTCGATCAGGCTTCCGCCCACCGTGCCCACGCCGCAGATGAAGAGGTTGAGCACTTTGTATTCCGAAAGGAAGAAGGAGTCGTGAATGACGTTCAGCGACTTGCGCAACGAACCGGCATCGACCACAAACGAGATGTTCGTTTCCGACGCCCCCTGAGCACAGGCTATGACGTTGATGCCGTTGCGCCCCAGCGTGCCGAAGAGCTTGCCCGCGATGCCCGGCGTGTGTTTCATGTTTTCGCCGACGATGGCCACGGTGGCCAGCCCGCGTTCGGCCTGCATGGGGAAGATTTCTCCCATTTCGATTTCCTTGGCGAACTCCTCATTCAACACTTCGCAGGCAAGGTCGGCGTCTGCCGCACGAACCCCGATCGAGGTGCTGTTCTCCGAAGAGGCCTGAGAGACGAGGAAAACGCTGATGCCGTTCTTGGCCAGAGCCTTGAAGATGCGGTAGTTCACGCCGATGACTCCGACCATGCCCAGCCCCTGTACCGTGATGAGGCTCGTGTCGTTGATGGAAGATATGCCTTTGATGGCTTTTCCGTGCTCCTTCGAGGCGTGTTGCGTGATGATGGTTCCGCGGCCTTCGGGATTGAACGTGTTCTTGATCAGGATGGGAATGTTCTTGTGACAAACGGGATAGATGGTGGGCGGATAGACCACCTTCGCGCCGAAGTTGCACAGCTCCATGGCTTCGACATAACTCAGTTCCGAAATGGTATAGGCTCCGGAGATGACACGCGGGTCGGCCGTCATGAAACCGTCGACATCCGTCCATATCTCCAGACTGTCGGTTTCGAGCGCGGCGGCGATGATGGCTGCCGTATAGTCCGATCCGCCGCGTCCGAGGTTCGTGACGTCGCCCGTCTGCTTGTCCGACGCGATGAATCCGGGCACGATGGCCACCTGCGGCAGCGAACGGAAGCACTCCTTCACGAGGCGATTCGTGAGTTCGGCGTCGAGGATGTGTTTGTTGTGCTTCTTCTCCGTCTTAATGAACGAGCGCGCATCGTAGCGGCAAGCGTTTTCGATGAGTTCGGCCACGATGAGCGACGAGAGGCGTTCGCCGTAGCTGACGATGGTGTCGGAGGTTTTGGACGAGAGGTCTTTGATGAGATAGATGCCCTGAAAGATGTCTTTCAACTCGTTGAGCAGATCGCCGATGCCCTTCAGCAGTTCGTCCCGGCCTTTGCCGGCGGGAATGACTTCACCGACCATTTCGACATGGCGGCTCACAATCTCGCGGAAATCGCCTTCGTAGGCGGGGTTGCCCTCCGCGGCCGTCTTGGAGGTTTGTATCAGCTTGTCGGTGATTCCGCCGAGGGCCGACACGACGACAATGACCGGTTCGCCGGCCGATTCGACTATCTTTTTTACACTTAAAATACTGTTGACGGAGCCGACGGACGTGCCGCCGAATTTCATTACTTTCATGAACGTGGTATGGATTTGTCCGGCATCCTCATGCGCAGAGTCCGCGAGGATGTTCCGTGAAGTTAGAAAAAGAATGTTTGAATTTTGCTTGCCCGTGCAAGCGTGAATCGCGCAGATACACCGTACTTATACCTCAACCCCTAAGGGTCATGGTACACATGAACATGGATGTGACGATGATCGGATGGTTCTTCATTGCGTTGTTCGGTCGCCCGGGCGACGTCTCTCTTATGATGAATGCCACAAAAGTAGCAATAAAAACATTCGGTCTTCTCTTTTTTCTCCTTTTTTTGCAAAAGACATTATGACTCGATCCGGAAGAGCGGACAGCGGTCGGGGCTTCGGATGCCTGTGCGGCGGGGGATGGCCGGCACTGCTTTTGCCGACCGGTGTCTTCCCCCGTGAGCGATGCGGGAAACCCGTAAAAAATGAAGACACATGGAAACACCTTGAAAATAAACGCTACTTTTGTCCGGATAAATCCGTAAGCAGAATACTCATGAGAAATTCTTCCTTATCCTACGGCATCTTTCTTTTTCTTCTTCTTTTTCCCCGGACGGGAGCCGCCTCCGGCTGGAACAGTTTCATCGTCAACTTCGACAAGAGTGCCTACGGCAAAGGGACACAGACGTGGCAGATTGCCCCGTATGACGAGAAGTGGACTTATTTCGCCAACAAGAACGGCATGGTGCAGTTCGACGGCAACATCTGGAATGTGTTTCCCATGAACAATGCCTCCGAGGTACGTTCCGTTCTGCCCTCGGCCGCTCAAAAGCGCATCTACGCGGGAGGAATCAATGAATTCGGCTATTACGAACCGGGGGCCGACGGGTCTTTGAACTACCGCTGCATGTCCGACACGCTGGCAAGCGAGGTCCGCCTGCTGGGCAACGTGTGGGGCATTCACGAGGCCGACAACATTTTGTATTTTCAGGGAGACGACCGCGTGGTGAGATACCTGAACGGGAAGTACACGGCCGTAGGGATGAATGCCAAGATAGACTGCTCCAACGTGGTGAACGGCGTTCTGTATGTCGGGACTGACAGAGGGGTATGGTTTATGGTGGGCAATGCGTTTTTCCCCTTGCAGGGCGCCGACGCCTTGGCTTCCAAACGCATACGCGGAATAATCCCCTATAAGAAAGGCATTCTGGTGGCCACGGCATATAGCGGACTGTATTATTGCGACGGGCGCGTCATGGAACAGTTCGTCACCGGAGCCGAAGCATTCATGCGCGAGAACGAGGTGTTCTGCGTCACCCGGAAAGACAACAAGATTGCACTGGGAACCATCCACAAGGGACTGTTGCTGATTGATTGCGAAACGATGGATCTGCGCTATTTCAACGAGAACAACGGCTTGCGGAACAACACGGTGCTCTCCGTTTCTTTCGACGCCGTCGGGAACCTTTGGGCCGGACTCGACAGCGGCATCGACTACGTTTGTCTCAGCTCGCCATTCACGAACCTCTACTCTTATCCTCACGCCTACGGAACGGGATACACGGCCGCCGTCGGGCAAGGCGGTTATCTTTATCTGGGCACCAACCGGGGCTTGTATTACACGTCTTATCCCGTGAAGATGAACGGCACCTTGCCCGACATCCGGCCGGTCAACGGATCCAGCGGACAGGTGTGGAACCTTTGCCGGATAGGGCGCGACTTGTTTTGCCTGCACGACCGAGGCATTTTCAGGATAGAGGGAACCGCGGCAAAGCGCATCACCGACATCACCGGCGCGTGGTCGTGCCAACTCGTGCAGGGGCATGCCGACCTGATGTACGTCGGGACGTACAACGGCCTCTACCTGCTTGCCCTGAAAAACGGAACATGGCAGGCCGTCGGCAAAATAGAAGGAATGAACGACTCGTGCCGTCTTTTTGAGCAAGAGAGCGAAAGGGTGATCTGGATATACAGCACGGAACACGTGACCCGCGTGGAGCTGGACAAAGACCTGAGGGCGGTTCTCGGGATAAGAAGATACGACACCAAAGACGGATTGCCGGCAGGGCATGACTTCTACGTGGCCAAGATTAAAGGTCAAGTCTGCTTCGCCACGTCACAGGGCGTCTACAAGCACAACCCTCACAAAGACATCATGGAGCCTTGGCCCGACATGAACAACCTGCTGAACGGCGCCTCTCCCTACTTGCGACTGCTGGAGCATCACGACCGGCTGATAAGCCTCAGCCCTCATGAAATCTGCATGGCCAACCCGGGCACGTACAAAAGAGGGGCGAACACAAGCATCAACCCCATCAGGCAATCGCTCATGGAGCTTGTGCCCGGCTACGAAGCGGTCATTCCCCTGTCCGACTCGCTCATGGTGATTCCCACCGAAAAGGGATTCGCCCTCTTCAGCCTCCCGGCCGCCAGAGAGCGGCAAGACCACGGCCGGTCTTTGTCCATAAAGAACATGTACTTGTCCTACCCCAAAGACTCGCTGGTCTACACGGCCAATTTCCTCGGAAAGAAACCCGTTCCGGTCATTGCCTATTCGCTGAACTCCGTTCGTTTCGAGTATGCCCTTCCCTTCTTCGCCACGGGCGACGACGTCCGCTTCCGCTACCGCCTGAACAACGGCAGCTGGTCCGACTTCACCGCCGTGCGCACCAAGGAATACAGCAACCTCTCCGAAGGGGAATACACTTTCGAGGTAAAGGCCGTTTTCCCCGACGGCAGCACCTCGTCCGACGCCATCGCCTTTCGCGTGCTTCCTCCGTGGTACCGCAGCGCAGCCGCTTACGTGTGCTACATGGTGCTGACGTTTCTCGCCCTGCTCTGCGTCTACCGCTGGGACGACGTCCGCGTGAAACGCAAGAAACAACAGGCCGTCGTGGAAAAAGACAAGGAACTGCACGAGATGGAGAAAGAATACGAAGCCGAAAAAGCCCGGCGGGAGAAGCAAATCATACAGCTGGAAAAAGAGAAACTGGAGTACGACCTGAAGCACAAGAGCCAGGAGATGGCCAACCTGATGATCAACTTCGTGCGCAAGAACGAGATGCTCACCGAGATAAAGTCGGAAATCATGAAAGTGTCTTCCATGCTCAAGGGCGAAGGCGCGCGCGAAGGAAAGCGGCAGCTCATACTCATCAACGGCAAGATAGACGCCAACATACAGAGCGACGAGGTGCTGAAACGCATCGAAGACCAGTTCGACCTCATCCACAACAACTTCATGAAACGACTGCACGCCAGGCATCTGGGCCTCTCGGCCAACGAGCGCATGATGTGCGCCTACCTGAAGATGAACCTTTCCACCAAAGAGATAGCG
Organism: Bacteroides sp.; assembly: GCA_041855645.1. Taxonomy (GTDB): domain Bacteria; phylum Bacteroidota; class Bacteroidia; order Bacteroidales; family Bacteroidaceae; genus Bacteroides. The sequence goes on along the minus strand of JBHAEN010000223.1, from coordinate 2,517 downwards.
CCCCTGCTGAACCTTTCCGTGCGCGGCGTGGAAACCATCCGCTATCGCCTTCGCAAAAAGTTCGGGCTGGACAGGGAAGACAACCTCACCGATTATCTGGAGAACCGTCTGTAAAACACTCCCCCCGTCAAACCTCGCATGCTCCGGGCGATGACCTTTCGAGGTTATCGCCCCTTGATTCCGCCGTCGGGCACGCCGTTTTTCAGGCGTCGCGGCGGGGAAGAAAACGGCACGCGCCCCGTTCGTCAAACAGTGTTTACACGCGGGCGAAGAAACCCGGACACGGCACGCACGTTTTGAGGACACCCCGGTGGCGTATTCTGAAGAAGTATCATACAAAACCTGATTATCAAATCCTTATCATAAACTGACGTAATTTCAGCGTAATTGAAAAACCAGACTGACGTAGTAAAAAATACACGGATTAACACGTCCCTATCCGCTTTTGCCCTATGTTTGCGTTGTCCGATGTCGACAAAGGCAAATCAGGAATCGGACAAAAAACGAGAATTGTTAGTCTTAATTTAGCAAAACTTATGAAAAAGTTATTATCGGTATTATTTCTGCTGAGCTTTATTCCGACTTCCGTTTTCGCGCAGAACGTGACGGTCGGCGGTAAAGTGGTAAGCGTCGCGGGCAACGAGCCTTTGCCCGGAGTGAATGTGGTGGTGAAAGGCAATGCCGCCATCGGTACAATCACCGACCTCGACGGCCGGTGGACATTGAGTGTTCCCAAAGGCTCCACCCTTTCCGTTTCTTTCATCGGTTACAGAACCGAGGATGTCGCGGTGAAAGAAGGCGTGAGCGTTTATGACGTATCGCTGCACGAAGACTCCAAGGCGTTGGACGAGGTTGTGGTCGTGGGCTACGGCGTACAGAAAAAATCGGTGGTCACGGCTTCGATTGCCAAAGTGAGCGGCGAAGACCTCTCGGGCCGAACACGCCTTCGCGCGGACGACGCCCTGAAGGGCATGGCCGCCGGGGTCAACGTGACCTCTTCTTCGGGACAACCGGGGTCGAAGTCGATGATCCGCATTCGCGGCATCGGAACCATCAACAACTCCGAGCCTCTTTACATCATCGACGGCATGCCCACCGACCAGAACGGGATGGAATCGGTCAATCCCGGCGACATCGAGTCGATGGAGATCCTGAAAGACGCGGCTTCGGGCGCCATCTACGGAGCACGCGCGGCCAACGGCGTGATTCTGGTAACCACCAAAAAGGGCAAGGCCGGAAAAGCGCAGATCAACTACAACTTCTCCTACGGCCTGCAAAGCGCATGGCGGCATCGCGACGTGACGGGAGCTGCGGACTATGCCGTGCTGATGAACGAGAAATACATCAACGGCAAACAAAGTCTGCCCGCGGAAATGGCCAATCTGGCCGATCCTTTTCACATAACCGACGCCAACGGCGACAAGGTCACGGGTTTCGGCACGGACTGGCAGAAAGCCCTGTTCAACGACAACGCCCCCATCACCCAACACGACGTGTCGGTCAGCGGAGCGGGCGAAAAGGTGAACTACTATTTCTCTCTGGGCTATTTCACGCAAGACGGCATCGTGGGCGGCAACTACGGTCGCTCGAATTACGACCGCCTCACCCTGCGTTCCAACAACACCTTTACCCTGATCGACGCCTCCGGAGAACGCAATTTCCTGAACAAACTGGACTTCGGCGCCAATCTCTCCTACATGCGTGTGCACAACACGGAGATCGAAGCCAATTCCACTTGGGGCTCTCCGCTGGGTTCGGCCCTTTATCTGGCCCCCACCCTGCCCATCGTATTGAGAGGCCGCATCGCGCAAGACATGATAAACCGCTATTCGGCTTACGAGCTGTACAGGGATGCCGACGGCAATCCTTACACGGTGCCCCGGCTTTCTGGGTTCGTATAACGAACAGAATAACCCCATTGCCATGATGCAGGGCAACCCGACCAAGAACTGGGCACACAAGTTCATGCCCAAGTTCTCGCTGGATCTTCAGCTTTGGGACAACCTGAAATATCACTTCAGCTGGAGCGCCGAACAGTCTTTCTTCGGCAACAGCGGCGCCAGAATCCATAAATGGTACTTGTCGGGCAACAACACCAACGACTACACGGAGGCCTCCGTCTACAAAGGCAACAACACCACGTGGCAGATAGAGAATACGCTGACGTATGACAAGACTTTCGGCAAACACGCTTTCGGCGTCGTTCTCGGACAGTCGGCCCTGAGGTTCTACGGCGACCGCGTGACGGCCTCCCACCGGAACCTGATTAACATCAACAAGCCTTATCCGGACTACACCGGCGGCGGCAACTTTGAAACGGAGGTCGACGCCAAAGGCAACATCGTCGGCGTAAAAAGTCTGGTCGGCGTAAGCGGAAGCCCATACGTGGAACACCGACTTTCCTCCTTGTTCGGACGCTTCGGCTACAATTACGACGAACGCTACATGATACAGGCCACCGTGCGCCGCGACGGTTCTTCCCGCTTCGGGGCCAGCAACAAGTACGGAACGTTCCCC
>JBHAEN010000222.1:0-26229 GCA_041855645.1 Bacteroides sp. | reverse complement strand
GCCGCCGGCGTCTGCTCCGCCGCCGAGAGCCTGGTAGAGGGAAATGGTGGAGGAAATCTCGTTATAGCTGTTCGTCAGTTCGGCTAATTGGGCCGAGAGCAGATTCTGTTCGGCGGTGAGCACTTCGAGATAGCTGCTCGAGGCACTTTCCATCAACATTCTCGTAGCACGTACGGTACGCTTCAAAGCGGCGGTGCGTTGAGCGTACATTGCCGATTGCATGCGGTGAGTCTGCACCTGCGAATAGAGATTGTTCACCTCGGCGCCGGCATTCAGAAGCGTCTGCACAAAGGCCAGGTAGGCTTCTTCCATCTGACTTTTGGCGATGCGCAACTGTGCCCTGAGTTTGCCGTTCTGCCAAATGGGTTGTGTCAATGTTCCCACGGCCGAAAGCAATAGCTGTGCGGGATTGACGATGACACCGCCCAGCGAATTGGTCCATCCTCCTGTGCCCGTAAGCGAGATGTTGGGATAGAAAGCCGATCGTGCCGCACCCGTGGCGTACCATGCCGCCGCGAGATTGCCTTCGGCCCGCTTCAGGTCGGGACGCTGAGCCAGCAGACTGACGGGCAGGCCCACGGAAAGCGATGCGGGACGGGTCCACTGTGCGAATCCGTTGCGCTGCTTGTCGTGCGTGCTTGCGCCGAGAAGCAAAGACAGGGCGTTTTCGGCTTCCAGTATCTGTTGGCGGAGCGTCAGCACGGAGGCTTGCATCTGCGCGTGATTCGCTTCGCTGCTGGACACTGCGGCGTCGTTATACTGTCCGGCCTGCATCAACGCTTTCATCACACGCACATTCTCTCCCCAGATGCGTTCCGTTTCGACGGATACGCGCAACTGCTCGTCGAGAAGCACCAGCGTGTAGTACGAGCGGGCGATGGCGGCAATAACCTGCGTTTCCACGGCTTGTCGATAAGCCTCGCTGGCTTCCACCAAAGCCTTGGCGCGACGCTTGGCATTGGTCAGGCTGCCGAATACATCAAGTTGCCATGAGGCGGATGCCATCAACGAATAAGTACGCGTGGCCGCCATGTCTTCTATCTTGGTGATGGTTCCCTGCGGAGCCAGAGCCAAGGTGGGCAGGTAGGCCAGACGAGCGCTGCTCAGGGTGGCCTCAGCCTGTTGGATGCGCAGGTAGGCGGTTTTCAGGTCGATGTTCTCTCTGAGTCCTTCCTCGATGAGTTTCTGAAGCTGGGGGTCGGTAAAGACCTCGCGCCAGTGCAGTTGCCCCAGATTGGTTTCTTCGCCGCTCTGTGTCAGTTCTGCGGGATAGAGGTTTTCCACCGGAAGGTCGGAGGGACGTTCGTATTTCTTATATATGCCGCAACTGCCCAACAGGACGATGGCGGCAAAAGCCATGATAATCTTCTTCATCTTAGTTTTCCTTGTCTGGGTTAAACGCACTGCGTTCGCGCATGTCGCGCTCACGTTCCATCTCTATTTGAGGACTCAGTTCATGCTTCTCGGGCGTACGGACAAATCGCTCTTGCAGGTACTGGAAGGCGATGAAGAATACCGGTACCACAAACAGTAGCGCCAACGTACCGACAATCATACCGCCCACGACCCCGATACCGAGCGAACTGTTGCCGTTGGCTCCGGCTCCGGAGGAGAACACCAGCGGAAGCATACCGATAACCATGGTCAACACCGTCATCAGAATGGGGCGCAAACGCGCTTGTGCCGCACTGTAAGCAGCCGTGACGATGCCCATGCCCTGACGCCGCCGTTCGGAAGCGTATTCCGTAATCAGAATGGCGGTCTTGGCCAGCAATCCGATGAGCATGATGATACCCGTTTGCAGGTAAATGTTATTCTCCAGTCCGAATATGCGGGCAAACAGGAAGCTGCCCATCAAACCGAAGGGAACGGAGAAAATTACGGCGAAAGGCACGAGGAAGCTCTCGTAGAGAGAAGACAGGATGAGGAAGATCAACAGCACGCAGAGCGCGTAGATGAAGACGGCCTTTCCTCCGCCCTGCTCGCTTTCTTCGCGCGACATTCCGCCGTATTCGTAGGTATATCCCATCGGGAGCATCTGCGAAGCCATTTCGCTGATGGCCTGCATGGCTTCACCCGTCGAATAGCCGTCGGCCACACTGATGTTGACGGGAATCGAGCTGAAGAGGTTGAAACGGTTGGCCGTTTCGGCTCCGTTGACGCGCTGTATCTTCACAAACTGACTCACCGGAGCCATTTCGCTGCCGATGCGCACGAATATGTTCTGCAACGACTGCTCGTCGATGCGGTCTTGCGCCGGAGCCTGCATCATGACGCGATACACTTTGCCGAATTGGTTGTAATTGGAAACATAACTTCCGCCCAGATAGCTGCTCAACACGCTGAGCACCTCTTTGGGAGAGACGCCTGCGCGCAGGCACTGAGCCGCATCGACATCGACGCTGTATTGCGGGAAGTTCATGGCGTAACTGCTGTAAGACATGCTGATTTCCGGCCGTGAGTTAAGCGCGTAGACGAAGGGCATCACCGTCTGATAGAACGTGTTCATGTCGCCTCCCGAACGGTCTTGCAGATACATTTCGATGGAGTTGCCCATACCGTAGCCCGGTATCATTCCCATCTGGAATGCAAAAGTCTGGGCATCCTTCAGGGTTTGCAGCTTCCCGTTGATCCGTCCCAGAACGGCGTTGATGTGTTGTTCGCTGCGCGTACGTTCGCTCCACGTTTTCAGACGGACGAAGAATGTTCCGTAAGAGGTTCCCTGTCCTGAAATCAGGCCGAATCCGGCAATACGGGCCACACTTTCCACGTCCGGTTCGCTCTTGATGATTTGCTCGACGCGTTCCATCACTCCCCTCAGTTCTTTCAGCGTACTTCCGGGAGCGGCCGAAACGTTCACCATAATCGAGCCCTGGTCTTCTTGAGGAACAAGTCCGGTTTTGGTCGTTGTCATCAAATAGACAAGCATGCCCGAAGTGACGGCCAGCAAAATCCACGACAGCCAGCGGCGGCGCATGAATGCCATCAGCCCTGTTTTATATTTGTTGAATACCGCATTGAATGATGTCTGATATGCGGAACGCACACGTCCCGTGATGCTTTTGGGGCTCTTATGCATGTCTGCCGGACGCATCAGCAAAGCGCAAAGCGCGGGGCAGAGCGTCAGTGCCGAAATCATCGACAGACCTACGGAGGTGGCAATGGTAACTCCGAACTGCGTGTAGAAGATACCGGCCGTTCCACCCGTAAAGGTTACGGGAATAAACACGGCCATGAACACGAGCGTACAGGAGATGACGGCCATTGTGACGTCGCTCATGGCGTCTTTCGTGGCCTGATAAGGAGACTTGTATCCCGTTTCGAATTTTACCTGCACGGCTTCCACCACCACGATGGCGTCGTCCACCACCGTACCGATGGCCAGCACAAGGGCAAACAGCGTCAGGATATTGATGCTGAAGCCGGCCAGTTGCAGGCAAAGGAACGTACCGATAAGCGACACGATGATCGAAATCGAAGGAATCAGCGTGGCCTTAACGTCCTGCAGGAAGAAGTACACCACCAAAATCACCAGAATGATGGCGATGATGAGCGTTTCGACCACGCTGTAAATGGATGCGTAGAGAAACTCGTTGCTGTTGATGAACGTCTTGAACTCCAATCCCGCAGGAAGGTTCTTGGACAACTCTGCCAGCTTGGCCGAGATTCGGTTGTTGACTTCCGTGGCATTGGCTCCGGCCACCTGAGAGGCGAAGAAGTTGACCCCCGGTGTTCCGTTGATAAAACTTTCGAATGCATAAGACACCGAACCCAGTTCGACGTCGGCCACATCGCCGAGGCGAAGCACGTTGCCGTTGTCGAGCGCACGTACCACCATGTTTTTAAATTCGTCGACCGAAGTCAGGCGTCCTTTATATTTCAGCGTGTACTGAAAGGTCGCATCCGAGTCGAGTCCCAAAGAACCCGTCGACGCGACGATGTTCTGTTGCCCGAGTACGGAAGTGATGTCGCCGGGAACGAGGCCGTATTGCGCCATCACATCCGGTTTGAGCCAAATACGCATACTGTACGTATTGCCGAAGGATTGCACATTGCCCACACCTTCGATACGCAGAAGTTCGGGAACGACGTTGATGTCAAGGTAATTCCCGATGAATCGTTGGTCGTACCTTCCGTCGGGACTGACCAAACCCGAAACTTGCAGGAAGCCCGATTGGCGTTTGGTCACCGTCACCCCGATCTGGGTCACTTCGGCAGGCAGCAATCCTTGTGCGCGCGACACCCGGTTCTGCACGTTTACCGCCGCCATGTCCGGGTCGGCATCTTGTTTAAAGTAGATGGTGATGGAACCCGAGCCGTTGTTGGAAGCGGACGAGGTCATGTAAATCATGTTCTCCACACCGTTGATGGCCTCTTCGAGAGGTATCAGAACACCGTTTTTCACGGCTTCCGCATCGGCCCCCGGATAGCTTGCCGACACGCTGATGGTGGGCGGTGCGATGCTCGGGAATTGCTCCACGGGCAGGGAGAAGAGCGATATAAGCCCCACGACGACCAGCATGATCGAGATGGAAATGGCCAGTACGGGGCGTTTGATGAATAAATTGCCTTTCATTGTGAAATGTCCTTATGATTAGTGATGCGAATTCTCTGCGGGTCATTGAATCTTTGTCCCTTCGCGTATCAGGCCGGCGCCTTCGGCAACGATGACATCTCCTTGATTCAAGCCGCTCGTTACGATGTACTCGGTCGGGTTGGCCCCGGCTTCCACCGTAACGGGAGATCCCACGGCAGCTCCTTCGACGACTTTGTAGACCAACACCTTGTCTTGCAAGCGAACGGTAGCACCCTGAGGAATGACGAATATGCCCGTATGCTTGTGCAAGAGCACGACGTTGCCCGTCGCCCCGCTATGCAGCATGCGTTCGGGATTGGGGAATTTGGCGCGAAGACTGGCCGAACCCGTGGTGCGGTCGATGACTCCGCTGATGCTTTCCACTTTGCCGGTATGTGCGTAGGTCGATCCGTCGCTCAGTTTCAATCGCACTTCTCCCAGCGTGGAAACGGCGGCATCGAGCGAACCGTATTTGCGGCTGAGTTCGAGCAAACGGTTTTCGTCGAGCGAGAAGTAGACGTACATCTCGGCGTTGTCGGACACCATGGTCAGCGGCTGAGCCATCGAGGGGCCGACAAGCGTTCCCTGACGGTAGGGCAGTGTGCCCACCACACCGTCGGCCGGACTGGTGACGGTGGTGTATGACAGGTTGTTGCGGGCACTCACCTGCGCTGCCTTCGCCTGTGCCAAGGCGGCTTCCGCATTGCGCAGGGTGTTTTCGGCCGTGCGCAGTTCCATTTCCGAAATGATTTTCTCGTCGAAAAGACGTTTGCGGGCATCGTAATTCAGTTTTGAGGTGGACAATGCCGCTTCGGCTGCCGATACGTTGGCCGTGGCTTGTTGCAAAGCCGCCTGATAAGGAACCTGATCGACGACGAACAGCACCTGACCGCGTTTGACGGCTTGTCCCTCATTTACTTTGACTTGCCACAACGATCCCGAAACCTGCGGATAAATATTGATGTCCTGACGTCCGCGAATCGTGGCCGAATAGCTGCGTTCCGTCACATATTCCGAAGGCTCGACGGTGAGAGTCTTGTACCCCGGCGCACCTTGTGCCTGCTTCGGGTCTTTGGAGTTGCCGCCGCACGATGCGACGAGCAGGCCGAGGACTATCGTCCCTGCAGCCAGCACTTGAGTTTTTAATTCCATTGTTGATTGAAAAATATAGATGTGTTAAAGATGTTGAGCATAAAAGAACTCGGAACGTTTCTATAAAACAATTCGCATGGTTTGTTTGTTCGGGTGCTCTTCTCCCTTTTAGCGTCGTTCGTACACTTTTTATTTCTTTTTAGCAAACCGGGAAGGCGGGCACGCCCGAAGAGGAGCTTATCATGCTCATTGTCAGGCGTACAGGGTTGGGGAAGGAGTTGAAAGTCCGAGGGCGGATTTGTCCGGTTTCAGGAAGCGGAAGGTGAGGGGAGACGTCTACTGACGGACAAGGCACACGGTGTGGTCAAAACGGGAACTATTCGACGATGAGTCTTCCCGTTTCGAGGCGGACGTGGAAGGCTTCCATGCGATTGACGTGTTCGAGGAGTCCGGTGAGGCTTTGGCGTCGGTCGGCGAAGAAATGGATGCGCAGTGAAGCGATGCGGGTGTTGCGAAACTCGACGTCGATGTTGTACCAACGCCCGATTTCACGCATCATTTCGCTCAGGGTCACGTTGTCGAAATAGAAGTAGCCTTCTTTCCAATACGTGTAGGCCTCGATGTCTGCCTCGTTCACGGCGAATGTCCCGTCTTCGCTCACTTGCAGGCTTTGTCCCGGCGTCATTTCGGCGGTTTGCAGGCCGCAGGTGTCGCTTACGGCCACTTTGCCGCTGATCAGCGTGACGCGGGGGGCGGTGGAGGCGTAGTGGCACACGTCGAATTCGGTTCCCAACACACGGATTTGCAGGCTGCCGCTTTTCACCACGAAAGGATGGCGGGCGTCTTTGGCCACTTTGAAGTAGGCTTCTCCGTCGAGTGTCACCACGCGTTCGCTGCCTTTGAACACAGCGGGGTAGGTGAGGCGGCTGTCGGTGTTCAGGAATACTTCGGTTCCGTCCGACAAAATAACCCGGAACGTCTCTCCGCGCGGAATGCTGAGCCGGTGAATCTGCATTTTGACATTGCCCGAGGATGAGGCCCGGCTGCCGTCGGCATAGTTCAGCTCAGTTTCGGACACGTGCTTTTGCCGACCGGCGGCCGGCGTGGTTCGGGCACGATGAGGGTGCGACGCCTGTTCCGCTTCTTCGTCCACTATCTCCAGCAAAGGCTGCCGGGCGGCCAGCGGGTCGGCGCGAAAGACGGTTATCGGTGCGGAGCCTTCGGCGGTGTCGATTTTCAGCGGGCGCAGCAGCAAGAAGAGAACGACAGAGGCGGCGACGGCCGTTCCCGCGACCAACAAAAGCCGGTATCGTTTTTTTCTTTTTTCGGGTTGCGAATGGATGCGGCGATGAATTTTTTCCAGCTCCTTCTCCGTGTCTATGGAAAGGGTGTTCCGTTCGTGCATCAGGTGCAGAGCGGTTTCGGCGATGTCGGCGCATGTTTGCAGGCAGGCTTCGTCCTCTTTCGCCCGTTGCCATTGCTCGGCGGTCATCGAAGAAGGGGTTTCCATGATGTTCAGTGCCTCTTCTTCGGCTTGGCTTATCTTCAGATTCTCGTCGTTCATAAGAAAAAAAACTATCGGGTGCGATGACTATGAGGGTCAGGTAAAGGTGTGCTATTTATATATACGAAGTCAGGCCTCTTTTCGGTTACCTTTTTCGTTCAGCTCTTCGCGAAGAATGCGCAAAGCCTTGACAATGTTTTTGTGAATGGCCGCCACGCTCACGTTCAGCTGCTCGGCCACTTCCTTGTATTTTTTGTTGTGCAGATAGCATTCTTCCAGAATGTGGTGGTTGTACGGGGTCAGCTTTTGCATCGCCCTGCGTATGGCGTGGATGCGTTCGTCGGGTTGGTCTTTGTTCGCGCCGGCCATCCGGGTGCTCAGCGCGGTGGCAAACTCCACGTAGCGTTCGTGTATGTCCTGCTTGCGCAGATGGTCGATGCAGCGTGCGCGAATCACCGAATAGAGGTAGGTTTTGGCGGTGGACTGCTCTATCTTCCCGAAGTTTCTCCACAGGTATTCGAAGGCATCGCTCACCACGTCTTTGGCCACTTCGCCGTCGTTGACGAAATAATAGGCGAAATAAACCATTTGGGCATACCATTCGCTAAACATCCGGTCGAAGGCAGTTTTGTCGTTCATCGCATTTAAGGGTGTATTTCCATTGTGGATTGTATGCTTGGCAAAGATAAGTGAAAAACTCCGTAGCCCAAGCAAGGAATCGTGCGGTTTTTTTAGAACCTGCTCTTGATTCCGATGCGTTTCGGCATGCGGACGGGATGCTTGCAGGGTTTGATCTGAATGGCGATTTGTTTTTGCGGCGATTCCCGTTTTTTCGTATCTTTGCCCTGCGGAATCTTTCGACCGCACATCGCATCATGAAAAAGAAAATGGTAATCAATTCGGACAAAAACAACATTCATACGGGCTGACAACCCGCATGAAAGACCTTCATATACAGTGAAAGGCTGCGAAACCTGCGGGGTTTTGCAGCCTTTTTTGTTGAAAAAACGGACGATTTTCCGTTCTGCGGCCTCATGGTCGTTTTAGCAAAACGAAAAAATCGTTTTTGCAAAAACGACGCCTTTTTTGTTGAAAAAGCAATTTTGAAGAAGACGAAAAGACTTCCGTATTTTTTACCGTAATCGGTTTCGTTTGGTTGTCTTTTGGTAAAATAGTCGGACAAACCGTTCGCAAAGAAAAGCGCGTAAACAATCGCGACCATGACTGCGCCCTCCCCCCTTTGCGCACCTTTGTTTTTTCCTTTCCCGAACAACCGTTACGGAACATAAACACAAAAAATCTTTTTTTCAGGGTAACCATTTCGCAAACGGCTTTCGTATAAAATAAAACAATCGCAACGCAATTTAACTTTTCAGACCTTATGAAACAGAATCGAGCACAAACTCTTCTCAGCCTGTGTCTGCTTTTCGTCTGTCTGTGCATGCCGCCGCTCCGACTTGCGGCGCAGAACACCGGAGAAAAGCCCATCACCCTGGAATTCAAAGACGAACCGCTGTCTTCCATCTTCAAACGTTTGGAAAAGGCATCTTCCTACAAGGTGATTTTCATTTATAACGAAATCAGCGCCTTCACCTCGACGGGCAGGGTGGAGAATGCCACCATCGACCGGACGATGAAGGCCATTATCGGGAAAAATCCGCTGAAGTACCACATCGAAGGGCGTTTTGTCCACGTAACCCGCAAAGATAACCGGCGCACCATAGCCCAAGTCACGGGAACGGTGTTGTCCGAAGAGGACGGATTTCCGGTAATCGGAGCCACCGTTCAGGTGGAAGGAACCGACCTCCGCACGATTACCGACAACGACGGTAACTTCACCCTGGCCAATGTTCCGCAGGGTCATCTCGTTCGTTTCTCGTATGTGGGCATGGAGATGCAAGAGCAAAATGCCGCTCCCCGCATGTCCATTCTGATGAAATCGGACACTAAAGTGCTCGAAGAGGTGGTCGTTACGGGTATGTTCAACCGCAAGAAAGAAGGCTTCACCGGATCGGCCGTAACCATCAAAGGCGAAGACCTGAAGAAATACAGTACCACCAATGTGGCCAAGGCGCTGGCGTCCGTGGCTCCGGGACTGAATCTGGTGGACAACATCAATACCGGTTCCAATCCCAACAACCTGCCCGACATGCGCATGAGAGGCGGAGCCAACATGGACCTCGGCAGCACGGGCAATGACCTGCTGAGCCTGCAGGGCGAATACGAAACCTATGCCAACCAGCCGCTGCTCATCATGGACGGTTTTGAGATCAGCGTTCAGACCCTGGCCGACCTCGACCCCGATCGCATCGCCTCCATCGTCGTCTTGAAAGACGCTGCGGCCACGGCCATCTATGGTTCGCGGGCGGCAAACGGCGTCATCGTCATCGAGAGCAAGACTCCGAAACCCGGACGACTCTGGGCAACGTACAGCGGAGAACTGCGCATGGAAACCCCCGATCTTACGGGCTACAACCTGATGAATGCCCGGGAGAAACTGGATGCCGAGCTGAAGTCGGGGCTGTATGCCTATGGCGGGGAAACGGTGGAGAAATGGCAGCTTTATGAATCGAAGTTGCGCGAAGTCCTGTCGGGCGTCGACACCTACTGGCTCTCCAAACCCCTGGAAACGGCCCTTCAACAACGCCACACCCTGACCTTGGAAGGCGGTGACGAGGCGTTGCGCTATCGCATGTATGTCGGTTACAACAGCTCGCCCGGTGTGATGAAGGACAGCAAACGCGACGTACTCACCGGCGTGCTCGACTTCCAATACCGCATGAAAAAAATATTGCTGAAGAACAGCATCACCATCGAAAACTCCGTGGCCGACGAGTCGCCGTGGGGCAGCTTCAGCGAGTACACCAAACTGAACCCCTATCTGCGCCCCTACGGAGAGAATGGGGAGATACAAAAGAGGCTTGATAATTTTACCGGTGTTGAAGGCTATACGAGCTATCCTAATCCAATGTATAATACTACTTTTAACAGCAAGGATCAAAGCAAGAACTTTACGGTTCGCGAATTATTTAAAGCCGAATATCATGCCACAAAAGATCTAAGACTTGAAGGAGCTTTTTCATTATCGAAAAGTGTAGGGCATCGCGATATTTTCCGTCCTGCCCAACACACTGCTTTCGATAGAGAAAAAGACCCAACGAAACGAGGAGATTACCGTCGCAGTCAAAGCGAAGCCGTAAAATGGGCTGTAGACCTGACCGCTAGTTGGAATAAACAATTGCAGAATCATTATCTTACTGCAAATGCCCGCATGAACATGATGAATAATGTAACCGAAAGTTATGGCAATTATGTTACCGGCTTCCCTAATGATAATATGGATAACCTCTTATTCGGGAAGAAATACAACGAAAAAGTAACGGGAATAGAAAATACAAGCCGTTCTATCGGTTGGGTATTTGCCGGCGGTTATTCTTACAAATATAAATATTCGTTTGACTTCAATGCTCGTTTGGACGGTTCATCTGTATTCGGGCGAAACAATCGCTGGGCACCTTTCTGGTCGGCAGGTTTGCGCTGGGATTTGAAAAAAGAAAAATTTCTGAGCGGCGTGTCGTTCATTTCCGATTTGGTGCTTCGCGGAACAATCGGTACGGTCGGATCGCAAGGTTTCAACCCCTATCAAGCACATAGCTACTATACCTATGCTAACTTGTTGCGTCCTTATTACGCTTCCGATGCCACCGGCGCAGAATTGCTGGCCATGCACAACGAGGCTTTGAAGTGGCAGACCACACAAAACACGAATTTTGCACTTGAAATCGGATTGCTCGACCAGCGATTGTCTGCACGCATTGAATACTACCGTAAAATTACAGATAACCTGGTTACTCAGGTAAGTCTTGCACCTTCTGTGGGTTTTTCCAGTTATCCTGAAAATTTGGGTAAGATTGAGAACAAAGGTTGGGAGATCACGCTTTCTGCCATTCCCTTTCGAAACGTAGTAAAACAAGCCTATTGGACCGTTAGCATAAACGGATCACACAATAGAGACCGGTTGTTGAAAATTTCGGAAGCCATGCGTCACATTAACGAACTCAATTCCGGACAATTAAAAGATAAACCGTTGCCGCGTTACGAGGAAGGAGAATCGTTATCACGTATTTGGGTTGTCCGTTCACTGGGTATAGATCCTGCGACAGGTGACGAAATTCTATTGAAACGTAACGGAGAAATGACAAGCTACACCCAATGGGATCCCAATGATGTTGTTCCCGTCGGGAATACCGAACCTCGTTGGCAAGGACATATCAATACCTCGTTGACCTATATGGGCTGGGGTGCAGATGTCAGCCTTAGATATCGCTTCGGCGGACAAGTTTATAATCAAACCCTGTTGGATAAGGTGGAGAATGCCGATTTAAAACAAAATGCCGATCGGCGAGTGACAGAACTTCGTTGGGCGAAGCCCGGTGACAAAGCTCGCTTCCTCCGACTTGAACATAGAGGAATGGACACTAAAGCGACCTCGCGTTTTGTGATGGACGAAAATATTTTCCAAGGTGGTTCGCTTTCTGTTTATTATCGTATGGACCGCAAAAACAATAAACTCATCGGACAGTGGGGGCTTAGCTCTGCCAAGATAGCTTTCAATATGGAAGATTTCTTCTATTTTTCTACCGTAAAAAGAGAAAGAGGTCTGGCCTATCCTTACTCACGTCAATTTACTCTATCACTTAATGTCGGATTCTAAATAATACCGTTCTATGAAACATTTATATTATATATCATTGTTTATTCTATGGCTTGGAATCACTTCCTGCAATGATTGGTTAGATGTAGATCCAAAGACTTCTATTCCGACAGAGAAACAATTTCAGTCAGAATACGGATTTAAAGACGCCCTTACGGGGATTTATCTGAAAATGGGAATTAAAACACTCTACGCAGGAGATCTCACCTATGGTTATATCGATGAATTGGCAGGAATCTATTCAAATTCTCCCGAAAACGAGAATGACCCCAGAATTTATAATCAAAGTATAATGTTCGACTATGAAAATAAATTCCGGAACAAGAAAAACACGATCTATGCAGAAATGTACAATATCATTGCCAATATCAATAGCCTCTTACACTATATTGATAAAAACCGGAGCGTGTTGCAAACAAAAGGATATTACGAAATATTTAAAGGAGAGGCATTAGGATTACGCGCTTTCTTACACTTCGATTTGTTGCGTTTATTTGGCCCTATTTACCGGAAAAACCCGGATGAGAAAGCAATCTCTTATCGTACGGTTTTTGATAAAACTCCTACTCCGATACTGAAAGCCGAAGAAGTGGTTAAGTTGATATTGGAAGATCTTGTCGAGGCCGAAAAGCTGTTACAGGCAGAAGACACTCGTTTCTTTTTTGTTGATCACGACAGCGAAGCCTACAGCGAGATGGATCCTTTCCTCGCAAGTCGAGAATATAGAATGAACATATATGCCGTGAAAGCCATGTTGGCGCGCGTACTTTGTTATAAAGGTGATGCTGAAAGTCGTATTCAAGCGGTTAAATATGCACGTGAAGTTATCGAAGCAAAACAATATTTTACTTTGTACACCAATCAAAGTATGGCCGATTACAACTCCATTCGGTATGGTGAACAAATTTTTGGGCTATCCGTAGATCGATTATGGGAAATATTGGATAATAACTTCATGAAAATGAGTGAAACAAATATACAACGCCGCTTCGTAACCTCAGCGACGCTTTTCAATCTCTTCTATGAGCGTACGGGTGTCGGAAGTACCGACTGGAGGAAAAACCCGGAAATGTTTGAACAGACAGGAGGCAGCAATCTCTATTTCCTTTGTAGAAAATATAATCAAGATGTCTTGCGTGAATCAACAGGGTTAAACACCATTCCTTTGATACGTTTGCCTGAAATGTATTATATAGTTGCTGAATGCGAGAGTGACCAGACGCGTAGTGCAGAAGCGCTCAATACGATACGATTTGCAAGAGGTATTTCTTACAATGATGAGATTACTACCGACGGGTACGATTTGCCCGATACCGGTTCGGAAGAGAGTCCTCTGCAGAGCAAACGCATCAATGAGATAATGAAAGAATATCGTAAAGAATATTTTGCCGAGGGTCAATTATTCTATTACTTAAAAGCACACGATTATCAGTATTACTATGGCTGTGGGGTAAAGGTTATGACCGATAAAGAATATCAGCCGAAACGTCCTGACAACGAACAGATTTTTGGGAATAACAATTAAATAAAATTACCATGAAGCGAATTATATATTATTTCATTGGCTTATGGGCATGCGGCTTTTACACCGGATGCAGCGAAAATAAGATAGCACTCTACGATCAAGAGCCCCGTATCAACTTTTACTCTTACCGTACCGCTCGCGAATTTGTAGATACCGACTATGTTAAAAAGACACCGTATATTGTTGATAGCTTCCAAATTGCCATACAAGGAGATTTTCTTACAGAAAAACGAAATTTCTGTGTAAAGCAGGCGGTCAATAGTGATTATGAACATTCGTTAAGTGTGGAGTTGGAAAATAAATACACTTATACGGATTTAGCGAGTGTTACCCAGAAGTTCCCTTATAAAATTATACGTCCGGAACTGAAAGCTGACCGCAAAATCTACGGATGTTTTCTTGAATTTGATCTGAATAATCCCGATCATAGTTTTCCCAAAGGGCTGGTTGAGAAGCATCAATTAGTCGTACACGTCAGTTGGCAATTGAAACCAACCGATTGGGAAGAGTGGCCTTGGGGAGAATATAGCGATGCAAAATATATATTCATGATGGATGTATGCAAATGCATTTTCAGTGAATTGAAAGACGAAGATTACGATAAGGTTGTTGCCGCCTATAAGCAATATAAGGAAGACGGAAATCCCCCCATTCTGGACGATAAAGGAAAAGAAATTCAATTTGAATAAACATGGGAAAAAATATAATTATGAAAAATATAATCAGAAATGCAGCCGGCTTTATCTGTGTGGCTCTGCTTCAAACTGCTTGTTATGAGGACAAAGGCAATTATGATTATCATACCATCAATTCGGTAGAAATTAACATACCCGAGACAAAGGTGCGTATGCCCAAAGAAGCTCCGGTAGAAGTCATTGTTATACCGGAAATATCTCAAACATTAGAAAATCAAGATGCTAATCTTACGTTTCAATGGAAAATAGCCAAAGCGGGAACAACACCCGGTTCTGATAGAATAGATGATTACGAAGATCTTGTATCAGGAAAAGAGTGCAAAGTTGTAATAGAGCCCAACCAAGATGAAAATATAGGTTTGCTCCTCATTGTTTCCGATAAAAAGAATGGCACAAATTGGTATCGAACCGGACAGATCAGCATTATCAAACCATTTAATCCCTGTTGGTTTGTTTTGCAGGAACAAGAAGGGGAGCAAGGAGTGCTTGGAGTCGTAGAAGGAAATCCTAAAGGATACTATATATTCACCGACGTTTTTCAGTCGGAAACAGGAACGTCTTTTCCCATGCAAGGAAAACCTTTATCTGTTGCTACCCGAAAAGAGTTTGGGAACAAACAAGCAGCCAGTCTGTTATCTTTTATGGGCTTCTCCGCAAATCCGGCTCTTGTTGTAGTCACCAATCAGGCTACAGCTCTCTTAACTCCCAGTACGCTCGCTGTGCGATATTCTTCGGAAAAGATACTTTTTGAACCGGCGATGCAGGGAAAACCCATTCAAATATCTTCTTACAAGATGGATAAACACGGCGAACTTTATTCAACTTCCGAAAAGAACTATTTTGCCCACATGGATGGCTTTTGCGTCCCTTATTCCGTTAAAAGAGAAGATAGCGAAGAGGCACTTCATATCACGGCGTATGGCTCTGGAGCATCTTCCTCTATCTTTTTTGAAGCAAATCAACGGCACTTTTTAAAAAGACAAGGATTACAATTGGGCGACTTCATGAGTTTGCCTTCAGTCTCTGTACGCAGGTATGGAAGACCTTGGCAAGACAGACCGATTGTGTTAAGATCTATTGGAATAAATGGAACGCAAGAAAATGTGTTTGATCCCGAACAGATTGACCCAACACTTCAAGTTAAGGATATCGTAAGTGGTAGTTACGGAAACTATCTGTATGCTGTTGCCATTCCGAATTCCGGTAACGAATTGACTGTGTTTCAGTTTAGCGAAATGCGCCAGGAACCCGCTTGTTTTGCCAAACATGCTATTGCTTTGCCAAACGAAATTGACCTTAATACGGCTCATTTTGCAGCTTCATATGCCTATACCGCCAATCTTTTGTTTATGTCTTCAGGCAACAAACTTTATCGCATAGATCTTGACCGAAATAAGGTTACGGAAATTTATCGTTACGAAGATGAGACGGCCATCATCTCTTGCTTGAAATTTAAAAATTCCGAAGACTCCGGAGAATTCGGAAAATCACTTGGATTGGGTGTCAATGTGCAAAATAAAGGTTTTGTCGTAGAGCTTCAGTTGACTCCGGCCGGCGATGTGAGTCGCACCGAAAATAGTGTGTGTATTTATAAAGATGATTCTCATTCTTTTTCTAAAATTGTAGACATTGCGTTTAATTATGAATAAATTGTTGCTATGTTAAAAAGATTCTCTTGTGCAGCTCTATTTTCATTATGCCTTTCTTCACTTTATGCACAACAGAGTATCGACGGGTTTCTGAAAGGAAAAAGTCCGATGCGGATTTCTTCCGGTATGTTCACCACTTATCGTAGTGGTGAACATATTTATTGGGAAATTCCTGATTCGCTTATGGGCCGTAGTTTTGTGGTAACAACCACCATTCTTTCTGCCCCTGCTCGCCCCGATCGGGATATGGAAAAAAAATTCGGTTATGCAGGTGATATAGTAGGGCCGGTCTTTTTTAGTTTGGCGAAGAAGGGGGATGAGCTTTGGATTATGGATGTGCCTCATGAACAACTAATAGAGGATTCTCTCGGGACATATGCTCGTATTGCCTTACAAAGCGAAAAAACAAAGTTGTATAAACGATTGCCGGTCTTGGCTTATGGTGCAACTTCTATTCTTGTTGAAGCTGATGATTTGCTCTTAAACTCTCCTTTATTTACGCTCGATATGGCATCATTTGACCTTAGAATAGGGGCCCGTATCAGGGAGAAAGATTGTATTCGGACTATCAAAAGCTATCCTGACCGCATATTGGTTGAAATATTCCGTAGTTATGGGAATTCTTCGATGTCTTTTCCCGGGAAAAAAGCAATCGAACCCT
Source organism: Bacteroides sp. (assembly GCA_041855645.1). Taxonomy (GTDB): domain Bacteria; phylum Bacteroidota; class Bacteroidia; order Bacteroidales; family Bacteroidaceae; genus Bacteroides. The sequence continues at coordinate 9,813 of JBHAEN010000222.1, read as the reverse complement.
ACAAAGGTAATTGGGAAACAGGGGTTTATATTGGTCTGCTTCCCAAAGAATCCTTAGAGAGGATTCCATCTCAGTCGGGAACATTTTTTACATTAAATAAAAAAATATTCAAAGGAGAAGAACCGCCTCGACGGAAATCTTTTATCAAGCGTTGGCGATTGGAGATCAGGCCTGAGGATCGGATTAAATATGAACGAGGAGAGTTGGTGGAGCCAATCAAACCTATTATCTTTTACATTGACCGCAATACACCAACAAAGTTTGTGAATAGCATGATTGAAGCAGTACGCGATTGGCAACCTGCTTTTGAGCAAGCCGGCTTCAAAAATGCGATTGATGCTCGTTTGGCTCCAACTGAAGTTGAAGATCCGGATTTTCATCTTTGTGATGTTAGCTATCCTTTCATTTCGTGGAAAGTTTCCGGACAAAACAACGCTTACGGACCGACTCCTTGTGAACCTCGTTCGGGAGAAATCATTGCTTGTCATATCGGCGTGTTCAGCAGTGTTCTGAATCTACTTCAGAAATGGTACTTTGTACAATGTGGTGCCAATGATCCTGCTGCTTGGGATGTTGTCTTGCCCGACTCTTTACAGCATGAGCTTATCAAACTTGTTTTGACTCATGAAGTTGGGCACACTTTGGGACTGGAACACAACTTTCTGGGAAGTAGCCACTACTCAGTAGAGCAGTTACGCGATAATGATTTTCTGAGTCGTTGGAGTATCGGAACTTCGATAATGGATTACGTTCGATATAATTATGCCTTGCGCCCGAACGACTCAGTGGATTTATCAAACAGGCGTATTCGAGTCGGGGTGTACGACAAGTGGGCTATAGAATGGGCTTACAGAATCTTTCCGGGTAAAGATTCTGCAGAGCGGGAGCGGAATCGAAATTCATGGAGTCAACAAACTTTACAAAATCCATGGCTTCGATTCGCCGGAGGAGCAGATGTGCGTGCTCAAGCCGAAGACCTAAGTAACAATCACATTGAAGCTAACACTCAAGGTATTGAGAATCTAAAATTCCTCTGCCAACAACGTCATTTGTGGAAGCCGACTGACCGTATTGCATTACGCGTATGGCAAGGTCGATATCGCTCAATGCTGGATCACTATCGTCAGTGGGTGGAACACATATATGCTCATTTAGGGGGGAAACGAATTGCTGATATAAACGAGGATGAATTTTATATATCGGAAACGGCTGAATATAACCGTAAAGTTCTTGATTTCATACAAAGTTATGTGTTGAACCCTCCCGATTGGTTGTTTGATAAGCAACTGACAGAATGCCTGGAAATAGATGCCACACATGAATTCGAACAGTTCTATCAACAGTTGTTGGGCGGACTGTTACGTGCACTTCATCGAGTGGATAAAGTTGCCGGAGTACAGCACGAAATGCTTGGTTCTCGAGAATTTCTTCAAAAAATGCATCATGGTCTTTTTGACGAATGGAGGGTCGGGGCAACTGTCGGCAAAATGAAACTGCATGTACAAAAACACTATGTAGAGGAACTAATGAAACTGGTGGTTGGGCAGGAAAGTGTCACTTCTTCCGAATTACTGAGTAACCTAATAGAAGCCTTGCAACAAATTAGAAAAGATGCTCTCGCATACAGTCTACTCACTACAGATTCCGCTAGTCGGTTTGTTGCTCGTTGGATTATAGAATATACATCGGATTTATGATGAATGAAACAAATAGAGTACTTTTATGAATAAAGCTATACAACACTTGATCTTCTTTTTAGGCATCTTGCATATTGCCACCTTCATACAAGCACAGAGCCAATTACAATCATTCGACAGTTTCTTTAGTGGAGAGATGAAAAAGACTGAAGGCTTGTTCCCCGTATACCGTACCGTAGACAGAGTGTTTCTGGAAATTCCCCGCGCTTTTATCGGGAGGGAAGTAGAAGTACGTGCGCAGATAGATCGTGGTTTCGATATGATAAACCGTCCGGTGGAAAGCCTCGGAGTGATCTGCCTATCGGCTCCGGACAGTTTAACCATTTCTTTTCAACGCCCTTTCTACAATGAGCGGATGCCTGCTGTCAATAACCCCAATCGGGCCGCTTTTGCTCTATCCAATGTGCAACATTCCGGTATTCCTTATTCGATTGTCTCTTATTCTCCGAACGGGGGAGCTATCATCGAGATTACTAAACAACTTCTGAGCGGAGATGACTGGTTTAATTATCAGTTCTCATTTATGCGTGCATTGCTACCGGAGCTGTCGAAAGTAACCCATGTACACCCTTTTGAGGAAGGGGTCTCTTTTACTTTACAACGTTATCATGGGAGTGAAAGTTCCGAAAATGTTTTTTCTAATTTAGCCATGTCGTTGCCTGTAGGTAATCTACCCATTGAGCTAACTTGTGTGTTACGGCTACTCCCCGAAAAGAAGGATAATATTCGATTGGCTAATAGGCATGTTTCTTACCAAACCATACGATTTAAGGACTATGATCAGGACCCTTACGGCATTGCTGAGGACTCTCTCATCTTACGCTGGCATTTGGATCGTCCGTTGATATTCTATATTGATTCTTTGTTCCCTAAAGAGTATCTTCAGAGTGTAGAACGTGGAATACTTGACTGGAACAAGGCTTTTCGTGAAGCCGGATTGGGCAATATCTTACAGGTGAAAAGTATAGATAAGAGCGAGTGTTCGGCTGAGCAACATGCTCTCGTATCTTATGATCTGCGTCTGCCCGGTGTTACTGGAAAACTGATGCATCATCCCCGTACAGGCGAGATTCTTTCGTGCCGTTTAAACATTGGTCATGGCTTTTTACAAGATAAGTTAGACGACTATCTCTTATGTTGCGGAGCTACGGATGCACGTATAATGCGTGATCGTTTATCTAAAGAAGTGGAAAGAGAGTTATTGCAAAGTGAAGTCACTCGCCAGGTCGGTTTTCTTTTAGGTTTGGCCGAAAATACCAGTGGCAGTGCTACTCGTTCCCTTGCTCAACTTAAAAAATTAAATGATGCCGATAAAAACGCTTACTCGTCTTCTATTATGGACGTGTTGCCTTATAATTTTATCTCTGAGGGGAAAGGTATGGCATTAACCATCGGGGAGGAGGATCGTCTTGCTATTCGCTTTGGTTATACTCCCTTGAAACAAAGCAAAAGTTGTTATGACGATCGCGAACGATTATCTCTATGGCTACATTCCATTTGGCCGAATGGTCGGGAGCTGGTAGAACGGCCGAAACATGCTCTCTTACAAGCAGAAGGCGATTTAAGCAATAATCCATCCGGTGCTTGCGCCATTGGTCTCGAACATTTGCAAACGACTTTGAGACAACTGCCCACTTTTGTGCGTAAAGAAAGTACTAAGGATAACGCGCTTCCCAGACTATACAAAAAAGGATTACATCTGTATGCCGATTATCTGAAAAGAATTGCAGCAGCTATTGGCAGTACTCAGTCGGCCGAAGAACAGCATCAGGCAATGCTTGATTTAAAAAAGTTTCTTTTTCAATCTGATACAGGAATAGGGAACGCTTTCCTTAAAAGAAACTGGCCCGAACTGGAAAATCAAGTACTTCTCCCCGCGTTTCGAGAATTATTTTCTAAGTTGCTGAGCGAAGAAACGCTTGCGGCTTTGCGTTTGCAAGCTATTGAGGGGAAACCGTATGATGAAGAAGCTTTTTTTCACGATTTATATGATGGGTTGTTCTGTAATTTCGATTCTTCTGTTTCCATCAGTTACAGCCAAATGGATATTCAGTTGCTAGCTATTAAGATGTGGATGGAAAATGTTCGGAAAAACGAAGTTACAAATCGGGCAATTATGTTCCGGCTTGAAAGTGCACTTTATGACATTTGTAAAAAGATGGAAGCACTGAGTCATACACATTCGCAGGAAGAAGTGCGTAGAATCTACGGCCTGTTGAGTCGTCACACACTTAAACAATTGAAAGGTGGCCGTTCTTAATAGATTCTTATAGCACTTTTCCTTCGTAATACAACACTTCAACCTCACAGAGAGGAACTATCGTGAAGAGTTGTGAAAGGCCTTGCTCCCCTGCCGGCTACGGCCTTTTATCTCACTCAGCCGCTTGCCGATTATCTCTCGCCTATGACTTCCTCTCTGCTTTTGCGGCGCTTGGGGATGAGATGCAGTTGGTTGAAGTCTTCGTCGGAGTGATAACCCACGGCCACGGCAAACACCACTTCATAGCCCTTTTCACCGAGCAAATCGGTGTAGGCCCGTTTGTCGATGCCCTCCATTGCGGTGGAGTCGATGCCTAAATCGGCACAAGCGGCGAGAAATATGCCCAAAGGGATGTAAAGCTGATGCGTGAGCCATGCCAATATCTCCGATTCGGGCAAGGGGCGTACATGGGCATTGTAATAATCGATGGCTGTTTGAGGGATATAGTCGGCCATCTTTTCCGTGAAGTGGCTGACGGTATCCACCCGGCAGAACAGTACGATGTGCGAAGCCCGCAGAACTTTCTCCTTGTTATGCCGGGAGTGTTCCGACAATTTGTTTTTCCATGTTTCATCGGACACGAAAATAAACTTCCACGGCTGACTGTTGATGGATGAGGGCGAAAGGCGCAGAATCTCTTTAAGTGTTTCGATGTCGGCCTCCGATACTTTTTGGGTCGGGTCATACGCTTTCGTCGTATAACGGGTCTGCATCAATTCTGTAAAGTTCATGTTTTTGTTGCTATTAAAGGATTAGTTGTTACGAAGATAGCTTGTTTCGGCCGAAATCGCAACTTTGTCCGGCACATTTGCGCCGAAAAGAAATGCCGACTCTCGCCACTGCACTTTCGGAACGTGGGCAAAGAGTCGGCAATGGTCTTTCCGATGGGTCAATTCGTCGCTGCTGTCGTTTTCAATATCGAATGCTTGTAACGGACAAGAGCTTCGACGTAATAGTAATCCGCATAAGTCAACGGAACATCGACTTCGCGCCCTGCCGGGAAATTGCCAACGGAGTGTTTCAAGATAAAGCCGCCGTTGCTTCCTGTCGCAGCCAGATATTCTTCGGAACTCAGTGTGCGAAGTTGGGTCTCGGCCGTGGCAAGGCACTTGCCCGAGAAATCGGGATCGCTCTCGCGGGTCAGCAGGCTCAGTTCGATGAAAGCGGAAGCCATGATGGCTCCGGCCGAAGCGTCTCGTGGGGTGTTCGGTATGTCGGGCGAATCGAAATCCCAATACGGTATCTTGTCGGCAGGCAGGCGCGGATGATTCAGAATGAAGCGGGCGATGTTTCGGGCTTGTTCGAGAAACGCCTTGTCGCCCGTCTCGCGATACATCATGGTGTAGCCGTATAGCCCCCAAGCCTGTCCTCTGGACCAAGCCGAGGCATCGGAAAGTCCCTGATGCGTATTCTTCTTTTCGGGTTCTCCCGTAAGAGGGTCGTAGGAAACGACGTGGTAGGAACTGTGGTCTTCGCGAAAGTGGTGCTTCATCGTCACCCGTGCATGACTGCGCGCAATGTCGGCGTACTTGATGCTGTCGGAATGTTTGGATGCCCACTCAAGCAATTCGAGGTTCATCATGTTGTCGATGATGACGGGGTATTGCCATTTTTCGGTGTTGTGGTCCCACGAACGAATCAACCCGACACGAGGATTGAAACGTGTGGAAAGCGATTCGGCTCCCTGAAGCAACACACGGGCGTAGGCTTCATTGCCGGTCAGCCGATAGCCGTTGCCGAAACTGCAATAGAGAATGAATCCGATATCGTGGTTGTCGGTGGTGTATTGTTGGCTCTCCACGCGCGCCGTGTATCGTTCGGCGTCGTGTTTCAGTTGTTGCCGGCCCGTTCCTTCGTACAGATACCACAGTGTGCCGGGGAAGAATCCGCTGCACCACCAGTGAGCGTCGGATTTGATCAGACGACCGTCTTTGTCGAATGAGCGGGGCAGGCTGTCGGGTTCCGCTTCGAGGGCTTTGACCAATGTCTCCACTTGCCGGGCCGAATGGTTGAGCCCGCGTTCCACGACTTCCCGCATGGTTTCCTCCTTCCGGCAGCCGGTGAATAACAGTGCCGCTGAGGCCAAAAATAGAAGTTGTTTTCTCATGATGTATAAATGACTACTTGTTGTTATGGGTTATTCCATGTGTCTAATTCTCCGATTTCATCGGTGGCCGGCCCGCCTTTCGAGGGAATCAGCTTCACTTGCAGCACACAGCGGGAGCGAGCCGGGATGCGGGCTTCGAAGCCCACCAGAGTCGTTCCGGGATTCTCGGCGTCATAATCGGTCGTGGGGGCGGTGCTCCATGTTTTCAGTTCGATGGAAACGGGCGATTCCACCCGCATTTCCATCCGTTTGTCCCCGATGGTCAGTAGCATCGTGCGGCTGTCTTTGCGTTCCACCGTGGCGGGCGTAAGCATGCTCCAGCGTACGGTGGTTTCTTTCTCACCGCCCACCAACTCGTCCCTCACCACCACGTATTTTTCTTTCACCAAGGCCACACCGCGTCGGGCCTTGCCGATTTGTCCGACGTAGACGGGCGTGATGTCCGAAACGGCGAACGAGAAACCGGGCTTCGACCCGTGAGTGTCGATGGAAGCGTAGCCTTTGACGTCCTGAAGGCGACCGTCGAAGGTCAGTGTGTTATGAGCGGAGTTGTTGTATCGGAACACTTTCCACCTTTGGGAATCCTGTGCCTTGTTCCACAAATCGATGCCTTTCGATTCGAGCGAATGGTAATCCTGACGCCCGAAGTCCATTGCCCAACGTTCTCCGTCGGCCACCATGACAAACGAACCCACATCCAGATGGGCATGGCTGGTTTGGGCCGAACCACCCTTGAAAGCGAGAAAAAGGCCTTTTTTACGTTCCCATGAAGTGCGCATCAGGGCGACGGGAGTCGGTGAATTCGGCGAAACCCACATGTAGTCGGCAGGCTTCGGCAGGTTTTCAAAGTCGACGGCCGCTCCCCATAGGATGGAAAGGGTGAAGAAGCGGTAATCGATCAGTTTCTTTTTATTTCCTTCCTTGAACAGTATGCGCTCGTTCCAAAGCAGGGAAGTGTCTTTCTTCCGGTTCGCGAACCAGAACATGGCGGGACTCAACCGTCCGGAGTCTTTGTTGTCGCCGTAATTGAACGAATCCTTGTCGGGCGCCACCATGTGGAGAATAAAGGCCGGCGTGTCGAGGAATCCCTCCTGTGCCGAAAGACCGAAATCGGTTCCGAAAGATTTTTCCAAAGCGTCGATGAGCATGACGTTATAGGTCGTTCCGAATCCCCAATACGAATATCCTTCGGGATAGGCTCCGTCGGGGGCATAGGCTTTCATGGGTTTTTTCACCGATTCGACCGAACGCTTAATGACGGAATCGGCCAGAGAAGGACGATCTTCGTAGGTGGCTATGGCTCCGTAGGCCATACCGGTGTTGCATACCTGATTCCAGTTGTTGACGCGATGGAGCCAGTTGTTGTAACGTTCCTCGAACGAGGGCAGGAGGCCTTTCTCCCATATTGCCGTTTTCAGGCGGGTCTTCACTTCGTCGGGCAATACGGAATGGAACCAGTCGTAGCCGATGGCGACGGCGGTGGTCATCTCGGCCACATCGAGGAAATGCGACGGATTCCAGTCGGTGAAATCGGCCACGGCCGTCAACTCTTTTTCCGCTCGCAAGGCATATCTCGATTCGCCGGTCATGCGATAGGCGTAGCCCAACAAGAATATCCGTCGCAGGGTTTCGCGCGACACGTCGAGCAGACGACGGCCGATGACGACACGTTCGGCCGCCGGAAGCGGAAGAATGTCGGCAGCGCCTTTCATCAGCAGACTGTCCACAACCGCCCATTGGCGACTGCGGGCTACGGCCGTCCTGATGATGGCCTCGTCGCTCTTCGTCATCAGCAGGCGGGGGTGCTGCAAGGCTTCCGGAGAAAGGCTCTGTGCCCGCCCGCTCACGACGCTTATCGCGCAGAGAAGCAGCAGGCCGATGCCCAATCGTCGGTTTATTCCACATAAAGTCTTCATCATTTTCTTTCTTTTTTTATTTTACTTCAAATCATTGTTTCCTGCATTTTAGTGCGCGCCCCGCACAGATGGGCGGTTCGCGTTTCGGCGTTCAGCCGCTCCGGCTGCACAGATTTATTCGTCGGTCTGCACCTTTCTTTTCGTTGGCCTGCAGTTTCCTTTTCGTCGGCCTGCACCTGTTTTTTCGTTTGGGTGCAGCCAAACGAAAAAAATTGTGCGGCGGAAGCGGCAGAACGATGCGAAGGAACGGGGCTGTCGATCGCACTAAAACCGCTTCCATGTTTCGGCGCCCAAGGCTCCTCCCGTGGTCGAGGCCGTGGCCGAGGCCGAAGAGGCGGGATAGTTGAACGTGAAGGTTACGCCGTTCGTAAAGCCTTCGACGCCGTTTTCATCGACGTAAAAGGGCAGGTCGGCCCATGGGGACATGCCGCTGTTGAGCACTTCGAAAAACTTATCGATGTAACTCATCGGCAACGGCGAGGGATTGTCGAAAGCAAGCTCTTCGGCAATGTTGTTTTCGTAAATCAACTGTCCGGCTTCCTTCAGGGCGAGTCCGGCGGCGTTGAGAGGTACGCGCTCGATGTTGCCGGGGTATTTGACGTAGAGCGCTTTGATTTCGGGAGAGGTATAGACGTTGTTGTTCCGAATGTAGGCTTTCATCTGATCGGGGTCGTACTCTCCGCCGCTGTCGAACTTCCTGATTTCCCAGAACGCTCCGGGGGTGTCGGCCGTGTAGCTCGCTTTCCACCCGACGTTGGCGAATATGTTGTCTTCGATGACCGAGGTCATGGCGTAGTCCACGCGGAAGTGCTGCCCGACGTTGTAGATGGTGTTCTTCTTAAACTCGAAATACTTCATGATGGCTCCGTCGAAACGGATGATGTGCGCCGTCATGTTGTAGATGGTGCTGTTGGTGATCGAAATCGTGTCGTGAGCGTTTCCCCGGCTGTCGAACAGACGTCCGTTGGCCGGGTCGGAGGTCAAAGCGAGGTTGCGGAACGTAGAGTTGTGGATGTAGAGCTTCATGTTCTTATTGTCCGTGCGTATGCAGAAGTTGCGGCAATATTCCACGAAACATCCCTCGAAACGTAGGCGCAGATCGGCCTTGTCGATGCGGAACAGGCGTTGCATGATGTTGTTTGACGATGCGGCGTCTCTTCCGTTGAAATAGATGTTTTGGAAAGTGGCGTTGCCCTCAAAGCGGAGCATGTCCGAATTGAGCGCGCCCTGCTCGTCGGATATGGGTTGAATCATGGGCATTGCTCCGGTTCCTTGAGCTGCTCTGACCACGATGTTGCTGCCGATGACGTTTTTTCCTTCCAGATAGTACACGCCGTCGCGCTCAAGTTCATAGATGCCGTCGCCGTTGGCCGCGATGGCCTTGGGCAGCGAGTTCACGCGGGTCACTCCGTCGTCGGGTGCGACACGGATGATTTCCTGCTGTCCGCCGGGAGTCAATTCCACGTATTCATCGGCAAATGTTTCTTTAGGCTCGCAGCCGCTCATGAGCAGGCAGGCCGTAAGGACACAACCCCTCAAGAGGTGGCGCAAGACGATTCTTCCCGTCAGAGGGAATCGATGGGCCGTGGGTGATATGATTTTCTTCATGGTGCTTATTTTTGTTATGTCCGGTCAATTCGGACGATTTTACTTGAATATGTCGTATTTGAATCCGATGTAGCAAGCGGAGCCGTATATCTCCACGTTCGACGGGTAGCCCGTGACGTTTCTCTTCTTGCTGTCCGACCAGTTGAATATGTTCGATGCGCTCACGTAGATGTTGAAACGGTCGGAAATACGTTGTTTCAGCTGAAGATCCCATTTCGAGAAGGG
>JBHAEN010000221.1:0-2994 GCA_041855645.1 Bacteroides sp. | reverse complement strand
GGCGTGGAAAGCGGTTATCCGAAAACGCCGCGACAGGGAAGAAACGGCTATTGGCAGGCTTCGGGAGAGTCGGCGGAGGCTTTCGCCGGGCAACCGCTCTCCGAATCTTTACCCCTTGCGCAGGCCGATGAAAAGACCCTTGCCGGAAAGAAAGCCGCCCGTGCATGAAAACTGCAGGTCGGAACAGCCCTGCCGGCTGATCGCGGAACGTATAAGATGCCTGTTTCGATCGGCGTCTCATGCGAACAACCGCTGACCGAACGCCTTTCCGTGGAAGCCGGACTTCAATACACTTCGCTCCGTTCCGAAGATCGGCATCTGCATTATATAGGCATCCCCGTCAAAGCAAATTTCACGTTGGCAAAGACCCGCAAGGCCGAACTCTACGCCGCCATTGGCGGTGTGGCGGAGAAGTGCATAGCCGGCGCGCCCGATCACAGCTTGTCGAATGAACCGATCCAACTCGCCGCGACTGCCGGAGTGGGTGTGCGCTACCGGCTGACCGATCGTTTGGCTCTTTTCGCCGAGCCGGGCGTGTCGCATCACTTCGACACCGATTCGCCGCTGACCACCGTGCGCACGCGCCGTCCGACCAACTTCAATTTGCTTTGCGGCTTGCGAATGACTTACTGATAACCGCTTATAACACCCTATCGGCTATGATGAAAAAGACACTATGGACATGGGCGATGGCTGTCGTCTTGACGACGGTTGTCGGGGGATGTGCCGGCGAAGAGCTCGACTACGATCATCCCGATGTAGACCTTTTTGTGAAACAACTCAAGGCGGGAACCTATCAGGTGACCAATGAGAAAGGACTCGTCGAGGCGCCCCATTTCGGCGGAGAGCATATACCCGCCCTGCTGGAGTATGCCACCGACATGACGGTGATTCCTTCCTTTCCCACCCTCTACAATGCTCCCAACGGAAAGCTCCGCCTGGGCGAGTGCATGCTTTGGGTGATCGAACGCATACGTCTGGGAACGCCTCCCTCGCAGGGTTGTAAGCTGGTGCGCGCCGATGCCGACAATTACGAGGCCACGTACTTTCTCACCGACGAGGAAGTGGCCGATGCGGCCGCCTGTTACCGGCAATGGTGGCAGAGCGTGGCACACACGCGTGTCGGTTGGCGGAGCATGGCGCCGTATGCCGTCGAGCCGCTTGACGGAACGCCCTATCGCTGGTGGTAGGCAAGTGTTCCGCCCGAATGTTTTTAAGGTAGAAAGAAAGAGAGAAACAGGATGAGAAAATGGGTATGGATTGCGGCAATCTGCGGATTGTCGGCGGAAGTCTGCCACGCCCAGTGGACGGCTAAGGATTCGCTTCGTTTGCAGCAACTGCTGAAAGGGAAGGAGGAAATCCGTATCGACCCGAGGGCAGTGGAACGCATCGACTTCGAGCAGACGACGGGCAGGATGCGCTCGTCCGACGAGAAGAGCTGGCTTGCTCCCGACGCGACCCTCCCCGAACTCGAACAAAAACCGAAAGTCGTGCTCACCCTGCGCCCTTATCAGGCGAATACACCCTATAATTGGGATCCCGCCACGCGGAAGAAGTTTGTCGTAAAGAAAGACACGTGGCGTTCCGACCCCTTGCGTCATCTCTATGCCGGCTGGCGGCAGTCGGGCAATCGCCTGAACCTCGGCGGCGGCGTGAGTGCGCAAGGCATGTTGCAACGCGGTGCCGACTTCGTGCCCTCTTACGTGGCCGTGCATTGTTACGGAGCGGCGGGAGTGGGCATCGGCGGACTCGACCTGATGGCTGTTTTCACCAAAGATTTCTGGGATAAGAAAGGGCGTGAACGGCGTGCCCGGACGCTCGAAGTGCTGCGCACTTACGGCGACTCGACCACTGTGCTCGTGAATCGTCCCGTCGAACAGATTGTGCGTTGAAATTGTTCTTTCTGTAATCAACCCAATCATTTTATCGAAAACTGATCCTTATGAATCGAATCACTTCTCTTTTGGGCATCCGCCATCCCATCGTACAGGGCGGAATGGTGTGGTGCAGCGGCTGGCGGCTGGCTTCGGCCGTGAGCAATGCGGGCGGGCTGGGCCTCATCGGAGCCGGCTCCATGCATCCCGAAACGCTTCGCGAGCACATCCGCAAGTGTAAAGCGGCCACTCCCCATCCTTTCGGCGTCAATATTCCCTTGATGTATCCGCAGATCGAAGAAATCATGCATATCGTTGTCGACGAGGGGGTGAAGATTGTCTTCACCTCGGCCGGCAATCCCAAAACATGGACCTCTTGGCTCAAGGAACGCGGCCTCATCGTGGTGCATGTCGTTTCTTCCTCGCGCTTCGCGGCGAAATGTCAGGAGGCCGGGGTCGACGCCATCGTGGCCGAGGGTTTCGAGGCGGGCGGTCACAACGGGCGCGAAGAAACCACCACGCTTTGCCTCATCCCTGCCGTGAGGAAAGCCACTTCCTTGCCGTTGATTGCAGCCGGAGGCATTGCCACGGGCGAAGCCGTTCTGGCCGCCACGGTGCTCGGAGCCGAGGGCGTGCAGATCGGGACCCGCTTTGCGCTGGCCGCGGAGAGTTCGGCCGACGAATCCTTCAAAGACTTCTGTCTGGGTTTGGGTGAGGGCGATACGAAGTTGCTGCTGAAAAAACTCTCGCCCACGCGTTTGGCCGGGAACGCTTTCCGCGATGCCGTGGAACAGGCCGAAGACAGCGGTGCGTCGGCGGACGAACTGCGTGCCCTGCTCGGGAAAGGACGTGCCAAAAAGGGCATTTTCGAAGGCAATCTGGAGGAAGGAGAGCTGGAAATCGGTCAGGTGGCCGCGTTGCTCAGCCGGAAGCAGACCGTGGCCGAGATTATGGCGGAACTTGTCGAAAGCTACGGACAGGCCGCCGCACGACATTATGCGTGGTAGGCCGACGGAACGGAAAAAAGGCTTGACTCGTCCCGGATGTCGCGGAGCGGTCAAGCCTTTTTTTATCTCTTTTTTTTACACGGTTTCCACGACTTTCCGAAATGCGCGCAATT
>JBHAEN010000220.1:0-6096 GCA_041855645.1 Bacteroides sp. | reverse complement strand
GCTGACGCGCTGACTTCTCTTTCGAGAGGTATCTTTTCGCTCACCTTTTTCCGGATGATGCTCGGTCTGGGCGAAGCCGGTCCGTGGCCCGGAACCACCAAGAGCAATGCCGAATGGTTTCCGCAAAAAGAACGCGCTTTCGCTCAAGGATTGTTCGGTGCAGCGGCTTCCATCGGCTCTATTTTGGCTCCGATCATTATTCTGATGTTGTTTATCGCTTTCGGTTGGAAGCTGACGTTTGTCGTAGTCGGCGGATTGGGTCTGGTCTGGCTGATTCCTTGGTTGATTATCAATAAAGAGGGGCCGAAGAAACATCCCTGGATCACGGAAGAGGAACGCGAATACATCCTGAACGGCCAGCCGGAAAAGGAAATGAAGACCCAAGACCGTGGAAAAAGCTGGAGCGAACTGCTGCGAGTGAAAAAGAACTGGTCTGTGATTCTGGGTAGGTTCTTTCTCGATCCCATCTGGTGGATGTTCGTCACCTTTCTGCCGCTTTATCTTGCCGACGTGTTCCATCTGAACATTAAGGAAGTGGCGTTCTCGGCTTGGGTGCCTTACGTCGGTGCGGCTTTGGGCAGTATTTCCGGAGGTTGGTTCTCCGGTTGGCTGATCAGCCGTGGGCGTACGGTGAACTATGCCCGTAAAGCGGCCATGTTGTCGGGAGGACTGATTATCATTCCGTCCATTCTGGCAGCCATAATGTCTTCTTCCGCTCTCGTTGCCATCTTCTTCATGGCCTTGGTGTTAGGCGGTTTCCAATTCTTTATGACGAATCTGCAAACCATTCCGAGCGACTTGCATAGCGGAAAATCAGTCGGTTCGCTGGCCGGTCTGGGCGGAGCTTCGGCCGTATTGGGTACGATTTTGGCCATTCTCTTCGCAAGCTATATTCCGAACTGGATTTTGCTGTTCAGTCTGTTGGCGGCCTTGGTGCCCTTGTCGCTGGGCGCGATCTTCCTGACCGTAGGAGAAATTAAACCAATCAATGAGTAATTATATAAATAAAAAAATGATGAAATTAGCAGGAAAAGTAGCCGTCGTAACCGGCGGTGCACGCGATTTGGGTCGCGCGATATCCGTAAAGTTGGCATCGGAAGGAGCCAAAGTCTGTTTGAATTATTTCGACAATGAAGCCGACGCACAGGAAACGTTGTCATTGATTAAGAGCGCGGGCGGTGAAGCGATTGCCGTTCAGGGCGACATGACGAAGGCCGATGCTGTGAAAAAACTCTTCGCGGAATGTAGCGGAGCTTTCGGCGGCAAAGTCGATATTCTGGTGAATGTAGTCGGCGGAATCGTCGGTCGTAAGAAAATAACCGAGCAGGACGAGTCCTGGTACGACTTCCTGATGGATGTGAACATGCGTTCCGTATTCCTTTGTACCCGCGAAGCAGTTCCGATGATGCCCGAAGGCGGTTCCATCATCAACTTCTCTTCTTTGGCGGCGCGCGACGGCGGCGGATCCGGTGCTTCCATGTATGCGACGGCCAAAGGCGCCGTGATGACCTTCACCCGCTCCATGGCAAAAGAACTCGGCCCTCAAGGAATCCGTTGCAACGCACTCTGTCCGGGAACGATCGCCACGTCTTTCCACGACCGTTTCAACACGCCCGAAAACCGGGAGCGTATGAAAGGAACGTACGCTTTGCGGCGCGAAGGTACGGCGTCCGAGGTTGCCGACTTGGTGTGTTTCCTCGCGTCTTCCGAGTCTTCCTACCTCACGGGAACGAATATCGACATCAACGGTGGCTGCTTCTTCTCCTGACGGTGAAGGTGATCCGTTGTTCAAGACACGGATCCGGAATTTCCGGATTCGTGTCTTGGGAATAGAAGCAGGATAATGCGAATCCGATGGCGACTCGACCGTCCGGTAAGTGGGAAATCATTTCCGAAACGCCTTTGCAGAGCTTCGCGATGACATCGAACAGTTATCGTTTGAACATCGAAACGGATGTTTTCGTATCGGACTCGCGTTTTTATTTTACGGTTTCATCATGATTGTTATGCGACGAATCGGGGTTATATTATGGGTATGTTTATGTTGCGGAAAGCCGGATGTTCATTCGTCGGAGTTGCTTCGTTCGGAAGAGGTCGAGCGGCTGAGAGAGGCTTACCTGCGCGGCGATAACGAGGTGATTCGTTATATCGATTGGCAAGAGAAGGAGGCGGAGAAGTACGTAACGATGTCGCCTCTGTCGGTAACGGCGAAGAAAAATCCGCCTCCGAGCAAAGATCTTCGGGATTATATGACTTTGTCTCCTTATTGGTGGCCCGATTCCACAAAGACGGACGGGCTCCCCTATATTCGCAGGGATGGAGAGCGTAACCCGGAAGTCTATGCCTATCCGGAACGCGAGAACGCCGGCCGCATGAGCAATTCCACCTATCGTCTGGGTATGCTTTATGCCATTACGGGAAAGGAAGTCTATGCCAAAGCCTGTTCCGTCCAGCTGAAGACGTGGTTTACCGATCCGAAACTAGGCATGAATCCGAACATGGTATACGCTCAGTTCGTGCCGGGCATGAAAACGTTACGGGGAGCGGGGCTCATCGACGCCCGCCATTTCATTCTTGCGTTGTGGGCGGCGAAATGGATAGAAGGCTCCGACAGCTGGACTGCCTCGGACAGGAGGGAACTCGAAAACTGGGTCGAGGCTTTTTGCTATTGGATGGAGAACAGCATGCAAGGGCGGATGGAAGCCCGGGCCGTCAATAATCACGGCTTGTGGTACGAAGCCATTCACCTGACGATGTTGGCTTATCTGAATCGTGCCGACCGTATCCGCGAAGTGGTGGAACAGCGTCTTCTACCCAAAATCGGTGAGCAGTTGGCCGACGACGGTTCGCTACCCCGTGAGTTGGAACGGACGCTTTCTTTACATTACTCCACGTTCGCTTTGGAGGCTTTGGTGCAAGTCAATCGCGTCACGGAGGCCATCGGAATCAATGTATGGAGCACTCCGGCCCCCAACGGTAAAACAGCCTCGCAAGCCATCGAATACCTATATTCTTACTACCTTAGTCCCGAAAGCTGGACGTTCAAGCAAATCAAAGCTTTCGACCGCTCGCGTGCCGCCATCCTTCTCTATGAAGCGGGAGAGGCGTTAGGCAATCTGAAATATGTCAACACTGCGAAACACATCGGATTGAGGCGCGACAATCGGGATGCGGAAACGATACCGTATTTGATTTTGAAGAAGAAATAATATTGTTTTATTAAACAAATGGATGCCATGAAATTACAATTCCTCTTTTATCTGTCCGTGTTTCCGGTTCTTTGCTTTGCTCAGGAAACGAAGTCGCGGGAATATTCCAACCGTTACGCCATGAAGATGACGAAGAACGATGACGGTTCCTATGCGTTGATTAACGCTGGGAAATATGCCCGGTTTATCGACGTGAAAACCATTCCCGATGTGATGGAGCCTTATATTTATCAGCCGGATCGACTCAAAAGCAGAGATTATAAAGGAGTGTTCTCGAAAGACATCGTCTACAAAAAACATGAGAACTATGAACTGACACTTACGGTGGACTTTGCCGATGGCGACAAGCCGGCTCCCTTCGTCGTCTATCTTCACGGAGGCGGATGGGCGCGGGGCAATAATACTTCGCACAAGGCTTTGTCGCACTATATGGCCAAACAAAAAGGCATTACGGGCATACGCGTTTCCTATACGTTGGCCTCGCAAGCCGGAGCGACGGTGGAAATTTCCCTTCAAGACGTCGCGGATGCTGTAAATTATGTGCGGGAACACGCCGTGGAGTTGAATGTGAATCCGGACTTTTTCGGTTTCGTCGGCACCTCGGCCGGAGCTCACCTTGCAGCCATGACGGCGATGACCATTCCCGAAACAAAAGCCTTTGTGGGCTATTCCGGCATTTATGATTTGGAGAAAGCGGCCATTGTAATGAGAACGAAAGACGTAGAGCGTATCGCTTATTTCCGCGATCGCGATGAGAAAGTACTGCATGAAACGTCGCCCGTCAACCGGATTCCGAAAACGAATGTTCCCGCTTCGATGCTGGTATGCGGCACATGCGACGTGACGGTGGAGTGGGAGCAAAGCGAAATATTTGCGAAGGCATTGAGACGTAAAGGAGGAGTTTGCAACTTGTTGACTTACGAATATTACGATCATAACCTGAGTTCGAAGGCTTCCGACAAAATGGAAGAGATCTTTTTCAAGACCGTCGATTTTTTAACCGCTCATCTAAAATAAACCGCAAATGAAAAAAGGAATCTTATTCTCCGCTCTTTTCGCATTCGTTGCTTGTGCCAACAGCATATCCGAAGCGATGTACGACAAAGGACAGACAAAAGCCGGCCGGCAAGTGGACGGAACGCTCATTGCCGATGGAAACAATGCGAAAACGTATGAATTGATCGAGCGTTCGGGCTATAATCATGAGGCCCCCGACTCATCGCGCGAGCATAAAACGGAACACTTTCGGCACATTCAGCAGGTGTATGACAATGAACTGAACAAGCATGTGTTTGCGTTCTTTATCCATGCTGCAATAGATGATGATCGCGGTTTGCCCCACATCACCGATCGTCAGCGCAATGAAATCAAGACAGACAATAAATCTCCGCGCCACCTCGTCGGTCAAGAAGGAGAAACTATGGTGTTCCGCTGGAAATTCCGTTTGCCGTCGGGTTTCCGAACCACTACGAAGTTCTCCCATCTCCATCAGTTGAAAGGCATCGACAACAAGGAGAATACGGCCGATGTCGATGCGCCGCTCATCACACTGACTGCTTATTCCAATAAGAAAGCCGGGCAACAGTTACGGGTTCGTTACGATAAACACGGCGAAAGTACCGTTACGCTGGCGGTCTCAGACCTTGCCGACTTTCTGGGGCATTGGGTGGAAGTGGAAGAAAAAGTCCGCTTTGGCGAACAGGGTTCTTACGAAGTAGTCATTATCCGCATTGGTGATGGCAAAGTACTCCTGAAACTCGATCCGGCCGGGTTGGATATGTGGCGTACCGGTTGTACGGGTATTCGCCCCAAGTGGGGTATTTACCGTTATTTGGGTGAAAACCGAAGTTGGCAAGATCAGTTGCGTGATGAAGAAATTCGTTTTGCTGATTTCTCTATCCGGAAATTGTGACAAGGAATATCGATTTATTTCCTGCGGAGTACGCTTCTCGCCGAGGTATCCTCTCGATAATTTTCGGATGCCGGATTCTCTCTCTATCGGGGAAAAGGTTTGTAAGCGCCGTTCTCATTGTGCCTCATTCCTGGGATAACCGTATCGGAATCCCGGTGGAATAAGAATGAATAGTCGTTTCCGGACTGTTGTTGTCCGGTAATTTTTTGAAAGCAGAAGCCCTCCTTTTTCCGACGAACGACCGATGATGATGCATTTTATCGCACGTTCAACAACCGAGAACCGGCCAAGCGCATACTCTCTCATATATGGGATTTTTGTAAGATTATTTCAAATCTTTTTGCAAGGTCGGTTTCGGAACCGGCCGGGATTTCGCCCCTCTCCAAAGCCCCTCTGGATGGGCTTTTCCGAAATGCACGCATTTGACGTCTGAAATGCGCGTGTCTGACGTCTGAAATGCACGTGTTTCAGACGTCAAGTGCACGTGTTTGACGCGTGAATTGCGCGCATTCCGGAAACCGTGTCGAATCGTGTAAAAAAAAGAGAGCGTCGGGGTGCGGGATGGAACAGGAGGGAAATCTCTCAAACAGGGGCTTGTTTTTCCCAAAGAGATTGGATATGTTTGTTGCCGGTATGGTGAATAGGAAGAACTGAAGGTTTCACGCTTTTAGCGGACGACAGCAATATTTCCAGCTATGAATGAAGGATTTTAAGCATGAGCCGATTGCGACAAGCCTGGAAGGAGAAAAAGAATAGAAAAGGGGTTGTGTCGAAACTTCCGTTTCGGATCAACCCCTTCAGTTTTGTTGTAAAAGTATGAAATACAAGGTGTTGATAGCACCTTTTATGACATGCCTTTTTTAAAACGATTAAATAAAGCCAAACTTATCTTCAAACATCTTTCCGATTATCGGCAAAGGCTTTTTGACTTCGTTCGACGCATTGATGGCACCTACAATCATCAACACAAGGAAG
>JBHAEN010000219.1:0-5924 GCA_041855645.1 Bacteroides sp. | reverse complement strand
GAGGATGTGCGACGTGTCGAGCCCCCAGTCGATTCCCAGTGTCGGGTCGTCATGGCGGATGGATATTTCTTCGTGCGGGGCGTAAACGTTGTCTACTTTATAAAGGAACACGGCTTCGGGGCTCAACACGACGAATCCGTGGGCAAAGCCGCGGGGAATGAAAAATTGTCGCTTGTTGGTCTCACTCAGCCTGACCCCAATGTGTTTTCCGAAAGTGGCAGACGAACGACGAAGATCGACAGCCACATCGAGCACTTCGCCTTTCAGCACTCGCACCAACTTTGCCTGACTGAACGTTCCTTTTTGGTAATGAAGGCCGCGCAATACGCCGAAGGCTGATTTCGATTCGTTGTCCTGAATAAAGTGCACCGGGCCGATGCGGGAAGTGAATTCTTCTTCTTTGAATGACTCCATGAAATAACCGCGTTCATCGCCGAATACGTCGGGTTCTATGATCCAAAGGTCTTTGATTGCCGTTTCAATATATTTCATCTTATTGGGTGTGAAAAAATAAGTCGCTACAAAAGTACGCTTTTTTCTTATCATTCCTTGGTATATGTCCGTTTTATCTCGTAAATTTGCCGCATGATGGAATTAGCCCGACATATTGAACAACTCCTTCTGGAGAATGATTGTGTCATTGTTCCCGGTTTAGGGGGATTTGTGACTCACTACAGTTCCTCCGTACGAATCGAGGAAGAAAACCTCTTTCTGCCTCCCGTGCGTACCATTGGATTCAACCCCCGATTGAGGCTCAACGACGGCATGTTGGCACAAGCCTATATGGTGACCTATGCCACCGACTTTCCCGATGCCACCCGCAGGCTGAACAAAGACGTGGAGGCACTTGTCCGCCAATTACACGAAGAAGGGACGGCACGATTGGAGAATATCGGAGAGTTGCGGTGCGACATTCACGGCAATTACCTTTTCACTCCCGAAGATAACCGTATGGTTACTCCTTCGCTTTACGGGCTCGACGCTTTTGAAATGCGAAAACTCTCGACCCGGAAAAAGTCCTTGCTCATCCGGTCTCATACCCGAAAGGAAGCGAAGACACCTATTATTATACGTACGGCTGGGCGTGCCTTGTTGCGCTATGCTGCGGCTCTTGTGATTGGAATCGTGGTTTTCTTCGGATTCACCACTCCTGTGGAGAACACGCGGATTCAGCGTGCAGACTATCTTCGTCTGCTTCCCGGTGAACTTTTCGGAAGCATCGGGCAACAGTCTGTGGTCATCACTCCCGTGAAAACAAAGCCTGTCGAGAGCCGACAAGACCAAACCGGAGCAAAAACCGTGAAGACCACCGACAAAGATTCCGGAAAAGTGGTTCTCATTCCCGACAGACCCGTGAGAAGACCCTCTGCCATCAAGGAGACAACCGTACCCCGTCCGGAAACCACTCCCTCTGCTCCCGAAATCCAAACACCGAAAACGAAAACCGACACCCAAAGTCCCCGGCATCACATCATTGTTCTTGCCGGAGTGGGTAAGCAAACGGCCGAAAATTACGTCGCGCAACTCATTGCCGAGGGTTACCCCCATGCTCGAATCCTTCCATCGGGGACGCTCATCAGGGTAAGTCTCGAATCGTTCGACGATCGTCGGAGTGCGACTCAGCGCATGACTGAGCTGCGGAAGAAACCCGACTTCAAAAATGCGTGGCTCTTCACCAAATAATTTCTTCACTCTTTTTTTTCATTCTCCGATAAGCATGAAACGGGTACGCTGTCCCAAATGTGAGCATTATCTTTGTTTCGACGAAACGAAATACGAGCCGGGCCGATCGCTCGTTTTCCTTTGCACCCACTGCGGGAAGCAGTTTGGGATTCGCTTGGGTAAAAGCGAAGTCAAGCCTCTTCGGAAAGAAGAGAACCTTGAGGCCGAGGCTGAAGGCCATCGGGGAAATTTGGGAAGCATTACGGTCATTGAAAATGTATTCGGATTCAAACAAGTGCTTCCGCTACGCGAGGGTGACAATATTATCGGGCGTCGGTGCGTGGGGACGGTAATTAGCACTCCCATCGACACGGCCGACATGAGCATGGACCGCCGTCACTGTATCATTCGTGTGGAGCGAGATCGCCACGGAAAGCCTGTCTATACGCTTAGAGATGCTCCCAGCCTTACGGGAACCTTCCTCTGTCATGAAATTCTATCGCCCAAAGACAGGGTGCGCATCGGGCCGGGAGCCGTGGTCACCATCGGAGCCACTACTTTTATCCTGAACGCGGCCGAATGAATCCCGAAGCACCGGCGGAAAGTCAGCTTCTGTCCGAAAGGAAAGCCTGAAACGCCGCCTTATAGCTGTCGCCCACGGGAATATAGGTCTTGTCGAACACGATGCGATTGCGTTCCACCACCCGTATGCGATCTTTCTGCACAATGAACGACCGATGCACCCGAAGGAAACGCTCGGCGGGAAGCAATTCCTCCATCGCTTTCAGGGCGGTGAGCGAGAGAATGGGTTTCGGTTCATTCTCGAGGAAAATCTTTACATAGTCTTTCAGTCCCTCGATGTAGAGAATCTTTTTCACTTCTATCTGCAACAGTTTATAATCGCATTTCACGAAGATGTACTTCATCTCTCCGTCGCTTTGTGCCTCGGGGTTTACCGTCCGTTCCGTTCGATCGAACCATTGTCGGGCTTTCAGGGCGGCCTGAAGGAAATCGGCATACGAAACGGGCTTGAGCAAATAGTCGAGCGCGTTGACCCGATAACCGTCGATGGCATACCGCTCGAAGGCTGTGGTGAAGACAATGCGCGTGTGCGGATCGACCATTTTCGAGTATTCCAACCCATTGAGTTCAGGCATTTGTATGTCCAGGAAGAGTAGGTCGACTTTCTTTCCCGGCAATTCGTTCATCGCTTGTACGGCACTGGAGTACTTGCCTTCCAGATGCAGAAAGGGTGTTTTCCTGACGTAACTCTCCAAAAGTGCGAGAGCCGGCGGTTCGTCGTCGACGATGGCACAGCGAATGGGATTCATGAGGCGATATGTTTGGGTTTGACGATACACAGTTCCGATTCGTACACCTTTCCGTCGTCCGTCGTTCCGTGTGTCCATGTATAGCTTCCGGGGTATAGCATTTCCAGTCTTCGGCTCACCTGTTCGAGGCCTATTCCCGAACCGCTTTTGTCGCGATCGGCCGACTTGGGGAAGTTGCTGTTCGCAATCCGACAGACCACCTCCTCGCGGGTTTCTTTCAGTTCGATGCGTATGAAGCTCTTTTCGATGGGCGAGATACCGTGTTTGAACGCATTTTCGATGAGCGATATGAATATCAGCGGAGCGATGGGAGTGCGGCTTTCGGGGTCTGTGTCGAAACGGGTTGTTATGTCGACATGCGTCGAGGTGCGGATGCGCATCAGTTCGATGTAGCTGCGCAGGAAATCGATTTCCTTGCACAGGGGGACGCGGTCGTCCCGATTGTCGTAGAGCACGTAGCGCAGCAGTCGGCTCAGTTCCCTGACGGCTTCTTGCGCTTTCTCGGAATCGAAGGCGATGAGCGCGTAGATGTTGTTCAGCGTGTTGAGCAGAAAGTGCGGATTAAGTTGGTTGCGCAGGTTTTTCAGTTCGGCTTCGGCACGCTGTCGTTCGGCTTCTCTGCGTGCGGTCTGCTCCTTGCTCCATTGCATGCTCATGCGAATGGCCGCACTCAACATCACAGTAAGAATCAGGCTCAGGATGTCGCGAACGAAGAAGATCCATCCGCGGGGTATGCCGTGGGGAGGCATCAGTCGCGAAGGATCGACGGTGAGGTTCTGCCATACGCGTATCATCACGGCCACGCCGATAAGCAGTGCGACGTTGAGCAGGATGTATCGGTTTCTACGGTTTTGCAACAAGAGTCGGGGAACCAGCACGAGGAAGTTGACATAAAACACGATGGCGAAGGAAACCGGAATGCAGAGATGGCGCACGTAGTTCATCGCGCTCACCCCTCCTCCCTCGCGGTGTGCGGAGAAGAAGAGGGGGAAGCCGAAGACGATGCCCCATGTGATGAGGTGTATCAGTATTTCCAAAAGACGGCGTGGCCTCATGCTGTTCCTGTCCATGATTTTGTACAAAGATAAGCGTTTGTTGTGAAACGGAGAACACACCCCGATTTTTTTCCCTTTCTCACGGGCAGCGGACAGGCTTTCCCTTTTCAGGCAAACGGCCTTTTCCGTTTGCCTACTCGTAGCGTATGGCTTCTATGGGATCGAGATCGGCGGCTTTCTTGGCAGGATACCATCCGAAGAACACCCCGGTGACCGTACACACGGCAAAGGCCAGAAATACGCTCCACGGCTGGATGTAGATGGGCCAGTGGGCAATGGTCTTGACCATGAGGCTTGCTCCGCATCCGATGAGTACGCCGATGATGCCTCCCGTGATGCTGATGAGTATGGCTTCAATGAGAAACTGGCTAAGGATGTCGACTCCTCGCGCGCCCACCGACATGCGCAGTCCGATTTCGCGCGTGCGTTCCGTGACGGACACGTACATGATGTTCATGATCCCGATACCGCCCACGACCAGCGATATGCCGGCAATGCAGGCCAATAGCGTGGTCATCAGGTCGGTCGTGGAGTTGAGCATGGTGCTCAGTTCCTGTTGGGTGCGGATGGTGAAATTATCGGCATCCGTATCTTTCAGCTTGTGGTTTCTGCGGAGAATCTCGCCGATTTCTCCCGTGGCTTCTTCGGTCATCTCTTCGGTGAGGGCGGAGGCATAGATGCCTTGCAGGTAGGTGACGGCCAGCAGACGTTTCATCACGGTGGAGTAGGGCGCCAGCACCACATCGTCCTGATCCATGCCCATGGAGTTGTAGCCTTTGGCTTTCAGTACGCCCACGATGCGGAAGGGGACTTGGTTGAAGCGAATCACGCTGCCCACCGGATCGCTTCCGTCGGGGAAAAGATTTTCCACGATGGTCTGTCCGATGACGCACACCTTGGCCGCGCTCCGTATGTCGGCTTCGGTGAACATGGCTCCGTTCTCCACGCTCAGTTGGCGTATTTCGAGGTATTCGGTGCTCACGCCGTTGATGGATGAAGGGTAGTTGTTGTTGCCGGCAATGAGCTGCCCGGAGGAAGACACGTTGGGGCTGATGGCCGAGAGGTATCGGGTTTCGTCGCGCAAGCTCTCGTAGTCGGTGAGCTTCAGCGTCTGCATGGCCGAGGGGTCTTGACGTACGCCGCCGCGCATATCGCTTCCGGGGTGAATCATGATCATGTTCGACCCCATTTCGGATATCTGTTTCTGAATGCTCTTCTTCGACCCCTGCCCGATGGCCAGCATGGTGATGACCGAGGCTACGCCGATGATGATGCCGAGCATGGTGAGAAAGGCACGCAACTTGTTGTTGGCCAATGCCCTCAAGGCTATTTTCAGTAAATTCGTTCCGTTCATGTGATGTAGTCGTTGGGTGAAACGTTATCGGTTCATTGCTCTTCTTTCTTGGGCAGTTTGGCCAGTGCTTCGGAAGCGGAGAGTATCTGTGCGTTGGGCTTGTCTTCCAGCACTTGTCCGTCGCGCAGGCGAATGTTCCGGCTGCTGTATTGGGCCAGTTCGGGGTTGTGGGTGACGAAGATGATGGTTCGTCCCTCGGCGTGCAGCTTCTGAAAGAGGACGAGGATTTCGAACGAGGTTCGCGTGTCGAGGTTTCCCGTCGCTTCGTCGGCCAGAATCACCGCGGGATTGTTGACCAAGGCTCTGGCGATGGCCACGCGCTGCATTTGTCCGCCCGACATCTGGTTCGACTTGTGTTCCAGCCTGTCGGCCAGTCCCACGGCTTGCAAGGCTTCGACGGCGCGTCGTCTGCGTTCGGCCGCGCTCACGGAGGCGTTGTACATGAGCGGAAGCTCCACGTTTTCCACGGCCGTGGTCTTGGGCAGCAGGTTGTAGCTTTGGAACACGAAGCCGATCTTTCGG
>JBHAEN010000218.1:0-3539 GCA_041855645.1 Bacteroides sp. | reverse complement strand
TTTGCGCTTTGGCGGGTTGCCACTATAAAGCTCCCGATCCGGATGCCGAAAACCTCTCGGACAAGACCCGCGATTCCTTGCGCCATCTCTACGAGCGGCACTACACGTGGAACACCAACTTCGAGGTTGTTGAGGATTCCGTGGCTTTGGAGTGCCTGCCCATTAAAGATACATTTGTACATCTTCACAAAGGCGACCGCGTAGTCGTGGCCGAGTTCGCCGTGCATCCGGCCGACACAGTGGACAGCATTTGGGTAAAGCTCGCCCATACGCAAGAGACTCAGGGCTGGATACGCGAACGGGAACTTGTGCGTTCTTTCGTTCCCACCGACAGCATTTCGCAGTCCATCTATTTTTTCAGTCACACGTACGCGTCTTACTTCATCGGCATTTTCGCCCTCTTCGTGGGGTTCTACCTTTATCGGGCTTTTCGGCGCAATCAGTTGCCGATTGTCTATTTCAACGACATCGACAGTATATATCCGCTTTCGCTCTGTCTGCTGATGGCTTTCAGTGCCATGATCTACGAAACCATGCAGGTCTTTGTGCCCGAAACGTGGGAACATTTCTACTTCAATCCCACGCTTTCGCCCTTCAAAGTGCCTTTCATCTTGTCGGTGTTCTTGGGAAGTATATGGCTGTTCGTCATCGTGATGCTGACAGTCTTGGACGATATCTTTCGACAACTTCCCCCGGCTGCCGCTATTCTTTACCTTCTGGGGTTGATGTCTTCTTGCATCTTCTGTTATTTCTTTTTCATCCTGACCACACCTATATATATAGGTTATCTCTTCTTTCTGCTTTTCTTCCTTCTCTTTGTCCGCCGACTGAGGGAAAGCCTTTCCCGCAAATACCGTTGCGGATACTGCGGGGCGAAGCTGCGTCGCAAGGGCATTTGTCCGCATTGCGGGGCGATGAATGTGTAAATAAATACCTATATATGGGTATTGTCGTACTCCCGCAGACCGCTTATTTTTGCATTCGATAACATTGTGTGTTCATCATCATGCAGATAGCCAAAGACAACAATCGGGAAGCTATCCTTGAAGCTGCCATGCAGGAGTTTTTGCTACACGGCTTTAAGGAGGCTTCCATGCGTGCCATCGCCGAGCGTTCCGGAGTCAGTCTGGGTAATATTTATACTTACTTCCGCAGTAAAGATGAAATCTTTTGCGTCATTGTTCAACCCGTCATTGCCCGCTTCAAGCAACAATTCGTGGAATGTCATGATGAAGAGTCTTTCAGCCTCGATGTTTTCTTTTCCGAATCGTATCAGCGGGAGATGATCACGATGGTCTTTTCGTTCGTAAAAGTGCATAAGAGGATGCTCGACCTTCTCCTGTTCCGTTCGCAGGGTTCTTCGTTGGAGCACTATCGTGAGCAGATCACCGCACTGTATATGGAGAAGAGTGCGGAATACATGGCCGCGATGAAAGAGAAGTATCCGCATGTGCATAGCGACATCTCAACCCTTTTCATTCAAGCCGCCGGGAAGTGGTGGATATGCATTATGGAGTTGATTGTCAGAAGTGAAAGTTCAGCGGAAGAGATGGCACATTTTATAAGTGATTACATCCGTTTCGGGACGGCCGTATGGAAAGCCCTGATGCATATATGAATCGAAGCCATAGCCATATTCGACAATCGGCGGAACGCACTTCCGTCAACACCGGGCGAGCTCGACTTTCAAGTCGGGCTCGCTTCTTTTTGGAACAAAACAGACATTTGTTCGGGATTGAAAAGAGCAACTTGTGTCCGGTTCGGTACACTGCCGCTTTACCTAAGCACAAACACTTTCAATGGAAGAAAACAATGAAACCGAAAACGAATCGGCCAATGGTTCGCCCGACAGGGCGAACGCATCGTCCGCCACCGATGGGCGGAATGGTTTGCAGCCGACCTTCACATGCGGAATAAAATGTCGGTACTGTGGTCATCTCTTCTCGCCATCATCGGATGGAATTCGTGGTCGGCGACTTCTCCGGTCGATTACTCCCCGGTGACATACGTCCTCATGTGTTGGGCTTTGTAAATTTCTTTCAATTCTCTTCGGACGTCGGTTTTTGGAATCGGCCGAGAGACCGAATGGCTCTCAGGGCCTTCAGAAGGGGTTTTTCGGATACCGCGCAGTTGACGTCTGAAATGCGCGTGTCCAACGTCTGAAATGCACGTGTTTCAGATGTGAAATGCACGTGTTTCAGACGTGAATCACGCACGATTCGGAAACCGATAAAACGGTGTCAAAAAAAGAGAACGTCGAAGGGTGGCGATTCGTATATTCCGAACCGATGTCACGGACGGCCGATGGAGCGGGTGAAAAATCTCTCAAACGGGGACTTACCTATAAAATAACACTAAAATGATAAACGAAACATGAATGTACTTAACAAATTGAAACCGTATATGGGCAACCGGAAAGCCCTGTTACCCTTGTCGCTTTGCGCTTCCGGACTGAGCGGCATGCTGTCTTTGATGCCTTTTGTTTTCGTCCGGCTCATTGCCGGAACATTGCTCGAAACAGGCGGAATGACTGCCGGAACATCCGTGAACACATACGCTTGGTGTGCCGTGTCGACCGCAGTGGCCGCCGTGCTTGTCTATTTTCTGGCGTTGACTTTGTCGCATCTGGTCGCCTTCCGTGTGGAAACCGACATGCGACGGCAGGCCATGCGACGCATAATGAATATGCCTCTCGGCTTTTTTACCGGCAATACAAGCGGACGAATACGCAAGATCATCGACGATGACTCTTCGAGCACGCATTCCTTTCTGGCGCATATTCTACCCGACCTGGTCGGGAGCATCGCGGCCCCGATAGCGGTTTTCATCTTGCTCTTCGTCTTCGACTGGCGGCTCGGTTTTGCCTGCCTTTTCCCCTTATTCATTGCTTTGGGGACAATGAGTTATATGATGAATCCCCGCCGGAACAATTTTCAGCGCATGTATCTCGATGCTCAGGAACGCATGAGCAGCGAAGCTGTGGAGTATGTACGCGGCATTCCCGTGGTGAAAGTGTTCAGGCAAACGGTCTTTTCCTTCAAACGCTTCTACGACAGTATCATTGCCTATCGCGATCTTGTTACGCAGTACACACTCGGATGGCAGTCCCCCATGTCTGTTTATACGACTGTAATCAACGGATTCGCTTATTTTCTCGTTCCCTGTTCCATTTTGCTCATCGGACGTTCGGGAGACTATGCGGGTGTCATTACCGATATGTTCTTTTACCTGCTCATCGTTCCGGTCATTTCGTCGAATGTCATGAAAATCATGTATGTCAGCCAGAACATGTTTTTGGCAAACGAAGCCGTCACCCGTCTGGAGAACCTCACCTCGGAAAGTTTTCTGCTTCCCGAAGCCGGCGATGATGCCCGCCACCCCTCTTCGTTCGGCATCGAATTCGATCAGGTTGTCTTCGGCTATGATAAGGAGACGAAGACGAATGTGTTGGACGGAATCTCTTTTTCCATCCCCGAAGGGAAGACTTATGCGCTCGTCGGCCCGTCGGGAGGGGGAAAGACGACCATCGCGCGTCTCAT
>JBHAEN010000217.1:0-8157 GCA_041855645.1 Bacteroides sp. | reverse complement strand
AGTTGCCGCCCTTTCTAACCCAATAAAACAATCGCTATCATTGAGTTTTTAGCTCTTTGATAGCGATTGTTCTTTACAAATGACAGTTGATTTAGGGAGAATGGAGTTTTGACACACCCCCAGATTCATTACAGGCATTCTTATTTGAGCAGGGAAGACGGATCGAGATGTTCGGCTTCGATGTCTTTGAAATAACGATAGGTCCCGACTTTCAGCTCTTCGGTCGCTGCGTCGTCGCATACGATGATTCCTCTTTCGTGCATTTGCAGAGCGGTGATGGTCCACATCTGCGTGACGGCTCCTTCCACGGCGTGGCGGAGTGCGCGAGCCTTGTTGTGTCCGTTGACAATGATCATCACTTCGCGGGCGGAAAGCACCGTACCGACCCCCACGGTCAACGCCGTCTTAGGAACCTTGTTGATGTCATTGTCGAAGAAGCGGGAGTTGGCGATGATCGTATCCGTCGTCAATGTTTTTTGGCGGGTGCGCGAAGTCAGCGAGGAACCGGGTTCGTTGAAAGCGATGTGTCCGTCGGGGCCGATGCCTCCCATAAACAGATCGATGCCGCCGTACGAACGGATTTTCTCTTCATATCGGGCGCATTCCGCATCGAGGTCGGGGGCGTTTCCGTTCAGGATATTGGTGTTTTCGGGCAGGATGTCGATGTGGTTGAAGAAATTATTCCACATGAAGGAATAATAGCTTTCGGGATGTTCTTTCGGCAGGCCTACATACTCGTCCATGTTGAACGTGACCACATTGCGGAATGAAATAAATCCTTTTTTGTTCAGCTCGATAAGCTCCCGATACATTCCCAGCGGCGAAGAACCGGTGGGGCAACCCAGCACGAACGGTTTTTCGGGGGTGGGATTGGCGGCCTTTATCTTGGCGGCGACGTAGTGTGCCGCCCACAGTGATACGGACTGATAGTTCGGTTGAATGATTACTCTCATGACTCTTACGGATTTTTGCGTTAACGATCTTGTTTCAAGCGATCGGCCATGGCCCGTGCCAGACTTTCGCATTGCTCATAGGTGGAATCTTTCATGGATTGTTTCATTTCCACCGGTTCTCCCACTACTTCAAACTTGCTCTTTTCCACAAATTCGGCAAGACGTTTCATTGCGGCCCCTGCCCATGTGAACGAACCGAAGGTGCTTAAATAGCGTCCTTTCACTTCGCGCAACAGTATCTTGGAGAGCAATGCCTCGATTTCGGGATAGATATGGTTGCTGTATGTGGGCGAGCCTATGATGAGTCCTTTGTAGCGGAAAATGTCGGCCAGAATATAAGAGGCGTGACTCTTCGAAACGTTGTGCATCACGATGTTGCGGATGCCCTCGGCTGCCAGTTCTGCGGCGATGGCTTCGGCCATTTGTTCGGTATTGCCGTACATGCTGGCATAAGCGATGACCACTCCTTCCTCGGCTTCGTAGCGGCTCAGCCGATCGTAGATGCCCACCACTTTGGGGATGTTCTCGCCTGTCCACACGGGGCCGTGCGTGGAGCAGATGGCCGTGATGGGGAGCGACCCGAGTTTTTGCAAGGCTTTCTGTACGGGTGCTCCGTACTTGCCGACGATGTTGGCGTAATAACGGTCCATTTCCCCCCAGCAGCGGTCGGTGTTGATTTGCGTGTCGAGGAATCCGCCGTCGATGGTTCCGAAGCAACCGAATGCGTCGCCCGAGAAAAGCAGCTGTTCCGTGGCATCGTAAGTCATCATTGTTTCGGGCCAGTGCACCATCGGTGTGAGGTGAAAGTGCAGCTTGTGGTGTCCGAGGTCGAGCGTGTCGCCGTCGGCTACGGGGTGAAGTCCGTCGGTCACACCGTAAAAGCCTTCGATCATGCCGAAGGTGAGTTTGTTGCCCACAATTTTTATGTCGGGATAGTGTTGTTTGATGAGGCGGATGGAACCGGAGTGGTCGGGCTCCATGTGGTTGATGATCAGGTAGTCGATGGGGCGTTCGCCGATGACCAGTTTGATTTTGCGGAGGAAGACTTCAAAGTAACAGATGTCGACCGTGTCGACTAAGGCCACTTTATCGTCGTCAATTAAATACGAGTTGTACGATACACCGTAAGGTAAAGGCCACATGGCCTCAAAAAGATGCTTTGTGCGGTCGTTCACGCCGACATAGTGCACGCTGCCCTTGATTTTGGTCTTTGGTTCCATATATATTTATCGAGTTACATTTATCCGTTCTCATGTATCGGTTGCAAAAGTAAGTCTTTTTTCGGAATCCTTATACAGACGTCCCTGATAAGCACCTCTTTCGCGCATTCTTTTTTGCATGCGCTCCGCAAATTCGTAGTTCTTGATTCCCCAGTCGGGGGCGATGAGCAACTCCTTCGGCGACTGTGAAATGAATCGTTCCACGACCAGCCCGGGGCGGAGCCGTTCCACGTAGTCGATGGCCAGGTCGATATAGTCGTCCACCCCGCTGAACAGGGTGAATCCGGAGGGCGTTTCGGCGAACTCGCGAGCCATGCGAGTGCCTCGGATGAGCTGAAGTTGATGGATTTTGAGTGTCGTGAGCGGCAGGCTCGACAGAACGGCCGGCGAGGCCAGCATCTCTTCGCGCGTTTCTCCCGGCAGGCCCAGAATCACATGTCCGCCCGCGAGCAGGCCGCGCGCGGCTGTGCGTTCCACGGCGTCGGTCGTTTCGGCAAACGTGTGTCCGCGGTTGATGCGTTGCAGCGTGGCGTCGTAAATGCTTTCTATGCCATACTCTATCAGGAGAAACGTGTGGCGGTTCAGTTCTTCCAGATAATGCAGCAGAGCGTCGGGCATGCAATCGGGGCGGGTTCCGATGACCAAGCCCACGATGCCTTCCGTTTGCAGGGCTTCTTCGTAGTGGCGTTTCAGGCTTTCTATGCCGGCATAAGTATTGGTGTAGGCTTGAAAATAAGCAAGATACTTCATTTCCGGATACTTGTGTGCGAAGAATAGCTTACCCTCCTCCAGTTGGGTGGCGATGCTTTTTTCCGTTCGGCAGTAGTCCGGATTAAACGTTTGGTTGTTGCAATACGTGCACCCTCCCCGCCCTTTCGTACCGTCCCGGTTGGGGCAGGTGAAGCCGGCGTTTAGCGAGATTTTTTGTACCTTATAGGGGAAATGTTTCCGCAGAAAGGTGGGGAAATCGTTGTAGAGAGGTGGAGAAGTCGGGGTCATCGGAACGGTCTTATCGACTGCAAATGTAGGAAAAAGCGGCGAATTGTGAAAACCTGCACCAACCGGCTTGTGTGAAACACAGTGGTCATGTCGCTGCAATGAACAGCCGTTTACGGTGCACAACTTTATTCGTTCGTCTGCACTTTCCTTTTCGTTCGTCTGCACGCATCTTTTCGTTGACCTGTACCCTCTTTTTCGTTTGGGTGCACCCAAACGAAAAAAATGATGCGGCGAAAACGGATAAATGGTGCGGCCGAAACCGGATAATTGTTGTGGTAAGGGGAGATATGCAGTGTCCTGAATCTGTAAAGAACAAAAGCGGTCCGTGAACGGA
Organism: Bacteroides sp.; assembly: GCA_041855645.1. Classification (GTDB taxonomy): domain Bacteria; phylum Bacteroidota; class Bacteroidia; order Bacteroidales; family Bacteroidaceae; genus Bacteroides. The sequence goes on along the minus strand of JBHAEN010000217.1, from coordinate 4,651 downwards.
GTGTTCGGATGCCGATTTCATGGGGCATCGAAATCGAGACGGCGGTATTTTTATGGGTAGGCTACGGTATGGGAGGCATTGGTGTATTTTAACCATAAGAATTGGATATACAGTGTATGTTTGTTAAATAATTGCAATATTGAAGTTTCGTGCGCGTTGTTTGTGAAATATCGTTATATTTGTATGATTTGGTTCTGTGCGGAATATCTATTGCTTGGCATTAACGCCCGCTTTCTGTGCTCTGAAGTCCTCTTGCGAAGGTTTCTTCCGTTTTTAACCTCTTTTTCAGGAGTCGGAGCATTTCAAAAAAAAGAGCAATTTACGGGGATGGACATCATGTTGAAAATCAATAACTTTTAATCAATTCGATACCATGAAAATCTATTTTCTCTTCTTGCTCGCCGTTTCTTTATTGGGAGTCGGCGGATGTTCTTCGGATGATATGAATGGGCATATCGATGATTTGGACGCCATTATTATCGACAACAATGTCGGAGAAATCTGGAGCGGTACAGGCGTGCCCGGTTGGTTGGAAGACAGGCAGATGAAACTGGCCTTGGACAAACTTTGGCCTTTGAGCGGACACACGAACCACACGCTTTGGGAAGTGTATCAATTCAATGCGAAGGGTGTCACTCTTGTAGCCCTGCGCTACGAGCATGTCAACGGTTCGGCATACGAAACCGGACTTCGATGCTACACCAACGACGGGCGGCAAGTGGATGCCGACCGGGTAAAGGAGGAATTTGAACAAACCCGGAAACTGATTTGGACAAACCGAATGGGAGGCGAGGGGAAGATTCCCGTCATCCGCCCGGATGAAGAGGGGCTGATGTTGATGGCATGGATGCAAAACGTTGTGAACGATATTTGCGAATCGGCAGACAAAACCGACGGCTTTCTTTTGGAACTTAGCCTTGAACAAACGTTGCAGGAGGGAGAAATAATAAGCGTCTTCAAAAGCGAACGGTATGTGAGAAATTCGGGTATAGTGAAAGAACAACGTTACTATACGGCGACCGGAGAAATCATGGAATCATTCAACTATATCAGCAACAAATCATGGATCATTCACAGTTTATCCCACGGATATTATGCGGAATGACTGTGATTGACACGTTTTTATTCGGTGCGGATGTATAAGGGGGTGAGTCCCTGCCGTGTGCCATGCTGCTGCCCTCTCTCGGAGCTGTGTCGGAACTTCTGCTTTCGGCTCAGTTCTTTTCGGCGTGTCGGAAAAGGATGGGCACGCCTTGACTTTTATTTCAAATAAGAAAGACAAGCGATGCGGAGGCGTTTCGTTCATGACTGTCTTTTTTTTATGGGGTGTTTGGTTTAAAATAGATCATTTTCTTGAAAATGCCCCTGTTTTTATTGGGGTTCTTTCGGGAAAATCGTGTAATTTTGCGGCGTAAACCATAAAAACAAGTACCCAAATGTCGAAAATGAGATTTTTTGCTCTGCAAGAGTTGGCCAACCGAAAGCCGTTGACCGTCACCCCTCCTTCCCACAAAGTTTCGGACTATTACGGTAGCCATGTGTTCGACCGCAAGAAGATGCAGGAATATCTTCCGCGTGAAGCCTATAAAGCCGTGGTCGATGCCGTCGAGAAAGGGACGCCCATCACCCGCGAACAGGCCGATCTCATAGCCAACGGCATGAAAAGTTGGGCCAAATCGCTCAACGTTACGCACTACACCCATTGGTTTCAGCCACTCACCGACGGTACGGCCGAGAAACACGACGGCTTCATCGAGCTGGGCGAAGACGGCGGAATCATCGAACGTTTCTCGGGCAAATTGCTTGTTCAGCAAGAACCGGACGCTTCGTCGTTTCCGAACGGGGGCATCCGCAACACATTCGAAGCGCGCGGATACACGGCCTGGGATGTCTCTTCACCCGCTTTCGTCGTGGACAGCACGCTATGCATCCCTACCATATTTATTTCTTATACGGGTGAGGCGTTGGACTACAAAACCCCCTTGCTCAAGGCATTGGCGGCCGTAGACAAAGCCGCTGCGGAAGTGTGCCAGCTTTTCGACAAGAACGTAACCCGTGTGTACAGCAATCTGGGGTGGGAGCAAGAATATTTTCTGGTGGACTCTTCGCTCTACAACGCGCGTCCCGATCTCTTTCTTACGGGACGTACGCTCATGGGACATTCTTCGGCCAAAGACCAGCAGCTCGAAGACCATTACTTCGGATCCATTCCCCCCCGTGTCACGGCTTTCATGAAAGAGTTGGAAATAGAGTGCCACAAACTGGGCATTCCCGTCAAGACGCGTCACAACGAGGTGGCCCCCAATCAGTTTGAACTGGCGCCCATCTTCGAGAACTGTAATCTTGCGAACGACCATAACCAGTTGGTGATGGACCTGATGAAACGCATCGCCAACAAACACCACTTCAACGTGTTGCTGCATGAAAAACCGTATAGCGGAGTAAATGGGTCGGGAAAACACAACAACTGGTCGCTCTGTACCGATACGGGCGTCATCCTGTTTGCTCCGGGAAAGAACCCCAAGGGAAACATGCTGTTCCTGACGTTTTTGGTAAACGCCTTGATGATGGTTTACAAGAATCAGAATCTTTTGCGCGCGTCCATTTCGAGTGCGGGCAACAGCCACCGCCTCGGAGCCAACGAAGCACCGCCTTCCATTCTTTCCTGTTTCCTCGGCAAACAACTGTCGGCCACGCTCGACGAAATCGTGCGGCAGGTGGGCGATGACAAAATGACTCCGGAGGAAAAAACAACCCTTAAACTGGGCATCGGCCGTATTCCCGAAATTTTGCTCGACACCACCGACCGCAACCGCACCTCGCCGTTTGCGTTCACCGGCAACCGGTTCGAGTTCCGTGCGGCAGGCTCATCGGCCAACTGCGCCGCTCCGATGATTGTCATCAATGCGGCAATGGCAGCTCAGTTGAACGAGTTTCGCGCATCGGTGGAGCGGCTCATGGAAGACGGAGTGGGCAAAGACGAGGCCATCTTCCGTGTGCTCAAGGAAACCATCATCGCTTCCGAACCGATCCGCTTTGAAGGCGACGGGTATTCCGACGAATGGAAACAGGAAGCGGCACGTCGCGGACTGACGAACATCAGCCACGTGCCCGAAGCCCTGATGCACTATACGGACCACCAGTCGAAATCGGTACTGCTGGGCGAGGGCGTCTTTAACGAAACCGAGCTGAACAGCCGTCTTGAAGTGGAACTGGACAAATACACCATGAAGGTGCAAATCGAGAGCCGTGTGCTGGGCGATCTTGCCATCAATCACATTGTTCCCATTGCTGTGGCCTATCAGAATCGTCTGTTGGAGAACCTTTGCCACATGAAGGCCGTATTCTCTCCCGAAGAATACGAGGCCATGAGTGCCGATCGCAAAGACCTTATCCGCGACATCTCCCGCAGGGTGACCGCCATCAAGGTGTTGGTGCACGATATGATCGAAGCGCGCAAAGTGGCCAACCGCATGACGAACCATCGGGAGAAAGCCTTTGCCTACGAAGAGCAAGTGCGTCCTTATCTGGATCAGATCCGCGACCACATCGATCATCTCGAGATGGAGATCGACGACGAAATCTGGCCTTTGCCCAAGTATCGGGAATTGCTGTTCAACCGATAAACGTCCCCTTGCATCGGGGGGCGTTCGGTCACGGAGATCCGCAGGCAGTCGTCACACCGTCGGACTGTCTGCGGATGTCCTTTTTATGGATCATCTGCCTTCCCGATTCATTCGCTTGCAAGTCTTCTTCTTTCATCCGGCCGACGTTGTCGTTAAAAAACTTTCTTCCTTTTTCTTACTTTCCGTTTTTTCTTTCTACTTTTGTGCTATATAACACAGCTTTATAGCATTAATGGCAAAGATCAACCTTTCGGGTATCGATATTTCGGACGCCTTGTCCGATTTGTTCGCTCCTTTGAACGAGGAGCAGAGGGAGTTGTTGCTGCGCAATTACACGGTACAGTCCTACAAAAAGAACGAAATGATTTACTGCGAGGGAGAGACTCCGGTTCATCTGATGTGTCTGATCAGCGGTAAGGTGAAAATCTACAAGGACGGTGTGGGCGGTCGCAGTCAGATCATCCGTATGATTAAACCGCGAGAATACTTTGCCTATCGCGCCTATTTTGCTCAAGAAGACTTTGTGACGGCGGCCGCGGCTTTCGAGCCTTCGGTGGTGTGCCTCATTCCGATGAGCATCATCACTTCGCTGGTGGCTCAGAACAACAAGCTGGCCATGTTCTTCATCTGCCAGCTTTCCATCGACTTGGGGATTTCCGATGCGCGCACGGTCAACCTTACCCAGAAACACATTCGCGGACGTCTGGCCGAGTCGCTTCTCTTTTTGAAAGAAAACTACGGATTGGAAGAAGACCAATGCACGTTGAGCATTTACCTCTCGCGCGAGGACTTGGCCAATTTGTCGAATATGACCACTTCCAATGCCATCCGCACACTCTCGCAGTTTGCCGCGGAACATCTCATCACCATCGACGGTCGTAAAATCCGCATCATTGACGAAGAAAAACTGAAAAAAATCAGCAAAATAGGCTGATGAAAAAATAATGCGGATGCATGTCAAATCCCGTCGTCGGGTTAAAATGACATATATCCGCAATAAATTAAGTGGGGCTGAGTTGAAACTT
>JBHAEN010000216.1:0-4359 GCA_041855645.1 Bacteroides sp. | reverse complement strand
GTTCAAACTGCTTCAGCACTTCGGCAAGAGGCAGATTCCTGAAACAGTAAAGCCCCTCCTTCCAGCGGTAGGCATCCATGTCCGAAATGCGCTTGCTCATCAACCTTCCATCTCCCGTCAACACGGCTTTGTGATGAGGTTTCAGGATGAGTTGCGCCTCCGGAGCGGAAACTTTAACGCTTCCTTCCATCAGCGAAGTTTCAAAGTCGCCATTGCCGTATGCGCTGACATAGAATTTGGTTCCCAGCACTTCTACCTTCCCTCTTCTCGTCATCACCACAAACGGACGATTCGAGTCGGGAGTCACCTCGAAATAAGCCTCTCCGTCGACATGCACCATACGTCGGCCCGACGACCGAAAATCTTGAGGATAGGTCATGCTTGTTTTCGAGTTGAGCCACACGCCCGTTCCGTCGGATAACATCAGCCTGACGCACTGGCCTTGAGGCACGAAGATGCAGTTCGTCGCTTCATCGGGCGTCGGCCGGTTCATCACATAAAAGCCGACCGACAACGCAAGCAGCACAATGGCCGCCGCGCCCGCCACCCAACGGGCCGTATTTTTCCATCGTGCGCTCCGACGACCGACGGCATTCATCCGTTCCAAATCGGCGTGCAGCAAAAGGGCGTCGAAAAGTTTCCGTTCATGAAAGAGAATCTTCCGGTGCGCCTCCGAGGTTTCGAGCCAACGACGTATCCGCAATTCTTCTTCAAACGTGGCGCGGCCGTCGAAAAAGCGATGTAACAGTTCTTTATCCATGGTTTACCGTGCAAGGGTCGATGCGAAAGAATCTCTCCCGCTCCATTATAGATAACACATCAGAATGCTTCCACCCTAATCGGGGAATGTTAAATTTGCATGGACCAGCAGAGCAATCAATAGCGGAAGAAAGTCGGAAAGCGAGTGTTTCAACGCCGTGGTCGCTTTACTTAAATGATACTCCACGCTTTTGACGGAGAGTTTCATGAACGCCGCTATCTCCCGATTGCTCTTTCCGTCGAACCTGCTCATGCGGAATATTCGGCGTGTGGTTTCGGGAAGTCGGTCGAGCGTGCGATTAACCAGCCGTTCGATTTCCGCCGAGAAAAGTTCTTCGGGATTACAAGCCTCCAGCGAGGCAATTTGCAACGAACGCTTCCAGGCTTCGTGTTCCTGCATCTGCTCGGAAATCCGGTCGCGCAGCTGACAGTCGCGCAAGAAATTGAGGCATCGGTTCCGGATGGCGGCAAACACATAGGCGGGCGAAAAATCGCCATCCTCCAGCCTCGCCCGGTGTTCCCAGCAATACATCATGGTTTCCATCACGATGTCTTCGGCTGCCATGCGATCGCCCACGTAGGATGACGCCAAGTGCACGAATCGCCGGTAATAGTGCGTAAACAGGCTGTCGAAAGCGAAACTGCCGTCAGGGGCTTTCCGGTCTGCATTCATTTCTTTCCGTTAATGATTCATAAGCAAAGATAAGACGATTATTCCGCTTATCGGCTTTCGAGGCGGCAAAAAAGGGGCTGAACCGAAACAGACGTTTCGATACAGCCCCCTATGATAATAAGGCGGATTACCTTTTTCCCGATTAGAGCTTCGGACCGGCAGCTACGAGAGCCTTACCGGCATCGTTGCCCGTAAACTTGGTGAAGTTCTTGATGAAACGTCCGGCCAAGTCTTTGGCTTTGGTATCCCATTCGGCAGCGTCAGCGTAAGTATCGCGCGGATCGAGGATTTTCGGATCTACACCCGGAAGAGCGGTCGGTACTACGAAATCGAAGTACGGAATGGTCTTCGTCGGAGCCTTGTCGATAGAACCATCGAGGATGGCGTCGATAATACCGCGCGTATCTTTAATGGAGATACGTTTGCCGCTACCGTTCCAACCGGTGTTCACCAAATAAGCCTTGGCTCCGGTTTTTTCCATTTTCTTCACCAGCTCTTCACCGTATTTCGTGGGGTGGAGCGAGAGGAACGCCGCACCGAAGCAAGCCGAGAACGTCGGAGTGGGTTCGGTGATTCCACGTTCCGTACCGGCCAATTTAGCGGTGAAGCCGGAAAGGAAATAATATTGCGTTTGAGCGGGATTCAGAATAGAAACCGGAGGCAACACACCGAAAGCGTCGGCCGAGAGGAAGATTACCTGCTTGGCGTGCGGACCTTTGGATACGGGCTTCACGATGTTCTCAATGTGATAGATGGGATAGGATACACGAGTGTTTTCGGTAACCGACTTGTCGGTGAAGTCGATATTGCCTTCTGCATCCACCGTACAGTTTTCGAGCAACGCGTCGCGCTTGATGGCGTTCCAAATATCGGGTTCGCTTTCTTTATCGAGGTTGATGACCTTAGCGTAGCATCCGCCTTCAAAGTTGAACACACCTTCGTCGTCCCATCCGTGTTCGTCGTCACCGATGAGCAGACGTTTCGGGTCGGTAGAGAGCGTAGTCTTGCCTGTTCCCGACAGACCGAAGAAGATGGCCGAGCTCTTGCCTTCCTTGTCGGTGTTGGCCGAACAGTGCATGGAAGCCATACCCTTGAGCGGAAGCAAGTAGTTCATGTATGAGAACATACCTTTCTTCATTTCACCACCGTACCAAGTGTTCAGGATAACCTGAATTTTTTCGGTCAGGTTGAACACAACGGCTGTTTCGGAGTTCAGTCCGAGTTCGGCGTAATTTTCCACTTTTGCCTTGGAAGCATTCATGATGACGAAGTCGGGTTCACCGAAATTGGCCAGTTCTTCAGCCGTCGGACGGATGAACATATTGGTCACAAAGTGAGCCTGCCAAGCCACTTCCATGATGAAGCGCAGCTTCAGACGCGTATTTTCGTTGGCGCCGCAGAAAGCGTCCACCACAAACAGTCTCTTGTTCGACAGTTCTTTCGTAGCCAAACCTTTTACGGTTTCCCAGCATTTGGCGTCTACGGGTTTGTTGTCGTTCTTGTATTCTTCCGAAGTCCACCAAACAGTGTTTTCGCTCGTAGCGTCCTTCACGAAGAACTTATCTTTGGGAGAGCGGCCGGTGTAAACACCCGTCATTACGTTCACTGCACCCATCTTGGTTACTTGTCCTTTTTCAAAACCTTCCAGACCGGCTTTGGTTTCTTCGGCGAACAAAAGCTCGTAAGAGGGGTTGTGCACAATCTCGGTCACTCCTGTGATGCCGTACTTGCTTAAATCTAAATTTGCCATTTCTTTGATTAATTAAATTGGTACTTGTTGATGATCTCTTTTTACCTTTTACAGCGGAGACAAAAGTAGTACTTTATTTTCAATAGGCAAACAGGAATAAGGAAATTTTTCCTTAATGATTCCGCTTTTACCAAATACTAACAATATCTGTAAGCCCGATATTGCAAAATCGCGGAAAAACCGTTTACTTTGCAATCCGGTATAAAGTCAAAAAGCCGAATACGGCTTTCTCAATGCCCACCCGAACAATATTTTTTTATCAAGCAACTATGAAAGTAATTGATTTTAGCCGGACAAGTTCCATCCTCAACCAGTACGTTTCGGAAATCAGAAACGTAGAGATACAAACCGACCGCCTGCGTTTCCGCCGGAACATCGAGCGCATCGGCGAGATCATGGCTTACGAAATCAGCAAACAATTCAGTTTTTCCGTCAAGAGCGTACAGACTCCTTTGGGCATTGCGCCGGTGAACACGCCGGACAATGAATTGGTCATCAGCACCATCCTCAGGGCCGGACTGCCTTTCCATCAGGGTTTTCTCCGTTATTTCGACAATGCCGAAAACGCTTTCGTATCGGCCTACCGGAAGTATAAGGATACGCTGAAGTTCGATATTCACATCGAATATATCGCCTCGCCCCGCATCGACGGAAAGACGCTCATCATCACCGACCCGATGCTGGCCACGGGCGGAAGCATGGAGCTGAGTTATCAGGCCATGCTCACCAAGGGCAATCCGGCCGAGATTCACGTGGCCTCCATCATTGCCAGCCGGCAGGCCGTAGACCACATCTGCAACGTGTTTCCGGAAGAGAAGACCACCGTCTGGTGTGCGGCCATAGATCCGGAAATCAACGACCACTCGTACATCGTGCCCGGCTTGGGAGATGCCGGCGATCTGGCTTACGGGGAGAAGGAATAGCCCGGTCTTCCCTACCCTCACTTCTTGAATTTTTCCTCATCCGAGTCATAAAAGAACGCCCGCGTACCCAATACGCGGGCGTTTTTCGTTTCCCCAATCCGCACGAAAGAAATGACAAACGAGTTGCAGCCGCCGATGCCTGCGCACCGTTTTTCACGAGGTGTTCCCGCCTTTCGGGTGCGGCTGTCCGCAGGTTTCGCCGCATGCATATACAAAGATTCCCGCCGACCGTAGCGCGCACGGTCTGCGGGAAT